>CBFGMM010000096.1:0-7623 GCA_965649855.1 uncultured Thermomonas sp. | reverse complement strand
CCCCAGAACAGCACGCGCAGCGCGCCCCTGGCGACCGACGCGCCGCCGAGCCGGCCCGCCAGCCCGCCCAGCACCGCCAGCAACACCAGGGTCACAACGGTGATCGCGACCGACAGGCTGCCGCCGCGCCACAGCCAGGCCAGCAGGATCGGCGGCAGCGCACCGACCGCGAACGCCGCCGCCGACGACAGCGCCGCCTGCACCGGCCGCGCCGCCAGGGCCTCGCTGATGCCCAGTTCGTCGCGCATGTGGGCCCCCAGCGCGTCGTGCGCGGTCAGCGCGAGGGCCACCTCGCGCGCCAGTTCCGGCGACAGGCCGCGCTGCACGTAGATCTGGGTGAGTTCGCCGAGCTCCGCGTCGGGCATCTCCGCGAGTTCGCGGATTTCCTTGGCGGTGTCGGCGGCCTCGGTGTCGGCCTGGGAACTGACCGACACGTACTCGCCCGCCGCCATCGACAGCGCGCCCGCGCTCAGCGCGGCCACCCCGGTCACCAGGATCACCTGCGGGGTGGCGTTGGCCGAGGCGACCCCGAGCAGCAGCGCGCTGGTCGAGATCAGGCCGTCGTTGGCGCCCAGCACCGAGGCGCGCAGCCAGCCGATGTGTTCGCTGCGGTGGCGCTCGTGGTGCGGTCGGGCAAGGCGGCCAGGCATGGTCAGTCCAGCACCCGGCAGAACACCGCCTTGAGGTAGCGCGACTCCGGCACCTGCGCCAGCCACGGGTGGTCCGGGCCCGCGCCGGAGATCCTGAGCACCTGCACGGTGCGCCCGGCGTAGTAGGCGGCCCGGCGCAGCATGTCGGTGAACTGGTCCTCGGCGACCAGCCCGGTGCAGCTGAAGGTGGCGAACAGCCCGCCGGGCTTCACCACGCCCAGCGCGGCCTTGTTCATGTCCAGGTACTTCTTCAGCGCGGGGATCACCTGCTCGCGGTCGCGGGTCATCTTGGCCGGGTCCAGGATGACCACGTCGAAGCGCTCGCCATTGGCCTGCGCATCGCGCAGCCACGGGAAGATGTCGGCCTGCACGAAGCGCGGCATCGCCTTGCCCTGCAAGCCATTCAACCTGGCGTTGCCGCGCGCGATCTCGAGCACCGCGGGGTCGATGTCGATGCCGGTCACCTCTTCTGCGCCCCGCACGGCGGCGTACACGCCGAACCCGCCGGTGTTGCAGCACAGGTCCAGCACCCGCTTGCCGGCGCACAGGCGCGACAGCCACTCGCGGTTCTCGCGCTGGTCGGCGAAGAACCCGGTCTTGTGCGCGCCGGCCGGGTCCGCCCGGAAGCGGATGCCGTGCTCGGTGATGACCGCGGGCTCGGTGCCCAGGGTGTCCTTGTAGTCGAAGCTTTCCTGCTTCTGCACGTGCTCGTCGGCGAAGCTGTGGAAGCGGCAGCCTGGGAACTCCCCGCGCAGCGCGTTGAAGATCCACTCCCGGTGCCGCCACGCCCCCGCGCTGAAGAAGCCGACCACCAGCAGGTCGTCGTAGCGGTCCACGACCAGCCCGCTGATCCCGTCGCCCTCGCTGTGGAACACCCGCCAGGCGTTGCCGGTCGCCTCCAGCCCCAGCACGTCGCGGCGCAGCCGCACGGCCTCGCCGATCTTGCGCGCGAACCAGCCGGCGTCCACCGCCACGTCGGGGTTGGACTCCAGCATGCGCAGGGCGATGCGCGAATGGCCGTTGTAGAAGCCGCGCCCCAGCCAGGTGCCGTCCACCGCCGCCACCTCCACCAGGCTGCCCGGCTTGGGGCGCTGGGCGGGCTTCTCCACCAGCCGCTGGAAGATCCAGGGATGGGTGGAGTGCCAGGCGTTCTTCAGGCGGACGAGGGGCAGGGGCTCGGTCATGGCAGGGGGGATGACGACGGATTCACGCCGGAGTGGCATAGTGTCGCCCAAGAAGGGGAGTAACTCCGCGCACGTCGTCGTCATTCCGGGCAGGTCCGCAAGGACTGCAGGCCCCGGCGCCGTGGCAGGCCCGATGCCTGCGAGTGAGACCTTCGCCGCCAGGCGAAGCGCGCTCCCTTCCATGCCTCCCGCGTGGACGCGCCCGCCGGCGCACGCATCGTGGAGTGCGCATGGAGACGATCGGTTCCCCCGTGTTGTGGACGGCCTTCGCGGCCGTCGTCGTCGTGGCCCTGCTGGTGGACCTGGTGCTGATGCGCCACGGCGGCCCGCACAAGGTCACGTTCCGCGAGGCCGCCTGGTGGAGCCTGGGCTGGGTGGTGCTGGCGCTGGCCTTCAACGCGTGGCTGTGGTGGTACGCCGGGCAGCAGGGCGGGGCCGCCGAGGGCGAACGCATCGGCATGGAATTCCTCACCGGCTACCTGGTCGAGAAGGCCCTGGCGATCGACAACATCTTCGTGTTCCTGATGATCTTCAGCTACTTCGCGGTGCCGGAGGAGCAGCGGCAGCGCGTGCTGGTGATCGGGATCATCGCCGCGATCATCCTGCGCGCGATCCTGATCTTCGCCGGCGCCCTGCTGCTGGCCCGCTTCCACTGGATCCTGTACGTGTTCGGCGCGTTCCTGGTGCTGACGGGCTGGAAGATGCTGAAGGCGGCCGGTCAGGCGCCGGACCTGGAGAGGAACCCGGTCCTGCGCTGGCTCACCGCGCACGTGCGCATGACCCGGCGCTACTTCGGCGGGGCGCTGTGGATCGGCGCCGGCGCGCGGCGGCGCTACACGCCGCTGTTCATCGTGATCGTGATGATCGGCATCACCGACGTGATCTTCGCGGTGGACTCGATCCCGGCGATCTTCGCGATCACCGACGACCCGTTCATCGTGCTGACCTCCAACGTGTTCGCCGTGCTCGGCCTGCGCGCGATGTTCTTCCTGCTGCAGGGCATGGCCGACCGCTTCCACCTGCTCCCCTACGGGCTGGCCCTGGTGCTGATGTTCATCGGCGCCAAGATGCTGCTGGTGGACGTCTACAAGATCCCGATCGGCTGGTCGCTGGCGGTGGTGGCCGTCACCATCGGCGCGACCATCGTGCTCAGCCTGCGGCAGTCCGCGCGGGCGCAGGCCCGGCTCCCTTGAACGCGGGCAGGCGCATGCCCAACTGCAGGGGATGAACGCCCTGCCCGCCGCCGACCAGCAGGCTGCCGACCGCCGCCGCGTGCGGCGTGCGCTGAATGCCAGCCTGGCCTTCGTGCTGCTGCTGGCGGCCGTCTTCGCCGCGCAACAGGGCTCCGAGTGGCGCGCGCTGACCGTGACCCCGGGCAGCGCCGCCGGCCTGTGGGGGCTGCTCACCGCACCCCTGCTCCACGGCTCGGTGGCGCATGTGGTGGCCAACGCGACGGCCCTGCTGATCCTGGGCACCCTGGCGGGGACCGCCTACCCCCGCGCCTCGCTGCGCGCCCTGCCGCTGCTGTGGCTGGGGTCCGGCCTGGGCGCCTGGCTGCTGGGCGAGCCGGGCAGCCATCACCTCGGCGCCAGCGGGGTCACCCACGGGCTGATGTTCCTGGTGTTCGTGCTGGGCCTGCTGCGCCGCGACCGCCCGGCCATCGCCGCCGGCATGATTGCCTTCCTGTTCTACGGGGGCATGCTGATGACGGTATTGCCGCGCGAGGCCGGGGTGTCGTGGGAATCGCACCTGGGCGGCGCGCTGGCCGGCGTGCTGGCAGCGGTGCTGCTGCGGCGCACCGATCCGGCGCCGCCGCGCAGGCGCTACAGCTGGGAGATCGAGGAGGAACTGGCGGCGGAGCAGGCCGCGCGCGAGCGCGACACCTTCGAGCCCCGCGCGCCCGGCGACGTGCCGGTGCTGTGGAAGCGCGAGCCGCGCCCGCCGGGCACGGTGCTTCCCTTCCGCCGCCGCGACGAATGAGGGCGGTGTGGTTGTGCGGGCGTTGCGGGACGCCGCATTAAGCTGGCCGCCATCCGCCGCGTCCGCGCGCGGCCCCAACCTGCACCGGAACCCGCATGCGCCCTGCCTTCGGCCTCGCCCTCGCCGCCACCCTGCTCGCCGGCTGCGCCAGCACGCCCGACGTGCGCGCACCGGTCAGCGCGGTGGCCAGCACCCCGCCGCCGGCCCGGGTGGGCATCGCCCTGGGCGGGGGCGCGGCCAAGGGGTTCGCCCACATCGGCGTGATCAAGATGCTGGAAGCCAACGGCATCCGCCCGGTGGTGGTGTCCGGCACCAGCGCCGGCAGCGTGGTCGGCGCGCTGTACGCCAGCGGGATGGATGCGTATGCGATGCAGGAAAAGGCCTTTGCGCTGGACGAGTCGCGCATCCGCGACGTCAGCCTGTTCTCCGGCGGCGTGGTCAAGGGACAGAAGCTGCAGGACTACGTCAACGAACTGGTGGGCGGGCGCCCCCTCGAGAAGATGGCCAGGCCCTTCGCCGCGGTGGCCACCCGGCTGGAGGACGGCGAGCGGACCGTGTTCGTGCGCGGCAACACCGGCCAGGCGGTGCGCGCGTCCAGCGCGATCCCCGGGGTGTTCGAGGCGGTGCCGATCGGCAAGGCGCATTACGTGGACGGCGGGGTGGTCAGCCCGGTGCCGGTGGACGCGGCGCGCCAGCTGGGCGCGGAGTTCGTGATCGCGGTGGACATCGGCAGCAAGGCCAGCGGCATCGCCAGCCCCACCAGCATGCTGGGCAACATCAACCAGAGCATCCGGATCATGGGCAACCGCCTGGGCGCGCAGGAACTGCAGCGCGCGGACATCGTGATCCGGCCCAAGGTCAACGACATCGGACCGGCCGACTTCGAGGCCAGGAACCGCGCCATCCTGGAAGGCGAACGCGCCGCCCAGGCGGCGCTGCCGCAGATCCGCGCGAAGCTGGCCGAACTCGCCGCGCGCCGCACCGCGCAGTCGCGCAACGCGGCCGAGGCGGAGGCGGCGCGCCAGCGCGAGGCCGAGCGCAAGACGCGCTGCGCCAGCCAGCAGGGTTGGATCGACCGCTTCCGGCGCGACCCCGATTGCCGCGAGGGCTGAGCCGGCCCTCGCGCGTGGTCAGGTCCACCGCTTGCCCCGGCGGTAAGATGGGCACATGAACACCGCCGCATCCAACAACGCACCGCGCCGGGTGGAGAACCTGCACACCGACAAGGGCAAGGTCCCGGTCTACGCCACCGGGGTGGTGGAACAGCCGGACGACTACAGCGCCGCCGAGCACGACGTGTGGCGCCAGCTCTACGAGCGCCAGCGCGACCTGCTGGTCGGCCGCGCCTCCGACGAGTTCCTGCAGGCGCAGGCGGCGATGGGCATGAGCGCGGACCGCATCCCGCGTTTTTCCGACCTCAACGCGGTGCTGCAGCCGGCCACCGGCTGGACCATCGTCGGGGTGGAAGGCCTGTTGCCGGAGCTGGATTTCTTCGACCACCTGGCCAACCGCCGCTTCCCGGTCAGCTGGTGGATCCGCCGCCCGGACCAGCTGGACTACATCGAGGAACCCGACCTCTTCCACGACCTGTTCGGCCACGTGCCGCTGCTGATGATCCCGGCGTTCGCCGATTACATGCAGGCCTACGGCCAGGGCGGGGTGAAGGCCCACGGGATCGGCCCGGAAGCGCTGCAGGCCCTCACCCGGCTGTACTGGTACACGGTCGAGTTCGGCCTGATCCGCCAGCACGACGGGCTGCGCATCTACGGCAGCGGGATCGTCAGCTCGAAGGGCGAGTCCATCCACTGCCTGGACAGCGACGCGCCGAACCGGATCGCGTTCGACCTGGAGCGGATCATGCGCACGCGCTACCGCATCGACAGCTACCAGAAGACCTACTTCGTGATCGACAGCTTCGAGCAGCTGATGGATGCCACGCGCCCGGACTTCACCCCGATCTACGCGCGGCTGGCAAGCCAGGACTCCTTCCCGGCCGGCAGCGTGCAGCCGGGCGACACCGTCCTGCACCGCGGCACCGGCGAGGGCTGGAGCAGCGAAGGCGACATCTGAGCCGCGACGCCGGCCAGCGATGAACGCGCGCAGGGCCCCGGATCGGCGTTCCCCGTTGGCGCTGGCGTGCCTGCTCGTGGCGCTGGCGGGGAGCGCGGCCGCGCAGGCGCCGCCCACCACGCTCGAGGGCGTGCAGGTGGTGGCGCGCCTGCCGGGCGCGGAGGCCTTCGACCTGCCCGCCTCGCTCGACGTGGTCCGGCTGGACGCCGACACCGCCCGCGCTGGCGTGCATGCGGGCGAGGCGCTGGGCGCGGTGGCGGGCGTGCAGGCACGCGACCGCAACAACCATGCGCAGGACCTGCAGCTGTCGATCCGCGGTTTCGGCGCGCGTTCCACGTTCGGGGTGCGCGGCGTGCGCCTGGTCGCCGACGGCATTCCGGCGACCATGCCCGACGGCCAGGGCCAGCTGTCGCACTTCGCGCTGGACGGCGCGGACCGGATCGAGGTGCTGCGCGGCCCGTTTTCCGCGCTGCACGGCAACGCCTCCGGCGGCGTGGTCCGGCTGTTCAGCGCCGAGGGCCGCGATCCCGCCGAGGCGCGCCTGTCGCTGGTGGCCGGCAGCGACGGCCTGTCGCTGCTGTCGGCGCGGTGGCTGGGACGCGGCAGTGCGTGGTCGCAGGCGGTGTCCGCCGCGCGCTTTTCCACCGACGGCACGCGCGCGCACGCCGCGGCGCGGCGCACGGTCGGCAACGCCAGGTTCGCGCGCGACGGCGCGGACGGATCGCGCCTGGAGCTGGTGCTCAACACCCTGGACCTGCACGCGCAGGACCCGCTGGGCCTCACCGCCGCCCAGCTGGGCGCGGATCCGCGCCAGGCCACGCCGCAGGCGCTCGCCTTCGACACCCGCAAGACGGTGTCGCAGGCCCAGGCCGGGGCGACGTGGCGGCGGCCGCTGGGCGCGGGCCACGCCGTGCAGGCCATGGCCTACGCGGGCCGGCGCGACGTGGTGCAGTTCCTCGCGGTGCCGGTCGCGGCGCAGGCCAACCCGCTGAGCGGCGGCGGCGTGGTCGACCTGGCCGGCGACTATGGCGGCGTGGACCTGCGCTGGAGCTGGCAGGGCCTGCTGGCGGGGCGCGCGCTCGACGTGGCGGTGGGCGCCAATGCCGACCGCCTGCGGCAGCATCGCCAAGGCTTCGAGAACTTCGACGGCGGTGTGCTGGGCATGCGCGGCCGCCTGCGCCGCGACGAACGCAACCGGGTGGGCACCACCGACCAGTACGCGCAGGCGTGGTGGCGGCTGGCGCCGCGCTGGTCGCTGCTGGCGGGCCTGCGGCACTCGCGGGTCGCGTTCGATTCGCGCGATGCCTACACCGTCGGCGGCAATCCGGACGACAGCGGCCGGGTGGCGCATGCGCGCACCACCCCGGTGGCGGGGCTGGGCTTCGCGGTGCACGAGGGCCTGCGCCTGCACCTGTCCAGCGGCAGCGGTTTCGAAACGCCGACCTTCAACGAGCTGGCCTACCGCGCGGACGGCGCCGCGGGGCTGGCCCTGGACCTGCGCCCGGCCACCAGCCGCAACCTGGAGCTGGGCGCGAAATGGCGCGGCCCGGGCGGCGCGCGGCTGGATGCTGCGTTGTTCCGCGCAGAGAGCCGGGACGAGCTGGCGGTGGCCGCCAACGTGGCCGGGCGCAGCAGCTTCCGCAACGTCGGCCGCACCCGGCGCCAGGGCGCGGAACTGTCGGCCTGGCTGCCGCTCGCCGCGGGCCTCGACGTGCAACTGGCCGCGACCTGGCTGGACG
>CBFGMM010000095.1:0-7829 GCA_965649855.1 uncultured Thermomonas sp. | reverse complement strand
TCTGGCAGGTTGTGAGAGTCTGGAAGGGAGACCACAGGGCCGGTGACACGTTCGTAACCACCGGAGGGTTCGATTCAAGCCAGTCATGCTCGGGATGGGGGGTCACTTCGAGCGACGACCCACAGATCTTTTCCGTAGTGGCGGGGTCCACTTTCCACCAGCACCACGGTCTATCGGCGGCTCGCGCCGCCCTCCAGTTCGATGCACTCAAGCAGGATGAGACCTCCCCTTGCATAGAGTGACGCCCAGCAATTCATTCAAGCCGACGGCGCTCCGGGGCGCGGCTCAATTCAGGTGTTAGCTGCCATGAAGACCATCGCGCTCGGAACGCTCGTATTCGCACTGGTGTGGACGCTTCTAGGCATAGCGCTGCAGGCCGCGCTCCGGCCGATCGGCCTCAATTCTCCGTTCGCTGACTTCGTCGTGATGTACCTCCTGGCACTACCCGTTGCGCTGGCCGCGGGTCGACGTGCAGGACGTCCAACCCACTTGGCCGTGCTGTTGGCTTGCATTGCCCTGGCTCTGATTCTCTTTGGAGCGATCATCTGGATCACGGACGCCGTCGCCCGACCCGTTGGAAGCAGCGTTACATGGGCTGCGCTGTTCTCGCCCTGGAACTGGCGAGGCACGGTTGTCACCTTGGCTGCCATGCTCGGCATGCCGCAGCTGTGGCTCTGGCTGCTGAATCGCCTGGCAGCTAACAATTCATTCAAGCCGACACCGCTTCGCGGCGCTGGTTAGTCCAGGGCTTTAGGCCGCACGACAATGACTTCGCTATTCCGCGTCACGTCGCTCTCTGCTTGGCAGGAGGCCATCTCAACGGGCCTGCTGGGCCGATGCGCCGCCGACCAGCGCGACGACTGCGTGCACCTCAGCGCCAGAGAAGACGTGGAGACGGTGGCATCTGCATTCTTTGCTCCGTCGGAGGAGCCTGTTGCGCTTGAGCTGGATCCCGTTGCCCTCTCGCAGTACGTTACGTGGCAGCCGCCTTGCGCGGCCAAGCCCTGGCCGCAAGCCAGACTGCACTTGCCGAATATCCGTACCGTTCACGTCCTTTCAGTGCGGCCGCTGTTGGTCGCGCCGACCGGCAGTGCACTTGCGTTTCGGCTGCCCGCGGGTGCGGCCTGACAGTTCATTCAAGCGGCGCGGTTAGCTCAGGTGTCAGGCGGTTTGAGAGTCAGGAGGAGTTCCCAATGCCCATCCTCGTCCTTGTGCGTTACGTTGCCCAGCCCGGAAAAGCTTCGGATGCGCTGGCGTCTGTTCGCGACCTTGTCGCGACCGTCCTGGCCCAAGAACCAGCATGCGCGGGGATTGAAATCCTGCAGGAGCTCGACAAGCCAGGGTCGATCACCCTGCTCGAGCGGTGGCCGGATCAAGCCACGTTTCTGGGGCCACACATGCAACAACCGCACATCCAGGCGTTCATCCAATCGGCTGGCGCGTTGCTGGCGGGGCCTCCCGATATTTCGTTCCATTCCATCTCGGGCACCGCCTGACAATTCATTCAGGCCGGCGCCGCTTGGCGGCCTGGGCGCCTTCCGGTTCTCCTCGGCCGAGCCAGCTTCATCAGGTGTCATGTCACAGAAGCAGCAGTACAGATTTCCCGAATGCACCACATGGGGGTCATATGCGCGCTCTAGCCGTGGGAACTTCAGCCCTTTGCATCGTCGTTGCCTTCTTGGCCGGCACTAGCTACGGAGCCAGTCAGGCAAAGTCGAAGGTCACGAACCTTCTGCAGGGCTCTCTCAGCGAACAATTCACTCCGGGTCGCGAGATCCTGGTCGATCTGGTTGAAATTCCACCAGACAGCCAGCTCGATCGGCACTGGCATCCTGGCGAGGAATTCCACTACTACCTTGAGGGAGACCCCCAGGTCACGATCGAGGGAAAAGGCCTCACACGCCCTGCCATCGGCACGGTGGGACATGTACCCTTCGAAACCCTGCATCGGGCGGGTGCAGGCAAGGCAGGCGCCAAGATCCTGGTGTTTCGCGTGCATACCAAGGGGAAGCCCTGGCGCTACCTGGAGAACGAACAGCACGAAGGGCGCGACGCAGTTCGCTACTGATGCATGAGACCTGAAGATCTTTCCGCGTTCGTGCGCCTTGGGCTGCCCGCTGTTGCCCTGCGCCCCCTTTGGCATGCAAATGCTAGCCGTGGACAGTCCTAGCGCCGACACTGCTTCGCGTCGTCGGCAAGGCTCGCTAGGATCTTGGCTCTGCCGCCGCTGCAAGCAGCTTCCCCCCGTGTTGGCCCGCTCAGGAGGTGCGCATGGACCTGCAGGCGTTATCACACATCGCACAGATTCTCGGCGGAATCGCCGTGGTCGTCGCCATCTTTTTCGGCATCACCCAGATCCGTCAATTCAAGCAGCAACGACTGGATGCAGCTGCGCTTGAAATCATGCGTTCGCTCCAGGATCGCGACTTCACCCATGCGTTCCGGCTCATTTACGGTCTCGAGGAAGGCGTTGGGGCCCAGGCGCTTCGCCAACGCGGACCTGACTATGAGGACGCAGCCATCACGATCGGCACGCGGTTCGAGACGATGGGATTACTGGTCTTCCAGCAGAGCATTCCATTTCACCTGGTCGAGCAGCAGATTGGAGGAGCTGTCGTTCTGTTGTGGACCAAGCTTCAGCCCTGGGCCGAAGACTATCGCGCGGAACAGAAGCACCCGTTGCTTTTCGAGTGGTTTCAATGGCTCGCAGAACAGCTGGGGCGACGTGACCGGCCCAACCAGACGCCAGCCTATGTACGCCATCGGGAATGGGAGCCACGTTGAGCGCAGCGCGGCCGAACACTTCGGCCGGGCGCCAACCGGAGATACATCGCAATGCAGGCAGTCGTTTTCGCGCTGAGCTCGTTCGGCATCTGGCACGGGCTGGGCTATACGGACGCCGGGTTCTCGTTCGACCCGATGTCTGCGCTGTTCCCGTTCATCGGCAGCGTTGCCGGCGGCTGGTTGCGGTTCAACAGTGGAAGCTTGCTGTTCCCGATCCTGGCGCACAGTGTTGCGAACGTCGCATTCCATTTGACGGCGCTGCTTGGCGCCTAGCAACCTCTCGTCCGAGGCAGGATTCAGGCGCGCCGTAGCCGCAACGCGGCTCAACCCAGGCAACAGGCCTCACTGGAGGGCTTGCGGATGCTCAAGGAAGTCGGCGGCGCCCCGGTCCAGGCAAGGCACCGGGCGAGCTGCCACTGCGGCCTGGTGGAGCTGGAACTCGACCTGCCCAACGGCATCGAGAACCCCCGTCGATGCGATTGCTCCATCTGCCGGCGCAAGGGCGCCGTGGTGGCATCCGTCCCGCTCGCCGGGCTACGGGTCCTGAAGGGCGCCGCGCACCTCAGGCTCTACCAGTTCAACACGCACGCTGCGAAGCACTACTTCTGCGGCAATTGCGGCATCTACACCCATCACCAGCGGCGCTCGAACCCGGGGGAGTACGGGTTCAACGTGGGCTGCCTCGACGGCATCAACCCGTTTGCCATTCCCGATGTGCCGGTCAATGATGGCGTCAGCCATCCGGCAGACCGGGTGGAGACGGACCTCGGGCACGGATGATCGCGTACTGGTGGGTGGGGCTTGGCGGCTTTGTCGGTTCGGTGGCGCGGTACGCGCTGGCCGTCGGCCTGCCGCCCGTGGCGGCGGGTCGATTCCCGCTGGCCACGTTCGCGGTCAACTGCCTTGGTTGCCTGCTGATCGGCGTCGTGGCCGGGATCCTTGCACGGACCCCTGCGCCCGACTCGATCCGGCTGTTCGTGGTCACCGGCGTGCTGGGCGGCTTCACCACGTTCTCCGCGTTCGGGATCGAGGCGGTGACCCTCTTGCGGCGCGGCGAGATGGCATTCGCGCTGCTCTACATCGTCGGCAGCGTGCTTGTCGGCATCGGGGCCGTATGGCTCGGGCTCCGGCTTGCCGCTGATGGCTAGCCGATCATCCCGCCTGCGCGGCGGCCTCCTCACGCTGGCCGAGGAGCAGGCGATTGCGCCAGCCCGCTGACGCACCGGTGACCGGGCGGGCGCCACCGACGGCGGTCGTGGCGGCGGCATGGCTGCTGCTGGCGTATGGCGTGCTCTCGCTGGTACGGATCTGGCTGTTCGGCAGCGGCCTGCCGGCGTCGCCCACCGCGCTGGCGATCTGGGTCGGCGCGCTGGGCGCCATCGGCGCGGTGGCACGGGCGCTGCACCAGGGGCGCGCCTGGGCACGCTGGCTGCTGGTGCTCGCGGTGGGGATCGCCCTGGTCGCGTTTCCGCTGCGCAAGCCGGAGATCCCGCAGGGTCCGCAGCTGGCGCTGTATCTCCTCCAGCTGGTGATGCCGATCGTCGCGGTCGCGCTGGTGTTCACGGCGCGCGCGCGGAGCTGGTTCAAGGCCTGAGGAAGGCGCCGCACCCGGCGGCGCCCCGTCGGCGGCGGGCTAGCTGAGCGCCGTCGGCGATTCGTAGTCCAGCCTGGCGACGCCGGCGCTGGCGAGCGGCCCCGCCACGCGCGCATGCGTCGCTTCGTCCGCATCCAGGATGACCAGGATGCGGCCGGCCGCGATCTCGTCGTCGAACTTCTGGCGCACGGGGTCCGGCAGGGCGGAGCCCATCAGCGCAGACGACCAGCCGCCCACCAGCGCGCCCATCGCGCCGATCGCCGCCGCGCCGGCCAGGGTGATGCCGATCGGCGCGAACACCACGGCCGCCAGCCCTGCCAGCAGGCCGGTGGCACCGCCGATGCCCACGCCGCGCATCGCCGCCGGGACCAGGTCGGTGTCCGCCTCCTTGAGGCGGTCCGGGACGGCTTCCAGTTCGATGTCCGAGCGGGCGACCAGCGAAATGTCGTCGTACTCCACGCCCGATTCGCGCAGCGCGGCCACGGCGGCCCGGGCCTGCGCCACGTCCTGCGCGAGGAACACATGTTTCAGCTTCATGGAAGGCTCCCGTTGGAATCCGCGCACGATGTGGCAGCACGGGTGAAGGGCGCGTTCAGCCCGGGCGACGGGTCACGGAGGGGTCACGTTGCGCACACGGTGCCTTGACCCGGCAGGCCCCACAGTCGGGGCGTCCGGGCATCGATGCCCGGCTCTCAATCCCCCCGCAAGGAGCACGGCAATGACTACCCACGACATGAATCCCGATCCGATCACCGGCGCGCCCGGCGCACACCCGATGGGCGTTGGCCTGGGTGGTACCGGTGGCGCCCTGGCCGGGGCCGCGGTGGGCGCCGTGTTCGGCCCGATCGGCAGCCTGGTGGGCGGCGCGATCGGCGCGGTCGCCGGCGCGGCCGCCGGCAAGGGCGTGGCCGAGCGCCTGGACCCGACCGGCGAAGCCGAGTACTGGCAGTCCACCTACACCACGCGCCCCTACTACGACAGCACGTATACCTACGACGACTACTCGCCGGCCTACGCCTATGGCGACGAGGTCCGCGCCAAGTACGTGGGCCGCAGCTGGGACGACAGCCTGGAGGCCGACGTGCGCCAGGGCTGGGAGTCGGCCAAGGCCAAGTCGCGCCTGAGCTGGGAGAAGGCCAAGGACGCCGTGCGCGACGCGTTCGACCGCAGCGACCGGACCTACCGCACCTACGAGGCGACCGACCACTACTACGCCTCGGCGCACAAGACGGCGGACTACTACCGCCCGGACTACGACTACGACGCCGACTACCGCCCGGCCTACCGCTACGGCACCCAGGCCCGCGGCAACTACATCGGCCGCGACTGGGACGATGCCCTGGAAGCGGACCTGGAGCGCGGCTGGGACAAGGCCAAGGGCAATTCGCGCATGGCGTGGAGCGAGGCCAAGTCCGCGGTGCGCGACGCCTGGCACGGCGTGGAGCGCGTGCTGCCGGGCGACTTCGACCGCGACGGTCGCTGATCCACCCTGCCCCACGGGCAACCCGAGGCCCCGCCCACCGGCGGGGCCTTTTTCATGCGTGCCGACCTAGCGTGGCAGGCGCTGGCGCAGGGTGTCGTACCCGGCCCACGGATCGCTGCGCAGGGCGCGCGCCCGCTTCAGTGCGCCGGCCAGGTCGAAGGCGTCGGGACCCGGCATGCGCCCCAGGTCCTCCCAGCGGATCGGCATCGCCACTGGCGCGCCGGGACGCGCGCGCAGCGACCAGTTGCACACGCTGGTGGCGCCGCGGCCGTTGCGCAGCCAGTCGATGAATATGCGGCCCTCGCGCTTGGCCTTGCTCATGGTGGCCACGTAGGCCAGCGGCTTGTGCGCGGCCATCGCCTCGGCGAAGGCGGCACTGAAATCGCGCACCTGGTCCCAGGTCGGGCCGCGGCGCAGCGGGACCACCACGTGCACGCCCTTGCCGCCGGACAGGCGCACGAAGCTCGAAAGCCCCGCGTCGCGCAGCAGCGCGCGCACCTCGCGCGCCGCGGCCACCACCATCGGCCAGTCCACGCCGGGCCCGGGATCGAGGTCGAACACGATGGTGTCGGGCTGCTCGGGGCGGTCCACGCGCGAACCCCAGGGATGGAACTCCAGGGTGTTCATCTGCACGAGTTCCAGCAGGCCGGCGGCATCGCGCACGTACAGGTAGTCCTCCACCCCGTCCTTCTGCGCCAGCGCCACCGCGCGCACCGCGCCGCCCAAGCTGTCGGCGTGGTGCTTCTGGAAGAAGCACTGGCCGGCGATGCCCGACGGGCAGCGCACCAGCGAGAGCGGCCGGTTGGCGAGGCCCGGCAGGATCCAGTCCGCCACCGCGCGGTAGTAGTCGGCGACCTGCTGCTTGGTGATCCCCGCATCCGGATAGACGATGCGCTCCGGGCTGCTGACCTCCACCGGGGCCACGGCGTTGCGTTTCGCGGGCTTGGTCTTGCTGGATGGGCGCTTGCTGGCCATGCCGAGATCCTCCGGGGTCTTGTCCTCGCGCAGGCGCAGGAAGCTGGCGTGCCGCAGCAGGCCGTCCTTGCCCAGGCCGCGGAACGCCACTTCCACCACCAGCCGCGGCTGCAGCCAGTGGATGTTGCCGCGGTCGCGCTTGTCGTGCGGCAGGTGCGCCGGCAAGGCCACGCTGGCGGTGGGCTGGCGAAGTGGCTTCATGGCCGCGTGCAGGGCGCGCAGCGTGGCATCGTCGAAGCCGGTGCCGACCCGCCCGACGTAGCGCAGGGCGCCGCCGTCGGGCGTGGCCAGCAGCAGCGCGCCGAAGCCGCTGCGCGTGCCCTGCGGCTCGGTATGGCCGACCACCACGTAGTCCTCGGATCGGCTGTGCTTGATCTTCAGCCAGTCGCCGCTGCGCGCCTGGCGATACGCGGACGCGGCGCGCTTGCTGATGATTCCCTCCAGGCCCTGCTTGCCGCTGGCGGCGAAGACCTCCTCGCCGTGGCCCAGCACGTGGCTGCTGTAGGCGACCGAAGGCGACGGCTTCGCCAGCAGCGTCTCGAGCAGGGCCTTGCGCTCCACCAGGGGCGCCTGGGTCAGGTCCACGCCGGCCAGCCCCGGCAGGTCGAACACCATGTAGCGCAGCGCGGCGCGCTGGCTGCCCTTGAGGGTGCGCTGGAGCAGCGCGAAGTCGCTGTTGCCGCGCGCGTCCAGCGCAACCAGCTCGCCGTCCAGCCGCGCGTCGGCCACCGGCAGCGCCTGCAGCGCCTCCACGATCGCGGGGAAATCGGCGGTCCAGTCCAGCCCGTTGCGCGAGCGCAGCGCGGCGCGGCCGTCCACCAGGTCCGCGAGCATGCGGTAGCCATCCCACTTGACCTCGTGCAGCCAGTCGTCGCCGCGCGGCGGGGCGTCGCGCGGGGTGGCAAGCTGCGGCTTGAACCCGGGCGGCAGCGGCGCATCGCGCGCGCCATCGACGGCCAGCGCGCGCTTGCGCCAGGACGCGTTGGCGCGGGC
>CBFGMM010000094.1:0-7833 GCA_965649855.1 uncultured Thermomonas sp. | reverse complement strand
AGGCGAGCTGGCTGATCGGGTTCGCCCCGGCCTCGGCGATGTGGTAGCCGGAGATGGACACCGAGTAGAAATTGCGGACGGCGTTGTCCACGAAGTACTGCTGGATGTCGCCCATCATGCGCAGGGCGAATTCGGTGCTGAAGATGCAGGTGTTCTGGGCCTGGTCCTCTTTCAGGATGTCCGCCTGCACGGTGCCGCGTACGGTGCGCAGGGTTTCCGCCTTGATGCGCGCATACGTCTCGGCATCGACCACCTGGTCGCCGGTCACGCCCAGCAGGCCCAGGCCCAGGCCGTCGTTGGTTTCCGGCAGCAGGCCGGAATATTCCGGGCGCTGGCGGCCCTCGAACAGCTTCTCGATCTTCGCGTGGGCCTCGTCCCAGCGGGACTGCTCGGCGCGCAGGTATTTCTCCACCTGCTGGTCGATGGCGGTGTTCATGAACATCGCCAGGATGATCGGCGCCGGGCCGTTGATGGTCATCGACACGCTGGTGGTGGGCGCGCACAGGTCGAAGCCGGAGTACAGCTTCTTCATGTCGTCCAGGGTCGGGATGTTGACCCCGGAATTGCCGATCTTGCCGTAGATGTCCGGGCGCTTTGCTGGGTCCTCGCCGTACAGGGTCACGCTGTCGAAGGCGGTGGACAGGCGCGCGGCGGGCTGGCCGACGCTGAGGTAGTGGAAGCGGCGGTTGGTGCGCTCCGGCGTGCCCTCGCCGGCGAACATGCGGATCGGGTCCTCGCCGGTGCGGCGGTACGGATACACGCCGCCGGTGTACGGGTAGGCGCCCGGCAGGTTTTCCTTCTGCAGGAACACCAGCAGCTCGCCCCAGCTGCGGTAGGTGGGCGCGGCGATCTTGGGGATCTGCTGGTGGCTCAGGGATTCCCGGTAGTTCTCCACCCGGATGGTCTTGTCGCGGACCTGGTATTCGTTGACCGGCTCGGTGATGGACTTCAGGCGGGCGGGCCAGTCGCGCAGGAGCTTCAGCGCCTCGGAATCCAGCGACTGGATGGCGTCGTTGTAGCGCTGGCGCAGGGTGAGCAGGGAGCGGTCGGGCGCGGGGGCGGGCGTGACTGCGACACCGGACGGCTCGGTCGCGCCCGAGTGCGCTCCTACAGGAGCCCCGGTCTCCCCTGTAGGAGCGGGCTTGACCGCGACCGAAGCGCCCGGGGTCGCGCCCGAGTGCGCTCCTACAGGAGCGGTGCCGGGTGTGGTCAGCAGCGCGTCGTCCGCGTACAGCGCCAGCGGCGCCGGCAGCGCGGCATCGCCCAGTTCCTGCAGCGCCTGCCACAGCGACTGGGCGCGGTCGGCGGTCTCGGCCTGGCTTTCGATGCGGCGGTTGATCGCCCTGCCCTGCTCGGCGATCTCGGCCAGGTAGCGCACCCGGTTGCCGGGGATCAGCACGGTGGCGCGGGGTTCCTTGAGCTCGGTGTTGACCCGCGGGGTGAAGTCGCAGCGCGCGGCGCCATTCGCGGGCACCGCGTACCCCGCGACCTCGTCGTTCGCCGCGGCATCGGTCGCGGCCGGCGCCGCGCCCACGCCCAGTTTTTCCCGAAGCAGGCGGCACAGGTTGGCGAACATCCAGTTCAGGCCCGGATCGTTGAACTGGCTGGCGATGGTGGGATAGACCGGCACGTCCTCGTCCCTGACGTTGAAGGCCACGCGGTTGCGCTTCCACTGCTTGCGCACGTCGCGCAGGGCGTCCTCGGCGCCGCGCTTGTCGAACTTGTTGAGCACCACCAGCTCGGCGTAGTCCAGCATGTCGATCTTCTCGAGCTGGCTGGGCGCGCCGAAGTCGGACGTCATCACGTACATCGGGAAATCGACCAGGTCCACGATCTCCGAGTCGCTCTGGCCGATGCCGGCGGTCTCCACGATGACGAGGTCGAACGCCAGCGACTTCAGGAAGGCGATGCAGTCGGTCAGCACCGCGTTGGTGGCGGCGTGCTGGCGGCGGGTGGCCATGGAGCGCATGAACACGCGCGGGCTGCGCAGCGAGTTCATGCGGATGCGGTCGCCCAGCAGCGCGCCGCCGGTGCGCCGGCGGGTGGGATCGACCGAGATCACCGCGATGCGCATGTCCGGGAAGCTGGACAGGAAGCGGTTGAGCAGCTCGTCGGTGACGCTGGACTTGCCCGCACCGCCGGTGCCGGTGATGCCGATCACCGGGGTCTTGCCGCCGGCCAGCTGCCACTGCCTGCGCAGGCGGGAAAGCGCGCCTTCGTCCAGCGCCTGTTCCTCGATGGCGCTGAGCATGCGGCCGATGCCGATCTCGTCGGAAAGGGAAAGGGGGTCAGGTTCACTTTTACCCCGGCCATCTTCGCGCTGGGCAGCGACGGGCGAGGAAAAGTGAACCTGACCCCCTTTCCTCCCGGCCTCGGCGCGGCGCACCACGTCCTCGATCATGGCCACCAGGCCCATGTGCATGCCGTCGTTCGGGTGGTAGATGCGCTCCACCCCGTAGTCCTGCAGCTCGCGGATCTCCTCGGGCGTGATGGTGCCGCCGCCGCCCGCGAACACCTTGATGTGGCCGGCGTTGCGCTCCTTCAGCATGTCGACCATGTACTTCAGGTATTCGACGTGGCCGCCCTGGTAGCTGGACAGCGCGATGGCGTCGGCGTCCTCCTGCAGGGCGGCGCGCACCACGTCCTCCACGCTGCGGTTGTGGCCCAGGTGCACCACCTCCGCGCCCTGCGCCTGGATCAGCCGGCGCATGATGTTGATCGCGGCGTCGTGGCCGTCGAACAGGCTGGCGGCGGTGACGAAGCGCAGCGGGCTGCGGGTTTCGTCCACGGCGGGGGGCAGCTGCGGGGGCGCGTGGCCTTCGCGTGCGGTGGCGGCCGGGGTGCTCATCGGGCGTCATCCAGGTTGCATGGAAGTGATCGCCGATTGTAGCGCGGGGCTACTGCGCCCCTGCCCCACGCGGTGCCGCTCAGGGCGCGGTGATGACCTCGCGGTGCATCGGCGCCAGCACCGCCAGCAGCCGGTTCTGCGCGCGGAACGGGATGCCGCGGCGCTGCATGGCCACCTGCAACGCCTCCACCAGCGCGTTGAAGTCGCCCTCGCGGATCTTGAAGGCGGCGTGGGCCTCCACCATGTCGCGGCCGCTGTAGGCGCAGCCGCCGCCGAGGATGGCGCAGAACTGCTCGGCCAGCTGGCGGGTCACGCGTTCGCGTTCCACGTTGCGGAAGAACGGCTCCAGCCGCGGGTCGGCCAGCATGATGGCCATGAAGTCCTCGCTCAGCGCGGTGATGCCGGGCATGCCGCCGAACTGCTGGAACACGCCGGCCAGCTCCGGATGCACCGGGGCGGGATCGGGGGCGCCGCCGGCGGACTGGGCGCGGGCCGGGGCGGTGGCCGCGCCGGCAAGCAGCGCGGCGATGGCGAGGGTGCGAAGTGCGTGCATGGGCGGGCTCCTGCTCAGAATCCGACCTGCAGCGAGGCGTAGACGCCCCGCTGGCGGTCGCGGATGACGATGTTGCCGAGGTCGACGTAGGCCAGGGTCAGGGCCACGTGCTTGCCGGGGGCCCAGGCCACGAACGCATCCCAGGCGTGGTCCTCGCGGGCGATGCCGAGGTTGTCCGGCTTCTGCCGGAACTCCGCGCCGATGGCCAGGTTGCGGCTGAGCAGGTAGGCGGCCGAGGCCTCCAGCTGCGGCTTTCGTGCACCGCCCTTGTCGCCGCCGAAGCCCAGGATGCCGAACTGGTTGGCGTTGGTGTAGCGCACGGTGCCGTTGAGCAGCAGGCTCTGGGCGAGGTAGAGCTTGGTGGCGCTGACGTAGAACTCGGTGCCTGCATCGTCTTCGGCGCCGATCGCGCGCAGCAGGTCGCCGCGGTTGTTGCGCTTGCGCAGCACGCCCACCGACACCTGCGGCAGCGCGCGGTCCTGCTCCAGCACCGCGTCGCCCGCGATCCGCAGCTTCACGCCCACGGTGGACTGGCGGATGGTGTAGCCGCGGCCCAGCCCCAACGCGGTGCCCACGTCGCGGGTGTCGAACACCTGGCGCGAGGCGCTCAGTTCCACCCGGTTGCGGAACCCCAGCAGCACGCCATGGCTGTCCAGCGCGTAGTCGTCCAGCGCGACCCGGGTGGCGTACGCGCTGGCGCCCCACTGGTCGCGCGTGCCGTAGCCGCCGATCACCGCCCAGGGCGTCAGCCCGCCGCCGGCCGCGCCCTCCACCTGGGCCACGCCCCCGGTGAGCAGCAGCTTGCCGCTGCGGCCGACCGGAACCGGGTCCACCTGCGGGGGTTCGGCGGCGTCCAGGTCGCCGGCGTCCTGGGCCAGCGCGACCGGGCCGGCGAGCAGCATGGCGAGTGCAATGGGGGCGAACAAGCGGGTCCGGGTGGGCATGGTGCAGGGTCCGTGGCAAGGGTGGGCGCGGGCGCGCAGCGTCATGTCGGGGTGCCACGCAGCCGCAGCAGGAGCGCGTTGCAGGCGGCGGCGATCGAACGGACCGGCCCCGCACCCGCCTCCATGGCCCGCAGGTGCACGTCGCCCGTCTCGGCCGCGCGCCGCATCAGCGATTCCAGTGCATGCAGGGGCGCGACCACGTTGCGCCGGTACGCCACCAGCAGCGCAATCACCGCAAGGGTGGCGAGCAGCGCGAACGCCAGCAGCGGCAGGTGGGTGCGCAACAAACCCGAGCGGGCGTCGCCGGCGTCCAGCGCCACCAGGCGCACGTCGGGATTGCCGAACAGGGCCGGCGCCGCCGCGCCCCGCGCGATGGCCGCTGCCACCGCGTCCGGAGGCAACGGCTGCGAGGACGCCACCACCACGGGGCCGCTGGCGTCGGTGCGCTGCAGGGCCAGCGGCGTGCCTGCCGGGCGCGCGAGCATCGCCAGGAACGCTTCGTCGATCGCCTCGCCGACCACCAGGGTGGCGTCACCGCTGCCATAGCGTGCGAGTGGCAGCATGGCCACGTGCACCAGGCGGCCGCGTTCGACCCACAGGCCGGTCTGGGTGGCCTGGGTGTCACGCGCACCGGCGAACACCGGGTCCGCGGCGAAATCGTGGTCGCGCAAGCTGGGGTCGGTGCTGGCCAGCAGCGCGCCGTCGGGCGCGACCACGGCGGCGAGGCTGAGCCGCAGCTGGGTGCGCCGCTCCTCCAGCAGGTCGACCACCGACGACGCATCCACGCGCTCGCCCGGCAGCGCGCTGCCCAGCGCCTGGGTCATGTACGCCACCACGGCCTGGTTGCCTGCGATCAGCTCGCCGCGGATGCCCAGCTCGCGGTCCATCTGGGCTTCCACCAGTGCCTGCAGCCGCGCCACCGCCTCGGCGCGTGCACTGCCGGTCGCATTGGCATCCATGCGCTGCTGCGCCATCACTGCGGCCAGCAGCGCCGCGAGCAACACCGCGCCGCCCAGCCACCCGATCAAGCCACCGTCCTGCCGGGGATTCATGTCAGCGCCCCTGCATGCCGGCAAGCGCCGGGCGAACGGCGACCAGGCGGCGCACCTGCTGCGTGGACGTGGGCAGGGTCACCGGCACCGATTGGGCATCCGCGCGCGGGTGCCAGTACACCAGGGTGCCGCTACCCGGGGGCACGCCCTTCAGCTCGAAGCGGCCGCTGCGGTCCGGGCGCACGTAATACGGGGTGGCCAGCACCACCACGTCGGCGCGCATGTTGTGGTGCACGTTGCAGTTGACGATCACCCGGCCGGGCTTCGCGAACACGGCCTGGCGCGACTGGCCTGGCCCGTAGTAACCAAGGTCGAAGCTGTTGCCGGGCGTGCGCGAGAACACGTTGTGCAGGATCGTGTCGCGGTTCGGGAAGCGCACCGTGCTGCCCACCGGCACCACCATCACCGACGGCAGGAAGCCTTTGCTGCGCGTATCGATGCTGAAGGTGCCCGGTCGCGGGACCGGTGCGCCGCCCTTCGGCACGAAATACACCAACCCGTCCGCCGCTTCCCCCGCGGCCACCTTGCCGCCGGCACCGGCCACCAGATCCAGCCGCCCTGCCAGCGACTGCGTCGCCACTGCGGGCTTCGCCGGGGCGGGTGCAGGGGGAACACGCGCAGCGGCGGGCCTGGGGGTTGCGGCTGGAGACGACCCTGCCCGGCGCGGCGCGGCCGCATCCGGAGGGGGCGGCGTGGGCGACGGCCGGGCTGGCGCGACAGCGGTCGTGGCGATGGGCTCGGGGACGGCCGCCGGAGGCGGGACCTCCCGCTGCGCGGGCGCTGCGGGGGGAGCCGCTGCTGCGACGGCATCCGGCACGCCGCGGGGGGTGACCGGCCCGGAATCGCCACTGCTGGCGCAGCCACCCACCGTGAGGACCAACGCCGCCAGCAGCGCGACAGGCAGGTAATTGCGCATCCATGTTCCCCTTGGCAAGGGCTGCGCACGGTGTACGCGTGTCCCCTTGGAGACCACCTACGCATCGGCGTGCATTCCGGATGCACCCTCGCGCCACGCTGCATGGCGGCCCCGCGCCCGGCCGGCTCCGTACCGCTGCGTATTCAAGCCCGCCGCGCGGGGATGGCTTAGAATGCGCGCCCTGCATCGCCGCCCTTGCGCGCGGCGGCGCGGAGCCGGTACCCGTTTCGACCGCGATTTCGACAACCTTTTCCGTTCCATCCCACCAGCCGTCGGCGCCGTCGCAGCAGCGACCGGTTCCGGCCGGAGCCTGCATTCCATGATCTTCGAAACCCTCGACACCTACGGCCACGAGCAGGTCGTGTTCTGCCACAACAAGGACGCCGGCCTGAAGGCGATCATCGCCATCCACAACACCGTGCTGGGCCCGGCCCTGGGCGGCACCCGCATGTGGCCGTACAAGAGCGAGGCCGAGGCGCTGAACGACGTGCTGCGCCTGTCCCGCGGCATGACCTACAAGAACGCGGTGGCCGGGTTGAACCTGGGCGGCGGCAAGGCGGTGATCATCGGCGACCCGGCGGCGGACAAGTCCGAGGCGCTGTTCCGCGCGTTCGGCCATTTCGTGGAGTCGCTGGGCGGGCGCTACATCACCGCCGAGGACGTGGGCATCGACGTCAACGACATGGAATACGTCTACCGCGAGACCGAGTACGTGACCGGCGTGCACCAGGTGCATGGCGGCTCCGGCGACCCCTCCCCGTTCACCGCCTACGGCACCCTGCAGGGCCTGCTGGCCACGCTGGCCAAGAAGTTCGGCGACGAGGAAGTGGGCAAGTACTCCTACGCGGTGCAGGGCCTGGGCCACGTGGGCATGGAGTTCGTGAAGCTGCTCAAGGAGCGCGGCGCGAAGATCTTCGTCACCGACATCAACCAGAAGCTGGTGGCCAAGGCGGTGGAGGAATACGGCGCCGAGGCGGTGGGCCTGGACGAGATCTACGACGTGCCGGCCGACGTGTACTCGCCGTGCGCGCTGGGCGGCACCGTCAACGAGCAGACCCTGCCGCGCCTGCGCGCCAAGGTGATCTGCGGCGCGGCCAACAACCAGCTGGCCAACAACGCGATCGGCGACGAAGTGGCCAAGCGCGGCATCCTGTACGCGCCGGACTACGCGGTGAACGCGGGCGGCGTGATGAACGTCTCGCTGGAGATCGACGGCTACAACCGCGAGCGCGCGATGCGGATGATGCGCACGATCTACCACAACCTGGGCCGCATCTACGAGATCAGCGACCGCGACGGCATCCCGACCTACATGGCCGCGGACCGCCTGGCCGAGGAGCGCATCGAGACCATCGGCAAGCTGAAGCTGCCGATGGGCCGCGGCACCCCGCGCTTCCAGGGCCGCATCCGGGGTCACTGATCCTGCGTATCAACGATCGGCAATAATGGACGGGGCCTGCGGGCCCCGTTCGGTTTTCACCACAGATCCCTGTAGGAGCGCACCCTGTGCGCGACCCGGA
>CBFGMM010000093.1:0-7834 GCA_965649855.1 uncultured Thermomonas sp. | reverse complement strand
CGCGCGCCGCAGGTGACGGTGGAGGGGTGGCGGCGCCCGGCCAAGGCGCCGAAGGGCTAGGCCGGCAGGACCAGCGAGACGCTCAGCCCGCCGCCCGCGCGGTTGAGCAGGGCGATGCGGCCGCCATGCGCCTCGGCGATCTCGCGCGCCAGCGCCAGGCCCAGCCCGGTGCCGTTGCGCTTGGTGGAATAGAACGGCAGCAGGGCGTTCGCCAGCACCGACTCGTTCATGCCGCTGCCGCGATCCAGTACCTCGATCCGCCACGCCTCCGGCAGGCGCCGCAGGGACAGCACCACGTCGCCGGCGGGCGACCCGGACTCGTGCGCGTTCTTCAGCAGGTTGATGAGCGCCTGCTCGAGTTGCGCAACGTCGATCCGCGCGATCGCGTCGGACGCGTCCGGCCCGTCGTACGTGAACGCGACCTGCGACTGGAGCTGCGCGACGAACCGCGGCCACGGCACCGCCTCGAGCCGGGGCGCGGGCAGCTTGGCGAACCGCGCGTAGTCGCGGATGAAACCTTCCAGGTGTCGTGCGCGATCCTCGATGGTGGACAGGGCGGTCGGCAGGCGCTCCAGTTGCCCCCGGCGCAGCAATTCCGCGCCGGAGTGCGCCAGCGAGGCGATCGGCGCCAGCGAGTTGTTGAGCTCGTGGCTGATCACCCGGATCACCTTCTTCCAGGTCTGCACCTCCTGACGGCGCAGCTCCGCGGTGAGCAGGCGCAGCAGGACCAGCTCGTGGCGGCGGCCGTTGAGCCGGAACTGGCGGCGCGCCAGGTGGTAGATGTCCTCGTGGCCGTTGTCCTCGCCGGGCGCGTCGCCCACCGTGAACATGCCGTCGCCGCCGCGTTCGAAGGCTTCGCGCAGCGCATCGGGGGTATCGGCCAGCAGCGCGTCGAAGTCGCGGCCCTCCAGCTTGCGCCCGCCGCCGAGCAGCTTGCGCGCGGCGATGTTGCCCAGCACGACCCGGCGCGCCGGGTCCACCAGCACCATCGCCACCGGCGTGTTCTGCACCATCGTGTCCAGCAGCAGCTCGCGTTGCACCAGCGCCAGTCGCGCGTCGCGCAGCACCTCGCCCAGTGCGTTGTGGCTGTCCACCAGCGCGCGCAGGTCGCCGCCGCCCTCCCACGCCAGGCCGAACCCGTAGTCGCCGTCGCGGTAGCTGGCCACGGTGCCGGCCAGGGCCCGGAACAGCGAGTGCATAGGCGCGAATGCACGGTGCACGTGGTAGCCGAGCAGCGGCAGCAGCAGCGCCACCGCTGCCGCCCCGGCCAGCCACGCCGGCTGCAGCCACTGCGCCAGGATGAAGGCGAGGGCGACCGCCAGCGCCATGTACGCGGTCGCCAGCGCGCCGAACGTCAACGCCAGGGGCAGGCGCTGGCGGAGCTTCCCCGGCATCAGGGCCTGCCGATCCCCAGGCGCTCGAGGCGGCGATACAGCGCCTGGCGCGACATCCCGAGCTCCGCCGCGGCCTGGGCCAGGACTCCGCCCGCCCGTGCCAGCGCCGCTTCGATGGCGGCCCGATCGGGTTCTTCCACGCCTGGCGCGGCGGCGCCGCGCGCCGCCGCCGGCAGGCCCAGCTCGCCGGCCGCGATGACATCGCCGCGGGCCAGCAGCGCCGCGCGCTGGATCGCGTTGCGCAATTCCCGAACGTTGCCGGGCCACGCATGCGCGAGCAGTGCACGCTCCGCCCCGGCATCCAGCTGCTTGCCCGCCGGCAGGAAGTGGCGCGCCAGCGGCAGGATGTCGTCCGGGCGCCTGGCCAGCGGCGGCACCCGCACTTCGACTGCGTTGAGCCGGTAATACAGGTCCTCGCGGAAGCGCCCGTCCGCGATCAGCGCCGGCAGGTCCGCGTTGGTCGCGCTGACCACGCGCACCTTGACCGCGCGCTCGCGGTTGCCGCCAAGCCGGTCGAAGCGCCCGGTCTCCAGCACGCGCAGCAGCTTCACCTGGCCCGCGAGCGGGAGGGTGCCGATCTCGTCCAGGAACAGCGTTCCGCCGTCCGCGGCTTCGAACTTGCCCTCGCGGGCGCGGCTGGCCCCGGTGTAGGCGCCCGCCTCGGCGCCGAACAGTTCCGCCTCGATGAGTTCCCCGGGCAGCGCGCCACAGTTCACCGCCACGAACGGCCCCGCCCTGGCCGGCGAGTTGTGGTGGATGATCTCGGCGTATTTCTCCTTGCCGGCGCCGTTCGGTCCGGTGAGCAGGACCGGCAGGTCCGAGCGCGCCACCTGGCAGGCCAGGGCCAGCGCGGCCTCGCTGGCGGGGTCGGCGTAGATCGTCCCGCGTAGGTCGTGGCTGCCCGCCAGCGCCTGTCGGCGGCGCCGCGCATTGCCGCGGTGGCGCGCCAGCTCCTGGCGCGCCTGCGAGAGTTCCAGCAGGTTGTTGACCGTGGCCAGCAGCTTGCGGTCGTCCCAGGGCTTGGCCAGGTAGTCGGCGGCGCCCGCGCGGACCAGGTCCACCGCGGACTCCAGGTGCGTCCACGCGGTGAGCAGGATCACCGGCAGGTCCGGGTGCGCTTCGCGGATGCGCGCGAACAGCGCCACGCCTTCCTCGCCGGACGTGGTGTCGGCGCGGAAGTTCATGTCCTGCACCACCAGGTCCACGTCCTCGCGCCCCAGCAGCGCCAGGCCGTCCTCCGGCGAGGTCGCCGCGCGGGTGTCGATCGCGTGCAGGGAGAACAGCGTCTCCAGCGCGGTGGCAACCGCGGGGTTGTCGTCGATGACCAGGACGGTGGGCATGCGCAATCCTAGCCGGTGCCTAGACGCTGCGGGTCGCGACCGCCGGCGGGACCGACGCGGCGCGCAGCGCCGGCCCCAGCACCGACAGCTGGCCGAGCACCCACAGCACCAGTGCGCCCAGCGGCAGGTACAGCGCGGGCAGCCGCGGCAGCTCGTAGCGCCCCATCAGCACCTGGTTGATGCCGTAGGCGAGCAGCATCCCGATCGCGATGCCCAGGCTGGCCAGCAGGAAGTTCTCCAGCTGGAAGTAGCGCAGGATCTGGCCGCGGGTGGCGCCCAGCGCGCGGCGGATGCCGATCTGCTTGGTGCGCTGCTGCACCCAGAAGCTTGCCAGCCCCACGATCCCCAGCGCGGTCACCACCAGCAACGCGCCGATGACCCCCAGTAGCATCCAGGCCATCGCGCGGTCCTGCCGGTAGTAGTCGCTGATCACCTCGGCGAACGTGCCCTGGCGCAGCACCAGGCGGCGCGAGCTGTTCGCCTCGAGGGCGGCGAGAGCGGCCTTCAGGACTTCGTCGCGCCGTTCCGGATCGGTGCGCAGCGCGAAGCGGCCCTGGGTCACGTCGCGGACCGGCAGGATCAGGGTAAGTCCGTCCTCCGTGGCGCCGCCGTTGTCGTTGGTGCGGATCAGGCGCTCCACCACGCCCACCACCCGGTGCGGCTGGTCGTTGCTGTTCCACGCGTAGATGTTCTTGCCGATGGCGCTCTGACCCGGGAACAGCCGCTGCGCGACGTCGCGGCTGATGATCGCCGCCGGCAGCCGGGTCACGGCGTTGGTTTCGTTGATCGCGGTCCAGTTGCTGTACTCGTCGGGCAGGAAGTCGCGCCCCTCCACCAGCTTCAGGCCGAACGTCGACACCAACCCCTCGCCGAAGTACACGTTGGCGTCCAGGTTCGGCACCGGCTGCTGGGGCTGCAGGCTGATCGAGCTGTTCCACGAGGAGTTGTCGAACGGCACGTGGTTGAGCGCGGTGGCAGCCTTCACCCCCGGGATCGCGCGCAGGCTGGCCAAGTCGCGCCGGACCAGGGCGTCGGCATCGTCGGGACGGCCGATGCCGCCCAGGTTGATGCGCACCAGCTCGGCGTCGGCGATGCCGGTGGGGCGGTCCATCCGCTCCAGTCGCTGGGTGATCAGGAACACCGCGTTGCAGATGATCGCGCACGACAGCGCGACTTCCAGCACGATCAGCGCTGCGGCGGTCTTGTGGCGGGCCAGGGTGGACAGGATCGGACGGATGTCCATGGGAATGCCTCGCGGGTAGGGGTTACTGGCTCTTGAGCTGGATGGCGGGGGTGACCTGCATCGCGCGCCACGCGGGCAGCAGGCCGGCCAGCAGGCTGGCGAAGATCGCCAGGGCGAAGGTGGCGAGCAGCATCGGCAGGTCCATCCGCGCCAGTTCCGCGTAGCCGGCCGGCTGCTGGCGGACCGCCCACAACCCCAGCCAGGCGAGGGCGAGGCCGGCGAGGCCGCCCGCCAGCCCCACCGTGCCCGCTTCCACCAGGCACTGCGCGAAGATCGCGCGGCGCGTGGCGCCCAGCGCCCGGCGCACGCCGATCTGCGACGCGCGTCCGAGGAACTTGGCCAGCAGCAGGCCCACCGTGTTGAGCAGGCAGACCGCCAGGAAGCCGAACGCCAGCCAGACCTGCAGGCGCACGTCGCCGGGCACCGCGTCGTTCTCGTCCAGCCAGTCCATCACCCCGTGCAGGCGCACGTTGCCCGGGCGTTCGAAGCGGCCGGCGGCGCGCTGCTGGTCGGAGTAGTCGACCAGGTAGCGGCGGTAGTCCGCGACCTTGGCCGGCGAACCCAGTTCCACCCAGTACTGCAGCCAGGCGCACGGCGCGTTCAGGCCCTGGGCGCCTTCTTCCTCGGCGCTGGAATCGCCCCAGCAGTTCATGTTGCCTTGGGTTCCCAGTCGCAGCGCGCGCGCGGTCCAGAACGGCACGAACACCTGCTCCACTTCGCTGAAGCGCTCGTTGGTGAGGTCGTAGAACTTCGGCGTGGGCCGCCACTCGTCCATCACGCCGACGATCCGGAAGGTGTGGCCCGACGCCAGCAGTTCGCGGCCCACGCTGTCGGCGCCGCCGAACAGGCGCTGGTTGAGCGCGCGGGAGATGACCGCCACGCGCGCGCGCGCCTCGTCGTCCGCGGCGCTCCATCCGCCGCCGTGTTGCAGGGGCACGTCGAACATCGGGAAGAAGTCGGCGGTGGTGTAGCGGGCGTCGACGGAAAAGGGATCGAGTTTGCCGTCCGCCGATTCCACCGCCACCGAGCCGCCCGTCATGAGCGCCTGGCGGTCGCCGCGCGCGTCGCGCAAGAGGCGCTCCGCGTCGAAGCGGGTCATCTGCTCGGTCGGCTCGTCGCCGGGCACGTACCCGTTGAGCGGCCGCGGGTCCAGGCGCGGGTAGAAAAGCGAACCGCTCTTGCCCGGGATCGGATCCCCGGCAAGCACGTAGTACACGGTCAGGGTGGTCATGCTGGCGCCGATGCCCAGCGCGATGGCCAGCACCATGAGCGCGGTCAGCGCGCGGTTGCGGCGGAAGCTGCGCAGGGCCAGCGAAAGGTAATAGGCGAACATGGAAGGGCTCCGTGGCGGGGCGGGCGTGTCAGGCGGTGGCGGCGGCCGGGCCGGGGGCGCGCGCCGCCCGAACCAGGGCCGGCTCGACGGACAGGTCCGTGGCCATGCCGTCCACGATGTGCACGTTGCGCTGCGCGCGTGCCGCCAGCTCCGGGTCGTGGGTCACCATCACGATGGTGGTACCCGCCGCGTTGATCTCCTCCAGCAGTTCCAGCACGCCGCGCGCCATCTGCGAATCCAGGTTGCCGGTGGGTTCGTCGGCCAGCAGCAGGCGCGGACTGCCGGCCAGCGCGCGGGCGATCGCCGCCCGCTGCTGCTGGCCGCCCGACAGTTCGGACGGGAAGTGCTTCATGCGGGAGCCCAGGCCCACGTCGGCCAGCGCCTTCTCGATCCGCTGGCGGCGCTCGGCGGCGGGCATGCCGCGGTAACGCAGCGGCACGTCCACGTTGTCGAACAGGTTCAGGTCGGGGATCAGGTTGAACCCCTGGAAGATGAATCCGATCTTCTGGTTGCGCAGCCGCGAGCGCGCGTCGTCGCCCAGGCCGCGCACATCGACCCCGTCCAGCCGGTACTCGCCGCCGGTGAAGGTTTCCAGCAGCCCCGCGATGTTGAGGAAGGTGGTCTTGCCCGATCCGGAGGGCCCGGTGACGGCGACAAATTCGCCTTCCCGGACGTGCAGGTCGAGCGCGCGCAGGGCGTGCGTTTCAACGAGCTCGGTGCGGTAGACCTTGGTGACGGCTTGCATGTGCAGCATGGATGGATCCTCGGTGGGTGTCGGGCTCAGCGCACGCGGACGCGGGCGGGCAGGTCGGCGTTGCGCGCGTACTGGCGGTGGCGCCATGGGCGGGTGGCGGGGCATGCGTCGTTGGCGGCGTCCCGGGCGAGGACCACGCCGAGCTGCAGGAGGGTCGGGGCGGTGGTTGCGGGCGCGTCGGTCGCGTGTTGCGCGCGCGTCGGTGCGGCGTCGGTCACGAACATGGTCATTCTCCCGAGATGCGGATGCGTTCTGCTTCGCCGAAACCGTCGGCGCCGGACACCACGATGCGTTCGCCCTCGCGCGCGCCGGACAGGATCTCGACGGCGGACAGGCTGCTGGCCCCGGTGCGGATGGCACGACGCACCGCGCTGTCGCCGTCCATGACGTAGGCGCTGTTGCCGCCGCCCTGCTCCAGGAACGGGCCGCGCTCGACCATCAGCACGTTGCGCCGCGTGTCCATCAGGATGCGCGCGGACAGGCGCTGGTTCTGGCGCAGGCCGGGAGGCTGCGCGCCGCTGAAGCGCAGGCGGGTGGTGACCTCGCCGTTGACGACTTCCGGCGAGACCGCGGACAAGGCCGCGGGCACCGTGCCGGCGCTGCTGGTGACCTGCGCCGGCATGCCGATCGCCAGGTCACGGGCATAGCTTTCCGGCACGCGCAGCTCGACCTCGAAGCGGGTCAGGTCCACGACGCTCAGCACCGGGGCGTTCGCGGCCACGTTCTGCCGCTGCAGCACCTGGACCTGGCCCACCTGGCCGTCGAAGGGCGCGCGCAGCGTGAGTGCGTCGACCTGCCGCTGCAGCTCGGACACCACCGCGCGCTGGCGGTCGGCCAGCAGCCGCTTGTTGCGCTGGTCCAGGCCGGCGCTTCGACCCATCAGGCCGAACTCGTGGCGCGCGCTGGCCAGCCCCAGTTCGGCCTTCTTCAGCGAATCCTGCGCGCGCGCGACGTCGATCTGAGCCACGGCGCCGCCCTCGAAGGCCCGCTGGTTGCGCTCCAGGTCGCGCTGCGCGGCCTGGCGGTCGATCTGCGCCTGGTCCACCAACTTGCGTGCGTTCGAGCGGGTGACCTGCGCGTCCAGCGCGGAGCGGCTGGACTCCGCCTCCAGGCCGGCTAGGGTGGCCTGTTCCTGCGCCAGGCGGCTGCGCAGTTCGGGGCTGTCGACCTCGGCCAGCGGCTGCCCCTCGGTCACGGCGTCGCCGGCCACGACCTTCAGCGTGACCGTGCCGGCGGCGATCGCGTAGAGCATCGGGCTGTTGGCCGCGATCACGCGTCCGTCCGCGGTGATGTCGCGCACCAGGTCGCCGCGGGTGACTTCGGCGATGCGCAGGCGCGCGGCGTCCACGGACCGCGCGCCTGCGTTCCATCCGGACAGCAGCCAGATGCCGGCGGCCACCAGCACGGCCAGGCCGCCCCCGGCAAGCAGCCAGGGACGGCGCCGCGAAGCGGCCGGGGCGGCTGGATGCCCGCTGGCGCGGGGCTGGTCCTGGGCGGAGGTGTCGCGGATGCTCATGGAGGAATGCACGTGGTCTGCTTGCCCTTCCCTGATGCAGGGAGCGTGCCAACATCCAACACATTGATTTGCCTTGTTTATTGTCGCGATTGCCGGGTGTCCGCGCGGCCGTCCGAACGTCCGTCGGACGCCCGCGGCCGGCGCAACGCGGGTCGCTGGCGCTAAACTGCCGACCGGCTCAGGACAAGGCGCTTCAATCCATGTGCGGCATCGTCGGCGCGATCGCGGATCGCGATGTGGTACCCCTCCTGATC
>CBFGMM010000092.1:0-8123 GCA_965649855.1 uncultured Thermomonas sp. | reverse complement strand
CTACAGCTTTGGCCTGAGCCATTCCGCGCAGAGCCCATCCCTGATGCGCGATAATCCGCCCATGACCATCCACCTCAAGACCCCCGCCGAGATCGAGAAGATGCGCGTGGCCGGCCGCCTGGCCGCCGAAGTGCTGCAGGTGGTTGCCGACCACGTGAAGCCGGGCGTCACCACTGCCGAGCTCGACCGCATCTGCCACGACCACATCGTGCGCGTGCAGGGCGCCATCCCGGCCAACATCGGCTACGGCGGCGGGCATGGGCGCATCCCGTTCCCGTCCACCGTGTGCACCTCGGTCAACAACGTGATCTGCCACGGCATGCCCAGCGAGGGCAAGGTGCTCAAGGACGGCGACATCCTCAACATCGACGTGACGGTCATCAAGGATGGCTGGCACGGCGACACCAGCCGCATGTACTACGTGGGCACGCCATCGGTGATGGCGCGGCGCCTGGTGGAGAGCACCCGCGAGGCGATGTTCCGCGGCATCCGCGCCGTGCGCCCGGGGGCCACCCTGGGCGACATCGGCCACGCCATCCAGGAATACGCCGAATCCCAGCGCTTCAGCGTGGTGCGCGAATACTGCGGCCACGGCATCGGGCAGGTCTACCACGACGACCCGCAGGTCCTGCACTACGGCCGGCCGGGGCAGGGCACGGTGCTGCGCGAAGGCATGACCTTCACCATCGAGCCGATGATCAACGAGGGTGCGCGGCACACCCGCCTGCTGCCCGACGGCTGGACCGTGGTGACCAAGGACCGCAAGCTGTCCGCGCAGTGGGAGCACACCGTGGCGGTGACCGCCGACGGCGTGGAGATCCTGACCCGCCTGCCGGGCGACGACAACGAACTGTGAGCCGCAGGCGGTGAGCCAGCCGGCTGCCGGGTCGGGCAAGGCCGGCGCGGACGGCTGGGCGGCGCGCGCGCGCGAACGGCTGGCGCGGTGCGACGCCAGCCTGGCGCAGCGCTTCGACCGCGGCGAGCGCACCGACCGCCTGCTGGCCCTGCGCGCACGCGCGGTGGACGAGGCGATCCGCGAGGCATGGGCCCTGTGCCTGCCCGCCGATGCCGGCATGGCGCTGTTCGCGGTGGGTGGCTACGGCCGGGGCGAACTGTTCCCGCGCTCGGACATCGACCTGCTGGTGCTGGCCGCGGAGGACGCGCAGCAGGCGCACCGCGAGGCGCTGGCCTGCTTCCTGGCGTTGCTGTGGGATGCCGGCCTGGAGGCGAGCACCGCGGTGCGTTCGGCGGCGCAGTGCACGGAGGCGGCCGCGGACCAGACCGTGCTCACCGCGCTGATCGAGGCGCGCCCGCTGGCCGCGGGCGCGCAGGCCGGCGCGGCGCTGGCGGAGGCGGTGGCGCCGTCGCGGGTGTGGCCGGCGCGCGCCTATTTCGAGGCCAAGGTCGCCGAGATCGCGCAGCGCCACGCGCGCTTCGGCGGCACCTCCGACAACCTGGAACCCAACCTCAAGGACGGCCCGGGCGGCCTGCGCGACCTGCACACGCTCGGGTGGATGGCGCAGCGCAGCTTCGGCGTGCGCGAGCTGGAGCCGCTGGTGGGCCTGGGCCACCTCGGGGCCGACGAAGCGGCGGCCCTGGACCGCGAGCGCGAGGCGCTGGGCCGCCTGCGCTACGGCCTGCACCTGGTCGCGCCGCGACGCGAGGAGCGCCTGCGCTTCGACCACCAGAAGGCCCTCGCCGCGCGCCTGGGCCACGTGGATGCGCCGGGGAGCCTGGCGGTCGAGCAGATGATGCAGGCCTTCTACCGAAGCGCCGGCATCGTGCGGCGGCTGGGCGAGCGCCTGGTGCAGCGCTTCGAGGAACATTTCGACGGGGCCGGCGAACCGGAGCCGCTGGATGCCGATTTCGAGCTGCGCCGCGGCTACCTGTCCGCGCGCCGCCGCGACTGGCTGCAGGATCACGCAGTCCGCGTGTTCGCGCTGTTCGAGGCATGGGCGGCGCATCCGCAGGTGCGCGGCCTGCATTCGCACACCGCGCGCGAGCTGGCGCTGGCGCTGCCCGCGATCCCCGCCTACGACGACGCCCCGCCCGCCCTGCGCGAGGCCTTCATGCGCCTGCTGCGCGGCCCCCAGGCGGTGCGCACGGTCGAACGCATGGCGCGGCTGGGGGTGCTCAGCCGCTGGCTGCCGGCCTTCGGGCAGGTCACCGGGCGCATGCAGTTCGACCTGTTCCACGTCTACACCGTGGACCAGCACACGCTGGCGGTGCTGGCCAACATCGACGGGTTCGCCCACGCGCCGGACGAGCGCTTCTCGATCGCGCACGATGTCTGGCCGCGCCTGCGCAAGCCGGAGTTGCTGCTGCTGGCGGGCCTGTTCCACGACATCGCCAAGGGCCGCGGCGGCGACCATTCGGAACTCGGCGCGGTGGATGCGCGCGCGTTCTGCGCGGCGCACGGCGTGCCGGACGCGGACACGCAGACCGTGGCCTGGCTGGTCGAGAAGCACCTGCTGATGTCGGTCACCGCGCAGAAGCAGGACATCGGCGACCCGGAGGTGATCCACCGCTTCGCGGGGATCGTGCGCGACCGGGAGCGCCTGGACCTGCTGTACCTGCTGACCTGCGCCGACATCGCCGGGACCTCGCCCAAGCTGTGGAACGCGTGGAAGGACCGGCTGCTGGCCGACCTGTACACGGCGACGCGGCTGGCGCTGCGACGCGGGCTGGAGCATCCGGAGGCCGAGGCGGAGCGGCGCGCGCGCACCCGTGAGGATGCGCTGGCCCTGCTCCGCGCGCACGCGCTGGACGAAGCGGAGATCGCCGCGCTGCTCGCTCAACTGCCGGAGCAGGGCCTGCTGCGCAGCCGCGCGGACGCGGTCGCCTGGCAGGCCCTGCAGTTGCGCGGCGCCGCCCCGGGCGAGCTGCGGGTGGGTGCGCGCCTGCTGGGCGCGCAGGCCGGGGCGCTGGAGATCCTGGTGCGCTCGCCGGACCGCGAGGGCCTGTTCGCCGCGATCGTGGCCACCCTGGACCGGCTGGGCCTGGCGATCCAGCGGGCGCGCCTGTTCGACGGCCCGGCGGGGACCGTGGTGGACATGTTCGAGGTGGTCCCGGGCGAGGGCAGGGTGGCGGTCGCGCCGGCGGAGGTGGAGCAGCGCCTGCTGGACGCGCTGGCCCGGCCCGACCTGGATGCCATCCGCCCCGCGCGTCGTACCCAGCCGCGCCACCTGCGCCATTTCCGCATCCCGCCGCGGATCGAATTCAGCGATGCCAACGGCCGCAGCGTGCTGAGCATCGTGTGCACCGATCGCCCCGGCCTGCTGGCCGCGATCGCCCGGGTCCTGCGCGAGCAGCGGCTGCAGGTGCACGAGGCGCGCATCGCCACCTTCGGCGAGCGCGCCGAGGACCAGTTCCAGGTCAGCGACGCGCACGGCAGCCCGTTGCGCGACGACCACCAACGCCAGGCCCTGCGCGACGCGCTGCTGGCCGCCCTCGACGGAGAGACCCCATGAGCCCCGCCAAGCCGAAGAAGACCCCCGCCGCCGCGGAGACGATCGAGAAGCCCTCACCGGCGAAACTGCGCGCCGCCGCGCGCGCCGCCGAGATCGACGAGCTGCGTTTCTTGATCGACAGCGCCTGGGAGCGGCGCGCCACGCTCACCCCGGAGGAACTGGAGGGCGCCACCCGGCCGGCGGTGGAACGCGCCATCGAGGGCCTGGAGAAGGGCCGCCTGCGCGTGGCGGAGCCCGACGGCAAGGGCGGCTGGACCGTCAACGAATGGCTGAAGAAGGCCGTGCTGCTGTACTTCCGCACGCAGGAAATGGAACTGGTGGAGGCCTATCCGGCGCCGTTCTGGGACAAGGTGCCGTCGCGCTTCGCCAGCTTCGACGAGGCCGACTTCCGCAAGCTGGGCGCGCGCGTGGTGCCGGGCGCGGTGGTGCGGGCGGGCAGCCACATCGGCAAGGACGTGGTGCTGATGCCCAGCTTCGTCAACATCGGCGCGTACGTGGGCGAGGGCACCATGGTCGACACCTGGGCCACCGTGGGCAGCTGCGCGCAGGTCGGCAAGCACTGCCACCTCTCGGGCGGCGCGGGCATCGGCGGGGTGCTGGAGCCGCTGCAGGCCAGCCCCACGATCATCGAGGACCACTGCTTCATCGGCGCGCGTTCCGAAGTGGTGGAAGGCTTCGTGGTCGGCCACCACAGCGTGATCGGGATGGGGGTCTTCCTCGGCCAGAGCACGCGCATCTTCGATCGCGCCACCGGCGAGGTCAGCTACGGGCGGGTGCCGCCCTACAGCGTGGTGGTGAGCGGGCAGCTGCCGGCGAAGGACGGCTCGCACTCGCTGTACTGCGCGGTGATCGTCAAGCGCGTGGATGCCAGGACGCGCAGCAAGACCTCGATCAACGAGCTGTTGCGGGGATTGGCGGAATGACCACCCTCTACGGCCTGAAGAATTGCGACACCTGCCGCAAGGCGCAGAACTGGCTGAAGCGCTTCGGCATCGGGCACCGCTTCGTCGATTACCGCGACGAGCGGCAACCGGCGGAGGCGCTGCTGGCGTGGAAGGACGCCGCCGGTGGCTGGGATGCGCTGGTCAACAAGTCGTCCACCACCTGGCGCGGGTTGCCGCCCAACCGCAAGACGCCCGGCAGCGATGCCGAGTGGAAGCTGCTGCTCAAGGAGTACCCGCAGCTGGTGCGCCGCCCGGTCGTGGTGCTGGACGACGGCACCATTGCGCAGGGTTTCAGCGACAACGGCTTCAAGAAGCTGTTCGGCAACGGGTAGGAGCGGCGTGAGCCGCGACTTTGCGTCACGATGATGAGCATCGCGGCTGACGCCGCTCCTACAACGGACCTTCCATGAGCGACGTGTTGCAGCTCACGCAGGACCTGATCGCCCGTCCGTCCGTCACCCCGGAAGACGCCGGCTGCCAGGCGTTGATCGCGCGCCGGTTGGAGGCGGCGGGCTTCGCCTGCGAACACCTGCGCTTCGGCGCGGTGGACAACCTGTGGGCGACCCACGGCGACGGCGAAGGCCCGGTGCTGGTGCTGCTGGGGCATACCGACGTGGTGCCGCCCGGGCCGCGCGAGGCGTGGACCAGCGACCCATTCGCCCCCGAGGTCCGCGATGGCGTGCTGTACGGGCGCGGGGCGGCGGACATGAAGGGCAGCGTGGCGGCGTTCGTGGTCGCGCTGGAACGCTACGTGGCGGCGCATCCGGATCACCCGGGCACGGTCGCTTTGCTGCTGACCTCCGACGAGGAGGGCGATGCGCTGGACGGCGTGCGCAAGGTGGCGGAGGAATTCCGGCGGCGCGGGCAACGCATCGACTGGTGCATCACCGGCGAGCCGTCGTCGAAGGCGGCGCTGGGCGACCTGTTGCGGGTCGGACGGCGCGGCACGCTCTCGGCCACCCTCACCGTGCGCGGGGTCCAGGGCCACGTGGCGTACCCGGAGAAGGCGCGCAATCCCATCCACCAGGCGATGCCGGCGCTCGCCGAACTCGCGGCGCGCCGCTGGGACGATGGCTATGAGTCATTCCCGCCCACCAGCCTGCAGGTCAGCAACATCAATGCCGGCACCGGCGCCAACAACGTGATCCCCGGCGCGCTGCAGGCCCTGTTCAACCTGCGCTACAACCCGCACTGGGACGCACCGCGGCTGGAAGCCGAATGCGAGGCGGTGCTGCGCGCGCATGGCCTGGACCATGCCATCCAGTGGCACCGCGGCGGCGAGCCGTTCTTCACCCCGGAAGGCCGGCTGCGCGCGGCGGCGCGCGAGGTGCTGACCGCGTTCGCGGGCGAAGCGCCGGAGGAGAGCACCGGCGGCGGCACCTCGGATGCGCGCTTCATCGCGCCGCTGGGCGCGCAGTGCATCGAGGTCGGCCCGGTCAATGCCAGCATCCACAAGGTGGACGAGCACGTGCGCGTGGCCGACCTGCAGCGCCTGCCCGACCTCTACCTGCGCCTGCTCGAGGCGCTGCTGCCCGACTGAGGCTCAGCGCGAAGGGGCCAGCCGCAACGTGTACGCGGTCGGCCCCGGCAGGAACGGCGAGGCGCGGCCGGCGACCCAGTCCGAATGGCCCGCGCCCCAGAACGGCGACAACGGGTGCCCGCTCTGCCCACCGGGCATGTGCAGGATGCCGTCGGCTTCATGGCCGGGCGCCACTACCATGCGCTGCGAGGCGCCGAAGCCGGGGCCCTGCACGCGCGGCATCGACCCGTCCCCGGGCAGCGGCTCGGCGGGCATGCACAGCAGGCGCCGGCCCAGCGGGACGGCGCCGGCCAGCGGATGGCAGATCGCCGCGGTGTTGCGCTCGCCCCAGGTGCGCTCGGCCAGCGGCCCCGACGGCGCCAGTTCGTCCTTCACGGATTTCGCCGCGTCCTCGAACAGCGCATCCCAGCTCGCGTAGCGGCGCGACAGCAGGTGCGGCGGACGCCGGGTGACCAGCGGCCAGGCCACGCCCTCCAGCTGCGGCAGGTCCGGCATCACGAAGTCCGCGCCCAGCGCGGCCTGCGCGGGCGCGGCCAGGCCTTCGGCGATGCGGGTGTTGACCGCGATCCGCCACGCACGGACCAGCCGGAAGCTGACCGATTCTGCAGAGGCGCGGCCGTCCCAACGTTGCGCGGCACGCGCCAGGTCGCTAAGCGCAGGCGTCTTCGCCGCAGCGGCGCGTTCGCGCAGCAGCGTCCACCATGGCTGCAGGAACAGCGCGCGGTCGTCGAGCTGGATGGCGAGCAGGTCGCGCTCGGTGAAGCGCTGGCGGGCATGCAGGCCGTCGCGGATCTGCAGCGCGCGCGCGCCGTGCGCATAGCCGCCATCGCCCACGCGTTGCAGGTCGGCCCCGTCCAGCAGGCGGTTGTTGGCGGTCCACAGGCGATCCACCGCGGGCGAGGCGAGCAGCATGCTGGCGCTCGTCGATGCCGACCAGGGCGGGCAGTCGGCACCCGCTGCGGCACCCTGCACCGCGCTGGCGGAGGCGCAACTGGCGCTGCGCTGCGGGATCGGCCCAAGCAGGCGCCAGGCGATGCGGCCGGCGGCGTCGCCGATCACCAGGTTCTGGGTGGGCACCGCGGCGCCGTCGGCGATGCGCAGCGCCGCGTCCAGGTCGCGCGCGGCGGCTAGCCGGGTCACGCCCAGGTTGACCGCCCCGGGCAGGTGCGCGGTCCAGCGCAGGCTCAGCAGCGACCCGTCGGCCTCGCGCGCGGCAACCGGCCCCCAGGCGGTCTCCTCGACCTCGAACGCCACCGGGTCACCTCCCGCGATGGCGATGGGTTCGGGGTGGCGCGCGACACGCGCGCAGCCGGCAGTAGCCGCATCGCCGCACGGCATCTCCCGCTTCCAGTCGAGGTAGTCGCCGTAGCTGTTGGTGAAGCCCCATGCCACGTGCCCGTTGCTCCCCACGATCACGCCGGGCAGGCCGGGCAGGGTCATGCCCTGCACGTCCACCCGGCCGCCCGGCGAGGCCGGATCGGGGTAGCGCAGGCGCGCGCGGAACCAGATGTTGGGCGCACGCAGGGACAGGTGCATGTCGTCGGCGACGATGGCGCGCCCGTCGGCGGTCAGGCTGCCGGCCACCGCGAAGTTGTTGCTGCCGGGCGTGCCCCTGGTTTCGGCCTTGCCGGGCGCGGGCGCGCTCGGGCCGGGCAGGCCGCGCAGGTCCACGTCGTCCGGCCCGGGCAGCGCCGCATCACCGCGCGGCTCGCCCTGCAGCGGCGCGTCCCAGCGCGTGCCGTCGCGGTTGAGCAGGGCGAACAGCGCGGGCGGCAGGTGCGGCCGCATGCGCGCCAGCGCCAGCTCGCGCGCGTTGCGGCCGTCCTGCAGGTCGAAGTACATGGCGTAGGCGACCAGCGGCGTGTCCTCCGCCTGCCAGGGCTGCGGCCGCTGGCGCAGCAGCAGGTACGGCCAAGGCCGCGCGCGCAGGCCGGCGAGGCCCGCGTTCGCGCCGGCGACGTACGCGTCCAGCACGGCGCGCTTGTCGCCGGCGATCCGGTCCAGGTCGCGCTGCACCCGCGCGCGCATGCGGTGCAGGCGGTGCCGCTTGTCGGTGTCCACCGCGCGCGGGCCGAACAGCGCGGACAGCTCGCCCGCGGCGGTGCGGCGCAGCAGGTCCATCTCGAAATACCGCTCCTGTGCGTGCACGTAGCCCAGCGCGCGCATGGC
>CBFGMM010000091.1:0-8465 GCA_965649855.1 uncultured Thermomonas sp. | reverse complement strand
ATGGGCGTGGGCAACGTGGAATTCGCCCAGGCCGACCTGCTGGAACTCGGCGACCTCGGCCAGCGCTTCGACCTGATCGAGTCCACCGGGGTCCTGCACCACCTGGCGCGGCCCGCGCAGGGCCTGCGCGTGCTGTCGGGTTTGCTCGCGCCCGGCGGCGCGATCCGCCTGTCGCTGTACAGCGAGGCCGGCCGCAGGAGCGTGGTGGCCGCGCGCGCGCTGATCGCGGAGCTGGGCCTGCAGGCGACCCCCGACGGCATCCGCCGTTGCCGCGCGGCCATCGCCGCATTGCCGCCATCGTCGCCGGCGCGCGGCGTCATGGCCTTCGCCGATTTCCATTCGCTCAACGAATGCCGCGACCTGCTGTTCCACGTGCAGGAACACCGCTTCGACCTGCCCGGCGTGGCCGCGCTGCTGGCACAGGCCGGGCTGCGGCCGCTGGGCATGGAACTGGAGCCCGCCCAGCGCGCCGCGGCCTCGCGCGCGGGCGGACCGGACGCCACGGCCGGCCTGGCCGCCTGGGCCGCCTTCGAGGCGCGGCATCCCGACTTCTTCGCGGGGATGTACCACCTGTGGGCGGTGCACGCGGGCTGACGCGGGGAATGGCGCGCGCCGCGCAATGCCGACGGCGGTGGCGCGCTACTTCAGCTTGATCTCGCGCAGGCGCTCTTCCAGGTAGCCCTGCGCGGTGATCGGCTCCGGGTAGCGGCTGGGGTTGTCCGGGGTCACGCAGGACGGCAGCACGTCGATCACGAAGTCCGGGTTGGGGTGCAGGAAGAACGGGGTGGAGTAGCGCGGCTGCCGCGCCTTCTCGCCCGGCGGGTTGACCACGCGGTGGGTGGTGGACGGGTACACGTGGTTGGTCAGCCGCTGCAGCATGTCGCCGATGTTGACCACGATGGTGTCCGCGTCCGCGGTGAACGGCACCCAGTCGCCCTGCCGCGACTTCACTTCCAGGCCTTCCGCGCTGGCGCCCACCAGCAGGGTGATCAGGTTGATGTCCTCGTGCGCGCCGGCGCGCACGTTCGGGATGTCCTCGGCGGTGATCGGCGGGTAGTGGATCGGGCGCAGGATCGAGTTGCCCGAATCGGTCTTGTCGGCGAAGTAGTCCTCCGGCAGGCCGATGTGCAGGGCCAGCGCGGACAGCACCTGCGAGCCCAGCGCGTCCAGCGACTGGTACAGGCCGTAGCCGACCTCGCGGAAGGCGGGGACTTCCCGCGGCCACACGTTGGCCGGCATGTCGGCGCGGTACGGCGAGTCGTCGGGGATCTCGCGGCCGATGTGCCAGAACTCCTTGAGGTCGGAGTACTGCGCGCCCTTGGCGGTCTCCACGCCGAACGGCGTGTAGCCGCGCGCGCCGCCGCCGCCGGGCACGTGGTAGGCGCGCTTGGTTTCCTCCGGCAGCGCGAAGAAGGCCTCGAACGTGCGGTAGGCCTCGTCGATCCGCGCCTGCGGGATGCCGTGGTTGCGGATGCCGGCGAAGCCCCACTGGCGGTAGGCGGCGCCCAGCTCGTCGACGAAGGCCTGGCGGTCTTCGGGCGAGGCCGGATGGGTGAAGCGGCGGATGTCGAGGGTCGGGATCTGGGAGGCCATGGCGTGTTCGAAGGATGCGGGGTGGAGGCGACGCGAGTGTGCGCCGGCCGCGGGGGAAAGGACTTGATCGAAATCAGGCGGCGGCGCGCACCGCGTCGGCCAGGCGCTGCGCGGTGGCCTCGACCAGCGCGGCATCGTCGGCCTCCACCGTGACCCGCACCACCGGCTCGGTGCCGGACGGGCGCAGGAAGGCGCGGCCGCGTCCCTGCACCGCCTGCTGCGCCTGCGCCAGCGCGGCCTGCACGCTGTCCGCTTCCGCCGGCCTGCGGTCGCCGTCGTAGCGCACGTTGACGGTCTTCTGCGGCACCTTGCGCAGCCCGTCCAGCGCGCGGGCCATGCCGGTGCCGCGGCGCTGCAGCACCTCCAGCACCTGCAGCGCACTGACGATGCCGTCGCCGGTGCTGGCGCGGTCCAGGCACAGGATGTGGCCCGAGGCCTCGCCGCCCAGCACGCCGCCATGGGCCAGCAGCTGCTGGTGCACGTAGCGGTCGCCCACGTTGGCGCGGACGAAGCCGATCCCGCGCTCGCCCAGGGCGCGCTCGAAGCCGTAGTTGGTCATCAGCGTGCCCACCACCGGGCCGCGCAGGCGGCCGGTCTCCTGCCAGTCGCAGGCCAGCACGTAGAGCAGGTCGTCGCCGTCGCGCACCTCGCCGCCCGCGTCGACGAACAGCACCCGGTCGCCGTCGCCGTCGAAGGCGATGCCGAGGTCGGCGCCGGTCTCGCGCACGCGCGCGGCCAGCGTGCCGGGGTGGGTGGAGCCCACGCCATCGTTGATGTTGACTCCGTTCGGCTCGATCCCGATCGCGTCCAGGCGCGCGCCCAGCTCGCGCAGCACCAGCGGGCCGAGCTGGTAGGTCGCGCCGTTGGCGCAGTCCACCACGATCCGCATGCCGTGCAGGTTGAAGCCCTTGGGCACGGAGTTCTTGCAGGCCTCCACGTAGCGGCCGATGGTGTCGCGGGTGCGCACCGCCTTGCCCAGCTGCTCCGACGGCACGGTCCGGAACGGGGCATCCAGCGCGGCCTCGATGGCCAGTTCGGTCGCGTCGTCCAGCTTCTCGCCCTCGGCCGAGAAGAACTTGATGCCGTTGTCGCTGTGCGGGTTGTGCGATGCCGAGATCACGATGCCGCCGTCGGCGCGCATGGAGTGGGTGAGGTGGGCCACCGCCGGGGTCGGCATCGGCCCCATCAGCTGCACGTCCACGCCGGCGGCCACCAGGCCCGCCTCCAGCGCGGCCTCGAACATGTAGTTGGAGATCCGGGTGTCCTTGCCGATCAGCACCATCGGCTTGCGCCACTCGCGCTCGCCATCGCGCGCGGCCGCGGTCAGCGCGCGACCGTAGGCATTGCCCAGGCGCAGCACGAAGTCGGCCGAGATCGGGCCCTCGCCCACCCGCCCGCGGATGCCGTCGGTGCCGAAGTACCGGCGCGCGCTCATGCCGCCTCCGCGTCGTCGGCCGGCGCCGGCCGGCGCATCATCAGCGCCAGCAGCCGCGCCAGGCGGTCGCGCATCTCGCGGCGGTCCACGATCTGGTCCACGGTGCCGTGCTCCAGCAGGAATTCGCTGCGCTGGAAGCCCTCCGGCAGGGTCTCGCGCACGGTCTGCTCGATCACGCGCTGGCCGGCGAAGCCGATCAGCGCGCCCGGTTCGGCGAGGTTGAGGTCGCCGAGCATCGCGAAGCTGGCGGAGACGCCGCCGGTGGTCGGGTGCGTGAGCACCGAGACGTACGGCAGGCCCGCGGCGCGCAGCCGGCCCAGCGCGGCCGAGGTCTTGGCCATCTGCATCAGCGAGAACAGGCTCTCCTGCATGCGCGCGCCGCCGCTGGCGGAGAAGCACACGAAGGGGCAGCGCAGCTCCAGCGCGCGCTCCGCGCCCAGGGTGAAGCGCTCGCCCACCACCGAGCCCATCGAGCCGCCCATGAACGCGAAGTCGAACGCGGCGGCGACCAGGTCGTGGCCCTTGAGCCTGCCTTCCATCGCGACCAGCGCGTCGCGCTCGCCGGTGGATTTCTGCGCGGCCTTGATGCGGTCGGAATACTTCTTCTGGTCGCGGAACTTCAGCACGTCGGTGGGGCCCAGCTGGGCGCCGATCTCGTGGCCCAGGCCGTCGTCCAGCAGCGCCGCCAGCCGCGCGCGCGCGCGGATCGGCATGTGGAAGGCGCACTTGGGGCAGACCTCGAGGTTCTCCTCCAGCTCCGGCCGGTACAGCACGGCGCCGCACCGCTCGCACTTCTCCCAGAGGCCTTCCGGCACGCTGCGCTTGCGGTCCACGCCGGCATCCGTGCGGATGCGGGCGGGCATGAGTTTCTTCAGCCAGCTCATTCGGTCAGGTCACCGCGTCTCGTCGGGTGCATGGGTCGTCCGCCGTTCCCGGCACGCGCGGGAAACGGCCTTGCAGTCTAGCTCAGGCGGCCCCGGGCGCGCCGTCCAGCGCCTGCCGCAGCGGGCGCAGGAAGTCGCCGGCGCGGCGGGCCGCCTCGGCCGCATCGCGGCTGCCTTCCAGCGCCGCGACCAGCGCGCTGCCGACCACCACCCCGTCGGCATGTTCAGCCATCGCCGCGGCGCTGGCGGCGTCGCGGATGCCGAACCCCGCATACACCGGCAGGCTGGCCATCCCCCGCAGCTGCGCGAGGCGGCGGCCCGCATCGCCCACGTCCAGGCGGTCGGCCCCGGTCACGCCCGCGAAGCTGACGTAGTACAGGTACCCGTCCGAGCGCGTGGCCAGGCGCTGCAGGCGGCTGTCGGGGGTGGTGGGCGACGCCAGCGAGATGAGCGCCAGGCCGTGGTGGGCGAAGGCGGCCTGGTACTCCTCGGCTTCCTCCGGCGGCAAGTCGACCAGCAGCACGCCGTCCACGCCGGCGGCCGCGGCATCGGCGGCGAACGCAGCCGGGCCGCGGATCTCCACCGGGTTCAGGTAGCCCATCAGGACCACCGGGGTGTCGGCGTCGGCCACGCGGAACGCACGCACCGCTTGCAGCACCCAGGACAGGCCCGCGCCGCGCGCCAGGGCGCGCTCGGAACTGCGCTGGATCACCGGGCCGTCCGCCATCGGGTCGGAGAACGGCACCCCGAGTTCCAGCACGTCCGCGCCCGCCTCGACCAGCGCGTGCAGCACCGGCACGGTCGCCTCGAGCGCGGGATCGCCGGCGGTCACGAACGGCACCAGCGCCTTGCGGCTGCCCGCGCGCAGGGCGGCCAGGCGCGCCTGCAGCCGGCTCACTCGCCGGCCACGGGCGCCGGCGGCGGCGCGGTGTCGGTGCCGGCGCGGCGGCGCTGCACGCCGTTGGCGGCGTAGACCTCGGCCAGCTCGGATTCGCCCACGTCGATGCCGCGCTCGTCGCCCAGCTGGTCCAGGTGCTCGTTCAGCATCCGCCGGAACAGCGTGCCCATGTAGTCCAGGAACTCGCCGCGGCGCTGCGGGGCTTCGCCCGCGGGCACCGACTCCAGGTAGGCGTGGGCGTTGAAGCGGGCGGCGCCGTACAGGCTGGCCAGCCCGGTCTTCTGGGTCCCCTGGTGCCGGGCCTGGCGGTTGCTCAGTTCCACGTGGTCGTTGGCGGCCACGAAGAACGCCTGGTCGGGCACGGTGCCCTGGGCGGCGACGGGCGGGTTGGATTCGGCCATGGCCGGACTCCTCAGTGGGGTAGCCGGCCATTGTCGCGCACCGCGGCGCCGCGGCCAAATCGGCTGGGTGCGGGCCTACAGCGCCAGGCCGTCGCGCGCGGCGATGGTGTGCACGTCCTTGTCGCCGCGCCCGGACAGGTTGCACAGGACGATCGCGTCCTTCGGCATGTCGCGGGCCAGGGCCATGGCCTGGGCGATGGCGTGGCTGGACTCCAGTGCCGGCAGGATGCCTTCGGTGCTGGCCAGCAGGTGGAACGCGGCCAGCGCCTCGTCGTCGGTCACGCCCACGTACTCGGCGCGGCCGCTGTCCTTGAGGAAGGCGTGCTCCGGGCCGACGCCCGGATAGTCCAGGCCGGCGGAGACCGAATGGGTCTCGATGATCTGCCCGTCGTCGTCGCAGATCACGTAGGTGCGGTTGCCGTGCAGCACGCCCGGCCGGCCGGCCGCCAGCGAGGACGCGTGCCGCCCCGTTGCGATGCCCTCGCCCGCCGCCTCGGCGCCCACCAGGCGCACGCCGCCGTCGTTGAGGAAGGCATGGAAGATGCCGATCGCGTTGCTGCCGCCGCCCACGCAGGCGGTCACCGCGTCCGGAAGCCGGCCATGTTCGGCCAGCATCTGCGCGCGCGCCTCGCGGCCGACCACGGCGTTGAAGTCGCGCACCATGCGCGGGTACGGGTCCGGCCCGGCCACGGTGCCGATGATGTAGAAGGTGCCGTCGACGTTGGTCACCCAGTCGCGCATCGCCTCGTTCAATGCGTCCTTGAGCGTGGCCGAGCCGCTGGTCACCGGCACCACGCGCGCGCCCAGCAGCTGCATGCGGTAGACGTTGATCTTCTGCCGCTCGATGTCGGTGGCGCCCATGTAGACCACGCATTCCAGGCCGAGCCGCGCGGCCACCGTGGCCGAGGCCACGCCATGCTGGCCGGCGCCGGTCTCGGCGATGATCCGGGTCTTGCCCATGCGGCTGGCCAGCAGCGCCTGGCCGATGGTGTTGTTGATCTTGTGCGCGCCGGTGTGGTTCAGGTCCTCGCGCTTGAGCAGGATGCGCGCGCCGCCCACGTGGCGGGTCAGCCGCTGGGCGAAGTAGATCGGGCTGGGCCGGCCGACGTAATGCGCCAGGTCCGCCTCGAACTCGGCGATGAAGGCCGGATCCACGCGCGCGGCGTCGTAGGCCGCGGCCAGTTCCTCCAGCGGGCGGATCAGGGTCTCGGCGACGAAACGCCCGCCGAAGCGCCCGAAGTGCCCGGCCGCGTCCGGGTAGGCGTGGTAGTCCATGCGCTCAGCGGCCACAGACATGGCAGCTGAGCAGCTCGTCGCTGCCTTCCTTGAGCTCAACGCAGTCGGCGCGCCGCACCTCTTCCACGAACTTGCGCATCAGCGCGCCGTCCTTGAGCCCCGGCTCGGTCTCGATGCCGCTGGCCACGTCCACGCCCCAGGGGTTGGCCGCGCGGATCGCGCCGAACACGCTGGTCGGGGTGAGGCCGCCCGCCAGCACGAAGGGCTTGCTCATGTCGGCCGGGATCCGGGCGGGATCGAGCCGCTGCCCGCTGCCGCCCGGCGCGCCGGCGACATGGCCATCGAACACGAAGCCCGCGGCATGCGGGTAGCGGGCATGCAGCATCCGCCCGTTCATGTCGGCCTCGTCGCCGCCCAGGCCGATCCCCTTCAGGTAGGGCAGGCCGAAACGCCGGCAGAACGCATCGTCCTCGTCGCCATGGAACTGCAGCAGGGTGGGCCTGGCCTGCGCGATCGCCTCGCGCACCTCGTCCACCGGGTTGTCCATGAACAACGCCACCGCATCGACCAAGGGCGCCATCGCGTCGCGCAGCGCGCGCGCGCCGCCCGGCTCCACCCGCCGCGGACTGTTGCGTGCGAACACCAGGCCCACCGCGTCCACGCCCAGCTCGCCGGCCAGGCGCACGTCGCCCGCGCGGGTCAGGCCGCAGAACTTGATCCGGGTTCTGAAGAGCGTGTTCTGCATGGGCTACCCATCGCCGCAGACCTCCTGCGGGAGTCCGCATTCTGGCGGATAAACGGGACCGATGAACAGCAGTCCCTGGGCGGGCGCGGTGGGACCGGCCAGGGTGCGGTCGCGGCCGGCCAGCACCCCGGCGATCCAGCCCGGGTCGCGCTCGCCGCGCCCCACCATCAGCAACGAGCCCACGATGTTGCGCACCATGTGGTGCAGGAAGGCATTCGCCTGCACCTCGACCACCACCTCGTCGCCCGCGCGCGACACCGCGATCGCATGCAGCGCCCGGCGCGCGTGGCTGGCCTGGCACTGCACGCTGCGGAAGGCCGAGAAGTCCTGCTCGCCCACCAGCGCCTGCGCCGCCGCGTGCATGGCGGCGGCGTCCAGCGGCATGCGCTCCCAGCCGAGGTACGCGCGCTGCAGCCCGGGCCGCGCGGCGCGGTTGAGGATGCGGTAGCGGTAGCGGCGGGCCCGCGCGGAAAAGCGCGCGCTGAAGCCGTCGGCGACCGGCACGCACCAGCGCACGGCCATGGTCGGCGGCAGGTTCGCGGTGGTGCCCAGGATCCAGCCGCGCGCATCGCGCATCGCATCGGTGTCGAAGTGCACCACCTGGCAACGCGCATGCACGCCGGCATCGGTGCGCCCGGCGCACACGGTATCGACCCGCGCATCGGCCACGCGGGACAGGGCCGCTTCCAGCGCCGTCTGCAGGCTGCCGTCGGCGGCCGGCTCGCCCGCCGCGCTCAACCGCTGCCAGCCCAGGCTCCCGGTCCCGTCGTATTCGACGCCCAGCGCCAGCCGCATCGGACCCCCGCGCGCGCTCAGCCCAGTTCGCGCAGCTGGCGCGCGGCCTCGTCGCGCGCCGCGGGATCGGGACTGTGCAGCAACTCGCGCAGCAGCTGGCGGGCCGAATCGTCGTCGCCGATGTCCAGGAACGCCAGCGCCAGCTTGAGGCGGTGGTCACCGCCCGTCTCGGGTACCGAGGACGGGGCCGCGGCGGCCGTCGGCTCGTCGTCCTGCAGCGGCACGAAGCGCGGTGCGGCGATGGATTCGGCGGCCGCCGCGACCGGCGCGGCTTGGGTCCAGCGCGCGGAATGCCAGGTGGGGGTTTCCACGCGCGGGGCCGCCTTGGCGGGCGCGACCGGCGCATCGACGGCGGGCGCATCGGCCAGCGTCGCCTCCTGGTCGGCAACCACGTCCGGCGCGGGATCGGCGGGTTCGGCGGCCCCCAGCGGGGCGCGCAGGCTCGGGTAGCCGAGGTTGGCCACTGCGTATCCCGCCT
>CBFGMM010000090.1:0-8502 GCA_965649855.1 uncultured Thermomonas sp. | reverse complement strand
GGGCGGCGCTGGTGGCGGCGGCCGTGGCGGCGCCATAGGCCAGCACGCCGGCGCCCACGCCGGCCGCCATCAGCCCGGCACCGCCGCGCCCGGCCTCCACCTTCAGCCCGGCATCGCGGTAGCGGCGGCTGGTCTGCTTGCTGGCCGCCACCAGCGCGCCACGGTCGGCGAGCGTCGTGGCGACATGGCCGCGGCTGTCGGTCACGGTCACCGAATCGATCCGCACCGGCACCTGGCCCACGTTGCCGACGGCCAGCAGGTATTCGTCCCAGGACGCGTTCTTCGCCCAGGCGGCGGGCCCGTTGCGCACGATCACGAACCGCAGCTCCGCCACCAGCCGGGCGTCGTGCGCGGTCGCGATCGCGGGCAGGTCCGCAGGCACGGGGGCGGGCTTGCGGACGAGTTTGGTGCCACCGCCGCACCCGCTCAGGGCGAGGGCGGCGGCCAGCAGCGCGGCGGTGCGAGTTGCGTTCATGCGTATCTCCCCGGATGGACGGGCGGTCCCCACCGCGCGTATCGGCGCAGCCTACGCCAACCGGGCGCGTCGCGGCGAACCGCGGCGCGCCGAGCCGGGTTCAGCTTGCTGACGCGCTCAGCCGGGCGCGAGCGCCGCCAGCAGGCCGCGCGCCGCGGCCAGGCGGGTGGCGGCGTCCGGCAGGTCCAGGGTTACGCGCAGCTTGTCCGGGCCGTCCATCCGGTAGTGTTTCGGCTGGCCCTGGATCAGGCGGATCACCGCCATCGGGTCGACGCTGGGCTTCTCGGTGAACTGCACGCGGCCGCCGCCGGCGCCCAGGTCCAGCTTGCGGATGCCCAGCGCGGTGGCCTGGCGCTTGAGTTCGGCGATCGCGAACAGGTGCCTGGCGGGATCGGGCAGCAGCCCGAAGCGGTCGATCATCTCGACCTGCAGCTCGCGCAGGCCGTCGCTGTCGCGCGCGGCGCTGATCCGCTTGTACAGGGTCAGGCGCGCGTGCGGGTCGGGCAGGTAGTCGTCCGGGATCAGCGCCGGCACGTGCAGGTCGACGTCGGCGCCGAAGCGGTCGGCATCGTCGACGTCGGGCAGCTTGCCCTGGCGGATGCTGCGCACCGCGCGTTCCAGCAGCTCGGTGTACAGGCTGAAGCCGACCTCGGCCATCTGCCCGCTCTGGTCCTCGCCCAGCAGTTCGCCGGCGCCGCGGATCTCCAGGTCGTGGGTGGCCAGGGTGAAGCCGGCGCCCAGTTCGTCCATCGAGGCGATCGCGTCCAGGCGCTTGCGCGCATCGCCGGTGATGCTGCGCCCGTCCGGCACCAGCAGGTAGGCATAGGCGCGGTGGTGGCTGCGGCCCACCCGGCCGCGCAGCTGGTGCAGCTGGGCCAGGCCGAACTTGTCGGCGCGGTGGATGACGATGGTGTTGGCGTTGGGGATGTCGATGCCGGACTCGATGATGGTCGTGCACAGCAGCACGTTGAAGCGCTGCTTGTGGAAGTCCAGCATCACCCGTTCCAGCTCGCGCTCCGGCATCTGTCCGTGGGCGATGCCGATGCGGGCCTCGGGCACCAGCGCCTGCAGTTCGTCGTGCATGCGCCCGATGCTTTCCACGTCGTTGTGCAGGAAGTACACCTGCCCGCCGCGGCTGAGCTCGCGCTGGAAGGCCTCGCGCAGCACCGCCGCGTCCCACGCGTGGACGAAGGTCTGCACCGCCAGGCGGTTGGCCGGCGCGGTGGCGATGATCGACAGGTCGCGCAGCCCGGCCATCGCCATGTTGAGCGTGCGCGGGATCGGGGTGGCGGTCAGGGTCAGCAGGTGCACGTTGGCGCGCAGCTTCTTCAGCGCCTCCTTCTGGCGCACGCCGAAGCGCTGCTCCTCGTCGACGATGACCAGGCCCAGGTCCTTGAACTTCACGTCCGGCTGCAGCAGGCGATGGGTGCCGACCACCACGTCCAGGGTGCCGTCGGCGAGCCGGCCGAGCTCGGCTTCGATCTCCTTCTTGCTGCGGAAGCGCGACAGCGCCTCCACCCGCAGCGGCCAGTCGGCGAAGCGGTCGCGGAAGTTGCGGTAGTGCTGCTCGGCCAGCAGCGTCGTGGGCACCAGCACCGCGACCTGCTTGCCGGCGGTGGCGGCCACGAACGCGGCGCGCACCGCGACCTCGGTCTTGCCGAAGCCCACGTCGCCGCAGACCACGCGGTCCATCGGCTGGCTGCTGGCCAGGTCGCGGATCACCGCCTCGATCGCGGCGTGCTGGTCCGGGGTTTCCTCGAACGGGAAGGTGGCGGCGAAGGGTTCGTACAGCGCGCGGTCGACGTCGATCGCCAGGCCCCTGCGCGCGTGCCGCCGCGCCTGGATCTCCAGCAGCTCGGCGGCGACGTCGCGGACCTTCTCGGCCGCCTTGCGCTTGGCCCTGGTCCACTGCTCGCCGCCCAGGCTGTGCAGCGGCGCGGTCTCCGCGCTGGCGCCGGAATAGCGGCTGATCCGGTCCAGCTGCGCCACCGGCACGTACAGGCGGTCGCCCTTGGCGTACTCGATTTCCAGGAACTCGCCGGGCATGCCGCCGATGTCCATCGCCACCAGCCCGCGGTAGCGGCCCACGCCGTGGTCCTCGTGCACGATCGGCGCGCCCTCGGACAGCTCGCCCAGGTCGCGGATGATCGCCTCGGGCTCGCGCCCGGCGCGCTTGCGGCGGCGCGGCTGCGCGGCGCGCTCGGGGAACAGCTGGCGCTCGGTGAGCACGGCCAGCGGCGGTGCATCGACGGCGAAGCCGTCCTCGAACGCGGCGACGGCGATGGCGAAGCGGTGCTGCGCGGCATCGGCGAAGGCCTGCCAGTCGGCCAGCACCGCCGGTTGCAGGCCCGCCGCCTGCAGCACCTCCAGCAGCGCCTCGCGCCGGCCGGGGGAGTCCGCGGCGACCAGCACCCGGCCCGGGTAGCTGGCCAGGAACGTGCGCAGGGCCTCGGCCGGCGGCTGGTCCCTGGCCGCCAGCGGCAGCGTGGGGGCCGGCTGCAACGGCAGCGGGTGGGCCTCGTCGTGGCGCGGGTGCGACGGCGGGCAGACCTCGATGCGCTGGCCGCGGTTGAGGATTTCGCGCAGCGCGTCGGGCGGCAGCCACAGCTCGTCGGGTGGCAGCAGTGGGCGCTCGATGTCGTGCCGCAGCTGGTCGAAGCGCTGGCCGATCTGCGCCCACGCGTGGTCCGCGGCGTCCAGCGCACCGTCCGCCAGCAGCGGCAGGGTGGACTCCGGCAGGTAGTCGAACAGGGTCGCGGTGTCCGCGTGGAACAGCGGCAGGTAGTACTCCACCCCCGCGGGCGCGATCCCGGCCTTGAGGTCCTGCACCAGCGCGCTGCGCCGGGTGTCGATGTCGAAGCGGTCGCGCAGCGCGTCCAGCGCGCGCTTGAGCGGCGCCTCGTCCAGCGGCACCTCGCGGCCGGGCAGCAGCTCGATGGATTCGATCCGCTCCAGCGAGCGCTGGCTCTCCGGGTCGAACGCGCGGATCGAGTCGATGTCCTCGTCCAGCAGCTCGATCCGGAACGGCGCGCCGGCGCCCATCGGGAACACGTCCAGCAGGCCGCCGCGCACGGCGAAGTCGCCGGGATCCTGGACCTGCGGCACGTGCCGGTAGCCGGCGGATTCCAGCCGCCGCTTCTCGGCGTCCAGGTCCAGGCGCTGGCCGGTGCGCAGGTCGAAGCGGTTGCCCAGCACGTGCGACGGCGGCGCCAGCCGCTGCATCAGGGTGGCCGCCGGCACCACCACCACGCCGCGGCGCAGCGCGGGCAGGCGGGCCAGGGTGGCCAGGCGCTGGCTGGTCAGGTCCGGGTGCGGGCTGAAGCGGTCGTAGGGCAGGGTCTCCCAGTCGGGGAAGGCCAGCACCGGCAGGGCGTCGCCGGCCAGCAGGGCGAGGTCGGCTTCCAGCTGGTGGGCGGCGTGGTTGTCGCGCGCCACCACCAGCAGCGGCGCCTCGCGCTGCGCGGCCAGCCAGGCGATCGCCACCGCCAGCGCGCTGCCGGATGCGGGGGCGCGCCAGTAGGCGCGCGCGTGGCCCGGACGGGGCAGGGGGAGCGTGGGGAACTCGGTCAGCAGGGTCATCGGCGCCAATGGACGGCGCTGCCGGGCGCGCCTGGCGCCCCGCAGCGGGTGCGCAGTCTAGCGCGCGCTGCCCGCGCCCGGTCCCCGCGAACGGTTCAGGCGACCAGCGCGTGGCCCGGGGCGGGCGGCAGGCGCGGCCTGGGCTTGGGCAGGTCCAGCGCCATCCGCACCAGGCCGGGCGATTCGGCTGCCTCGCGGCGGAATCCCAGCGAGGCGGCCAGCGCCTGCATCGGCTGGTTGGTGTCCAGCACGTCGCCGTAGATGCGGTCCAGCTTGCGGCCCTTGGCCCAGCGCACCAGGCGCCGCATCAGGTGCCGGCCCAGGCCCATGCCGGCGATGTAGTGGCTGACCAGGATCGCGAATTCGGCGTCGCGGCCGGCATCGTCCACCGCCAGCCGCGCCACCGCCCCGACCAGCGCATCGCCGGGCGGCAACGGCTCGGCGGCGACCAGCGCGAATTCGCGGCGCGGGTTGGGCCGGGTCAGGCGCGCGGCCTGCTCGACCGACAGTTCCTTCATCGGGTGCAGGAAGCGCTGGCGGATCTCGTCCGGTTGCAGCAGGGAAAAGCCGGCGCGGACCGGGCCGGCATCCTCGGGGCGGATCGGGCGGATCAGGATCTCGCGCCCGTTGCGCAAGCGGAGGTGCTCGTGCCACGGGGGCATGCGGTTGCGGGCTGCCATGCGGCGATGATGGGCGCCGCCGGGTTAAGAAAATGGAAGCGGCAGCGCCGTGGCGTTCAGTGTGCGGGCACCGCCGGCTTGCCGCGCAGCCGCTTCACGCCGCCCACCACCGCCACGATCGCGCCGCCGATCGCGACGCCCGCCGCGCCGTAGAACAGGTTCTCCCACAGCCAGCCCGGCGGGATCGCGTGGGCCGCCTTCGCCACGGCGTACAGGGCCGGGATGGCATGCACCAGGATGCCGCCGCCCACCAGGAACATCGCGGCGGTGCCGGCCACCGACAGGAACTTCATCAGCTTCGGCGCAAAGGCCAGGATGCCGCGCCCGATCGCCGCGCTGGCCCTGCCGGCGCCCTCGCGCGCCAGGCGCAGGCCCAGGTCGTCCAGCTTCACGATGCCGCCGACCAGGCCGTACACGCCCACGGTGACGATGATCGCGATCGCCACCAGCACCGCCAGCTGCTTGACGAAGGGCTCGGCGGCCACGGTGCCCAGCGCGATCACGATGATCTCCGCGGACAGGATGAAATCGGTGCGGATGGCGCCTTTGATCTTGTCCTTTTCGAACGCGACCATGTCCACCGACTCGTCCGCCACCGCCTGGACCAGCTCGACGTGGTGCTGCGCGTCCTCGGCCCTGTGCAGGAACTTGTGGACCAGCTTCTCCGCGCCCTCGTAGCACAGGTAGGCGCCGCCGATCATCATCAGCGGTGTGATCAGCGGGACATCGTGGCCGCGCGCCCGCAGCCAGGCTTCCAGCGCGGCGATGCCCAGCGCGGCCGGCACCAGGATCACCTTGTTGAGCGCCGAGCCCTTGGCCACGGCCCAGACCACGGGCAGTTCGCGGGCCGCGTTGACGCCGCTGACCTGCTGCGCGTTGAGCGCCAGGTCGTCGCCCAGCACCCCGGCGGTCTTCTTGGTGGCCAGCTTGGTCATCGCCGCCACGTCGTCCAGCAGGGTGGCGATGTCGTCGAACAGGGCGAAGAAGCTGGAGGCCATGGGGCGGGTCGCGTGGGGAAAGGCGCGATTCTGGCACGCGCCGCGCGAAGGGCGCGGGTGGTGCCTCAGGCCGGCGCGCGCAGCCAGTCGGCGTGGCTGGTGGCACCGGGCTCGCCCAGTGCGCCCTGCAGGGCGGCCAGCGCCGGACGCATCGCGGCATCGAACCGCCAGGGGGCGTTGAGCACCAGCATCCCGCTGCCGTTCATCCGCAGCGGCGAATCGTCGGGGCGCACCAGCAGTTCCAGCGACAGCGCGGAGCGCGCGTCCAGCGCGGCGGCCCGGCGCCGGAACGCCTGCAGGGCGCGGCCCTGCTTGATCGGGTACCACAGCGCCACGATCCCCTGCGGCCAGCGCGCCAGGGCCTCGCGGATCGCGGGCAGCGCGGCGTCGAACTCGTCCAGCTGCGCTTCGTAGGGCGGGTCGACCAGGACCAGGCCGCGCGCGAATTTCTGCGCGCCATGCCTGGGCGGCAGCAATGCCTTGACCGCGGCGTAGCCGTCGCGCGCGTGCACCGCCATGCGCGGGTCGCCGGCAAAGGCATCGCGCAGCACGTTCGCCTCCTCGGGGTGCAGCTCGCAGGCGGCGATCCGGTCCTCCGCGCGCAGCGCGTGGGCCAGCAGCCAGGGCGATCCCGGGTAGGCGTGCGGGCCGTGCTGCTGCCGGCAGGCGCGCACGGCGCCGAGGTAGCGCTGCACCGCCGGCTCGCGCGGCGCCTCGGCCAGCAGGCGGGCGATGCCGTCGCTGGCCTCCAGGGTCTTCTGCGCGGCCTCGCCGTCCAGCCGGTACAGGCCGCGCCCGGCGTGGGTGTCCAGCGCGAAGCAGGGCGCCGGCTTGGCGGTCAGCGCATCGCACAGGGCCAGCAGCACCACGTGCTTGAGCACGTCCGCGTGGTTGCCGGCGTGGAAGGCGTGGCGGTAGTTCATGCCGGGATTGTCGCAGACCGCGACTTCACCCCGGCCACGCAATCGCCGGGGCGCGCGCGGTTAGGATGCCCCGCATGCCCACCATCCTGCTGGCCGAAGACGAGAGCGCCATCGCCGAGACGGTGCTGTACGCGCTGCGCGCGGAGGGCTACGCGGCCGAGCACGTGCTGCTGGGCGGCCAGGTGCTGCCGCGGGTGCGGCGCGGCGGCGTGGACCTTCTGATCCTGGACGTGGGCCTGCCCGATGCCAGCGGCTTCGACGTGTGCCGCGCGCTGCGCGCCGAGAGCAGCGTGCCGGTGCTGTTCCTGACCGCGCGCGACGGCGAGGCGGACCGCGTGCTGGGCCTGGAGCTGGGCGGCGACGACTACATCGCCAAACCCTTTTCCCCGCGCGAGCTGGTGGCGCGGGTGCGCGCCCACCTGCGCCGGCAGGCGATGGCGACGGACGGCTTCAGGCAGCTGGGCCGCTTCGCCCTGGACGCGGCCGGGCACCGGGTCAGCTTCGACGGCGTGCCGCTGGACCTGACCCGCTACGAGTTCGGCCTGCTGGCGGCGCTGCTGGCGCGCCCCGGCGCGGTGCTGGACCGCGCGCGGCTGATGGACCGCGTCTGGGAGGACGCGCTGGAGTCCAGCGAGCGGACGGTGGACACCCACGTCAAGACGCTGCGCGCCAAGCTGCGCGCGGTGGCGCCGGACGCCGACCCGATCCGCACCGTGCGCGGGCTGGGCTACGCGGTCCACGTGGACGGCTGAGGCGCGCGCGTGAACATCGGGTTGCGCGTGCTGGCCGGGTATTTCCTGATCGTGGCGCTGGCCGCGCTGCTGCTGGGCCGGGTGTTCCTGGAGCAGGTCAAGCCCGGGGTGCGCCAGGCGATGGAGCAGACCCTGATCGACACCGCCAACACCCTGGCGGAGCTGGCCGCGGACGACCTGCTGGCCGGGCGGATCGGCGACGGGCGCTTCGCCGCGCGGCTGCGCGCGGTCGCGGCGCGCGAGGTGGGCGCCGAGGTGTGGGGCTTTCCCAAGCAGCGCACCGGGTTGCACGTGCGCATCACCGACGCGCGCGGGATCGTGGTGTTCGATTCGCAGGGGCGCGAACTCGGGCGCGACCATTCGCGCTGGAACGACGTGCACCGCACCCTGCGCGGGCAATACGGCGCGCGCTCCACCCGCAGCGACCCGGACGATCCGGACAGCACGGTGATGCACGTGGCCGCGCCGATCCTGGACGCGCGCGGGCGGGTGGCCGGCGTGCTCACCGTGGCCAAGCCCAACGCGGAGCTGGCGCCGTTCATCGCGCGCAGCCAGGCCACCATGCTGCGCTGGGGCCTGGTGCTGATGGGCAGCGCGCTGCTGGTGGGGCTGCTGGCGGCGTGGTGGCTGTCGCGCCAGCTGGGCACGCTGCGCCGCTATGCGGACGCGGTCACCGCGGGGGCGCCGGCGCAGGCGCCGCAGGCGGCGGGCGAGTTCGGCGCGCTGGGGCGGGCGCTGCACGACATGCGCGGGAAGCTGGAAGGCAAGCAGTACGTCGAGCAGTACGTGCACGCGCTGACCCACGAACTGAAGAGTCCGCTGGCCGCGATCCGCGGCGCGGCGGAACTGCTGGAGGCGCCGCTGCCGGACGCGGACCGGCGGCGCTTCGTGGCCAGCATCGCCGCCCAGGGCGGACGCATGGCGCAGATGGTGGACAAGCTGCTCGCGCTGGCGGCGGTGGAGTCCCGCCAGGCGATCGCGGCGCCGCAGGCGCTGGAGGCGGGCGCGTTGCTGCGCGAGGCCGCAGCCGCCGTGCAGCAACGCGCCGACGCGGCGGGCATCGTCCTCGCGCTGGAGCCCGGCCCGGCCCTGGGG
>CBFGMM010000089.1:0-8568 GCA_965649855.1 uncultured Thermomonas sp. | reverse complement strand
GCGCCGCGCCGCTGCGGGTCGGGGGGCTCGGATGGCCGGTGGCCGGCGACCTGCTGGCGGGATTCGGCGGGCGCCTGCCGGACGGACGGCGCAGCGATGGCGTGCTGGTCGCCGCCGCCGCGGGTACCCCGGTGCGCGCGGTGGCCGACGGCACGGTGGTGTTCGCCGACTGGATGACCGGCTACGGCATGATCCTGATCGTCGACCACGGCAGCGGCTACATGAGCCTGTACGCGCACAACGACGGCCTGCTGAAGGAAGCGGGCGACAGCGTGAAGCGCGGCGACGCGGTGGCCAGCGTCGGCACCTCCGGCGGGCAGGCGCGGCCGGCGCTGTACTTCGAGCTGCGCCGCAACGGCGCACCGGTCAACCCGGCCGCCTGGCTCACCCGGCAATAACCGCACCACGCCGCGCCCACGCCGCAGGCGTGCATCATGGCCGCACGGGAACCGCGCCGCCGCGGCGGGGTCCCATTCCGACCGATCCTGAGGAGTCCTTCGATGCGGGCGATCTTCCCCGCGGCACTTGCCGCCTTGCTGGCCGGCCTGTCCCTGGCCCCCGCGCACGCGCAGCAGGCGCCGGCCGAACCGCCGGCGCAGTCCACGGCGGACGACGACGCACCCGTCCCCGCCAGCGACGACCCCGATGCCGCCGATGGCCAGGCCGCCAAGGTGCCGCTGGACGAGATCCGCCGCTACGTGATGGTCTACAACGCGGTCAGGCAGGCGTACGTGGACCCGGTCGACGACCGCGCGCTGATGCAGTCCGCGGTGCGCGGCCTGCTGCTGGACCTGGACCCGCACAGCAGCTACCTGCGCAAGGCCGATGCGGCCCAGTTCGACGAGCAGACCCGCGGCGCGTACGACGGCGTGGGCCTGGAACTGCAGCAGCTGCCGGAGGGCGTGCTGCGGGTGATCGCCCCGCTGGACGACGGCCCGGCCGACCGCGCCGGACTGCGCAGCGGCGACCGCATCGTGGAAATCGACGGCAAGCCGCTCACCGCGGGCGAAGGCGATGCGTCCGCGCCGTTGCGCGGGCAGGCCGGCACCAGGGTGGTGGTCAAGGTGCTGCGCGAGGGCGTGCGCGACCCGTTCGACGTCACCCTGGTGCGCGAGACCATCCGCACCGCCAGCGTGCGCGCGCGCCTGCTGGAACCCGGTTTCGGATACGTGCGCATCTCCAGCTTCCAGGCCTCCACCGCCACCGACTTCGCGCGCGAGCTGGACGCCCTGCAGGCCAGCGCGCCGTTGCGCGGCCTGCTGCTCGACCTGCGCAGCAACCCCGGCGGGCTGCTGGTGGGCGCGGTGCAGATCGCCGACGAACTGCTGGATGCCGGCGGCATCGTCAGCACCAAGGGCCGCATCGCGATCGGCGACAGCCGTTTCGACGCCACCCCGGGCGACCGCATGAAGGGCGCGCCGGTGGTGGTGCTGGTGGATGCCGGGTCGGCCAGCGCGGCGGAGGTGCTGGCCGGCGCCTTGCGCGACAACAGGCGCGCGCGGGTGGTGGGCAGCCGCACCTTCGGCAAGGGATCGGTGCAGACCCTGCTGCCGCTGGACAACGGCGATTCGGTGAAGCTCACCACCGCGCGCTACTACACGCCGGCCGGCCATTCGATCCAGGCGCTGGGCATCGTGCCCGACGTCGTGCTGCGGCCGGAAGGCGGGGCTGCGCGCGGTCCCTCGTTCAGCGAAGCCACCCTGCCGCGCCACCTGCGCAACGAAGCGGAGATGCGCGAGGGCGACAACGCCGGCGAGGTGCTGCCGGGGCAGGCCCCGATCGCCGCGGCGCTGGCGGAACTGAAGCGACTGGCGACGGCGGTTCCGGTTCCCGCCGCGTCGTCCGCGGCCACCCCGTCGCGCCCGGCCGCCGCGCCGGCCGCGCCCGCGCCCCGGCCTCAGTAACCCCGGCTGCGGCGCAGGCGACGCGCGATGGCCGCCTTGGTGGCGATCGCGAACACCACCCCGAACAGGAAGCCGGCGATATGCGCCGGCCAGGCCACCGTTCCGAACGCCGGGCCGCTGTAGGCGAACACCACCTGCAGCAGCACCCACAGCCCGATCAGCAGGAAGGCCGGGACCCGCACGAACTCCAGGAACAGGCCCAGCGGCAGCACCACGCCCAGGCGCGCGCCGGGAAACAGCGCCAGGTAGGCGCCGATCACCGCGGAGACCGCGCCACTGGCGCCGATGATGACCCGGTCGGGGGTGCCGATCGCCAGCACCGCCGCCAGGTTCGCCGCCGCGCCGCCCAGCAGGAACAGCGCCAGGAAGCGGCCCCCGCCCATCAACCGCTCCCCCGGCAGGCCGAAGATCAGCAGGAAGACCAGGTTGCCCAGCAGGTGGGTCCAGTCCGCGTGCAGGAACAGGGCGGAGAACAGCCGCAGCACGGTGCCGTCCGCCAATGCCGTGCGCCAGTCCGCCAGCGTGTCCAGGCCGCCCGACAGTGCGCCCCAGTCCAGCGCGGCCCCTTGGCGCAGGCCGGGTGCCCGCGTGGCGGTCCACAGGAAGGCCAGCCACAGCCCGGCGAACAGCGCGGGCACCGCCCAGCGCAGCACGTGTTTCCGGCGGGTGTCGATCCCCACGAACATGCGCGCACTGTACCCGTTGCGCGGGTGGCCCGAGGGACCCGCCGGGGGCCGCGTGGCCGGGCGTCCGCGGGTGGTGCGGTATCATCGATACGGCGTCGTATCGTCGGTGCATCGTGCCCAGGCACGGCCCCGCGCAGCGGCGCTTGCTCCGGCGCCGCCGCCGCCCCCGCGTCGCCCGCCCGGACCCTTTTCAGCAACGCGGTACCGGAGACCTCCCATGCAGAACCCATCCCGCCGCCTGCGCGGCAGTGCCCTCGCGCTGGCCGTGCTCGGCGCCCTTGCCGCGGGCCAGGCCGGTGCGTCCGGCTTCCAGCTGCGCGAGCAGAGCGTCAGGAACCTGGGCAAGTCCAATGCCGGCAGCATCGTCGGCGCGGACGCCTCGCACGTGTCGCTGAACCCGGCGGCGATGACCAACCTCGGCATGCGCACCTTCAAGGTGGACGCCACGGTCATCGACCTCAACGCCGATTTCAGCGGCGGCGGCAGCGTGCTGGCCGGCACCCCGCTGGCCACCCCGATCACCGGCGGCAACGGCGGCGACCCGGGCGATGCCACGGTGGTGCCGAACGTCTCGGCGGTGTTCCCGGTCGGCGAGCGCATGGCGCTGGGCGTGGCGATCGGCGCGCCGTTCGGGCTGAAGACCGAGTACGCGCCGGGCTGGGTGGGCCGCTACCGCGCGCTGACCTCCGACCTGAAGGCGGTGGACCTGACCCTGTCCGCGGCGTTCAAGGCCAGCGACCGCCTGTCGCTGGGCGTGGGCCTGGTCTACGAACGCGCCGAGGCGCTGCTGAGCAAGGCGATCGACTTCGGCACCATTGCCTGCGCCACTTCGCCGGCGGCCAGCCCCACCGTGCCCAACTGCCATCCCGCCTCGCCGTTCCCGTTCAAGCCGCAGCGCCACGACGGCAGTTTCACCGTGAGCGGCGACGACACCGCCTTCGGGTTCCTGCTGGGCGCGCACTTCACCCCGGTCGAGCGCCTGGCGATCGGGCTGTCCTACCGTTCGGAACTCGAGCACGCGCTGGAAGGCACGGTGGACTTCGACGCGCTCGCCGCGCCCTTCATCGGCCTCAACCCGGCCACCGCGGCGCGCTTCGCCGATGGCCCCGGCGGCGCCGAGTTGACCACCCCCGCCATCTTCACCGCGAGCATCAGCTACGGGATCAGCGACAGCCTGCGGGTGATGGCCGACTGGCAGCGCACCGGCTGGTCCTCGCTGGACAGCGTGGAGATCCGCCGCGCGGACGGCACCCTGGTCGGCGAGGAGCCCTTTGCCTGGCGCGATACCGACCTGGTCTCGCTGGGCCTGGAGTTCGACGCCAGCGACGCCTTCACCCTGCGCGGCGGCATCGGCCGCGACGAGTCGCCGACCAACGATGCCACCCGCACCCCGCGCCTGCCCGACAGCGACCGCATGCTGTATTCGGTGGGCCTGACCTGGAACGTGTCGCCGCACGTGAGCATCGATGCCGCCTACCAGCGGATCACGATCGACGACGCGCGGATCGCCCTGCAGCCCGTGCCTGCGTCCGGCGAGTTCTCCAGCCTGGATGGCCGCTACACCGGCGACGCCGACCTCATCGGCGTGTCGATGAGCTACCGCTTCTGATCGACCGCTGCGTCGCGGCAGGAAAAAGCCCCGCTTCTGCGGGGCTTTTTTTGCGCGGCCGCCGCCTCAGTCGCCCAGCGTGAGCAGGCTGGCGTTGCCGCCGGCGGCGGTGGTGTTGATCGTCACCGTCTTTTCGGTGGCGAAGCGCGGCAGGTAGTGCGGTCCGCCCGCCTTGGGGCCGGTGCCGGACAGACCCTGGCCGCCGAACGGCTGCACGCCGACCACCGCGCCGATCTGGTTGCGGTTGACGTAGATGTTGCCCACCTTCGCGCGCGCCACGATCCGCTCGATGGTGGCGTCGATGCGCGAGTGGATGCCCAGGGTCAGGCCGTAGCCGGTGGCGTTGATCGCGTCGACCACCGCGTCCAGCTCGTCCGCCTTCCAGCGCACCACGTGCAGGGCCGGGCCGAACTTCTCCTCGCGCAGCGCGGCGATGGAGGGCAGTTCCCAGGCGATCGGCGCGAAGAAGGTGCCGTGCTCGGTGCCGGGGCCGAGCGTGGCTTCCGCGATCAGCGTTGCTTCGGAGCGCATGCGGGCGGCGTGTTCGTCCAGCACGCACTTGGCGTCGGTGTCGATCACCGGGCCCACGTCGGTGGACGGCAGGCCGGGATCGCCCACCTGCAGTTCCGCCATCGCGCCCGCCAGCATGCCGATCACCTTGTCGGCGATGTCTTCCTGCACCAGCAGCACGCGCGCCGCCGAGCAGCGCTGGCCGGCCGAGGTGAACGCCGAACCCAGCGCGTCCTTGACCACCTGTTCCGGCAGCGACGAGCTGTCCGCGATCATCGCGTTCTGGCCGCCGGTCTCGGCGATCAGGGTGGCGAGGGGGCCGGTCTCGCGGCCGGCCAGCGCGCGGTTGATCGCCCGGGCGGTCTCGGTGGAGCCGGTGAAGCACACGCCGGCCACGCGCGGATCGCGGGTCAGCGCCGCGCCGACGGTGGCGCCATCGCCGGGCAGGTACTGCAGCACGTCCCGCGGGACGCCGGCTTCGTGCATCAGCTGCACCGCCGCGAAGCCGATCAGGTTGGTCTGCTCCGCGGGCTTGGCGATCACCGTGTTGCCGGCGGCCAGCGCCGCCGCGACCTGGCCGAGGAAGATCGCCAGCGGGAAGTTCCACGGGCTGATGCACACGAACACGCCGCGCCCGGCCAGCTGCAGCTGGTTGGATTCGCCGGTGGGGCCGGGCAGCGCGACCGGCGCGAAGTGCTCGCGCGCCTGCAGCGCGTAATAGCGCAGGAAGTCAACCGCCTCGCGCACTTCGGCGATGCCGTCCGGCAGGGTCTTGCCGGCTTCCTTGGTGCACAGCGCCATGTAGGCCGGCATGCGCGCCTCCAGCAGGTCGGCGGCGCGCTCCAGCCGCGCGGCGCGCGAGGCGGCGGGCGTCGCGTCCCAGGCGGCATGCGCCGCCACCGCGTTCTGCAATGCGCGCTCCACCGTGGCGTTGTCGGCGGCTTGCCAGTGGCCCACGACCTCGCGGCGGTCCGCGGGGTTGGTCACCGCGATGCGTTCCCCGCCCGGCGTTGCGCCCGGCACCAGCGGCGCGGCGGTCCAGCTGCCCGCGCCGGCATCGTTGATGGCGGTGGCAAGGTCGCGCAGCACGTCGTCGTTGGCGAGGTTCAGGCCCATGGAATTGTCCCGGTGTTCGTTCTGGCTGCGGTACAGGTCGACCGGCAGCGGGATGCGCGGATGCGGAATCGGGTCGAAGCCGGCCACCGCCTCGACCGGGTCGCGGACGAGTTCGTCGACGGGGATGGCCTCGTCGGTGATGCGGTTGACGAAGCTGGAGTTGGCGCCGTTCTCCAGCAGGCGGCGCACCAGGTACGGCAGCAGGTCTTCGTGCGAACCGACCGGTGCGTACACGCGGCACGGCACGTCCAGGCGGCCCGCCGGGATCACCTCGGCGTACAGGTCGTCGCCCATCCCGTGCAGCTTCTGGAACTCGAAGTCCCGGCGGTTGCGCATCACGCGCGCCATCTGCCAGACGGTGGCGATGGTGTGCGCGTTGTGGGTCGCGAACATGGGATACACCGCATCGCCCGCGTCCAGCAGCCGGCGCGCGTTGGCCAGGTAGCTGACGTCGGTGTTCTGCTTGCGGGTGAACAGCGGATAGCCGGGCTGGCCCTCGACCTGCGCGCGCTTGATCTCGGCATCCCAGTAGGCGCCCTTGACCAGCCGGACCGGGATGCGCCGGCCCAGCTGCCCGGCCATGTGCACGATGTGGTCGATCACCTGCGGCGCGCGCTTCTGGTAGGCCTGCACCACGATGCCGAAGCCGTCCCAGCCGCGCAGCGACGCATCGCCCAGCACCTGGAAGATCAGGTCCAAGGACAGCTCCAGGCGGTCGGTCTCCTCGGCATCGATGGTCAGGCCGATACCGTAGTCCCTGGCCAGCCGGGCGAGTTCCAGCAGGCCGGCGCCCAGTTCCGCCAGCACCCGGGCGCGCTTGGCGTGCTCGTAGCGCGGGTGCAGCGCGGACAGCTTGACCGAGATGCTGGGCGCGTCGTGGACGTCGGCCGCCGCGAAGGTCCCGCCCGGCCCGCTGCGCCCGATCGCGTGGATCGCCTGCCGGTAGGCCTGCAGGTAGCGCTGCGCATCCTGCATGGTGAGCGCGCCTTCCCCCAGCATGTCGAAGGAATACCGGTAGGCGGCGTTGTCGCCCTTGCGGCTGCGCGCCAGCGCCTCGTCGATGGTCCGCCCCAGCACGAACTGGTGGCCCATGATCTTCATCGCCTGGCGCACGGCCATGCGGATCACCGGCTCGCCGGCGCGGCCGACCAGGCGCTGCAGGGCGCCATGCACGTCGCGCCGGGTGTCGTCGGCCAGGTCCACCAGCTTGCCGGTGAGCATCAGGCCCCACGTGGAGGCGTTGACCAGCACCGAATCGGACTGCCCCAGGTGCCTGCGCCAGTCGGCGTCGCCCAGCTTGTCGCGGATCAGCGCGTCGGCGGTGGCCGGGTCGGGGATGCGCAGCAGGGCCTCGGCCACGCACATCAGCAGCACGCCTTCCTCGCTGCCCAGGTCGTACTGGCGCATGAAGGCCTCGACCGCGCCCTGGTCGCGCGCGCGGGCGCGCACCCGGCGCACCAGGTCGGCGGCGGTGTCCTGGGCGGCGGCGCGTTCGGGCGCCGGCAGGGCGGCCAGCGCGAGCATTTCGCGCACATGGACGGCTTCGTCGCGGATCCAGCCCGCGGTGATGGCGGCGCGGGACGGGGCGGGCGGGGCGACGACCTCGGGGGCCAGGATGGGACGGATCGGGTCCGCCGGCGGTGGGTTGGGGTGGGTCATCGTGCGCCCGCGCGGGGGCCGTGGGGTCGGAAACCGGGGGGCTAGTGTAGTGCCGGGCGCGTGCGCCGGCATCGCCGCGGGTTGCTGCAATGGGGTCCCGCCAGTACCATTTCACGGTTCTCCCCGGCCGTTTGCGGTTCGCACGGACGGGGCCCAGGGTTTCCGGAGACCGCGTGGTCCGCGGCGCATGGCGCGCAGCGGGCTTGCCGGCACAGGCATGACAAGGCAGTGGGGCGCGAAGTGAAGACACCCGGTCGTATCAAATCAGGCATGTCCAGGCTGGCCGCGCTGGCCGCGGCGCTGCTGGCCCCGGCGGCGTTCGCGCAGTCCACGGACCCGGTGCGCTGGCAGCTGAACATGGGCCGGGGCGTGACCCCGACCGCGCACGCCGCGTACGACGCGCACATGATCGTGCTGTGGGTCTGCGTGGTGATCGGCATCATCGTGTTCGGCGCGATGGGCTATGCGATGTTCAAGTTCCGCAAGTCCAAGGGCGCGGTTCCCGATACCGGGTTCACCCACAGCACCAGGCTGGAGGTGATCTGGACCGCGGTGCCGGTGCTGATCCTGATCGCCCTGGCGTTCCCGGCCACCAGCGGCCTGATGCGCATGTACGACACCCGCGACGCCGCCATGACCGTCAAGGTCACCGGCTACCAGTGGATGTGGAAGTACGAGTACCTGGGCGAGGGCGTGGAGTTCACCAGCCGCCTGGACCGCAAGAGCGAGGAGATCCGCCAGAGCGGCGTGGTCCCCACCACCGCGGACCATCCGCATTACCTGCTGGACGTGGACAACGCGCTGGTGCTGCCGGTGGGCACCAAGATCCGCTTCGTGCTGACCGCCGACGACGTCATCCACGCCTGGTGGGTGCCGGCGCTGGGCTGGAAGCAGGACGCCATCCCCGGCTTCGTCAACGAGGCCTGGGCCGACATCGAGCGCCCCGGCGTCTACCGCGGCCAGTGCGCCGAGCTCTGCGGCAAGGACCATGGCTTCATGCCGATCGTGGTGCGCGCGGTGAGCAAGGACGAGTACGCCAGCTGGCTGGCGGCGGAGAAGGCCAAGCGCGCCCCGGCGCCCGCAC
>CBFGMM010000088.1:0-8814 GCA_965649855.1 uncultured Thermomonas sp. | reverse complement strand
GTCAGCCGCCCTGAAGCGCGCGTGGACAAGTACCTGGTGCGCGCCTTTGCGGTCCTCGACACGAATCGCGACAGGCGCCTCCAGTTCGAGGAGCTGCGCCGGTGGCTGGACGAATGACGCGGCGGGTTCAGGCTTCTCCGGCGGCGTGACGCCACAGCGCGCGCGCCACCGGCGGCACCCTTCCCGCCAATCCCAGGACGTGCCCACGCAGCAGCGTGGGCCACAGCCCATCGTTGCCATACAGCCGATGGATGGTTTCGAATGCGTGGGCGCTCAGCGCGTTCTCGCTCTTGCGCGTGCGCGCCCAGCGCGCCAGCCGGGAGGGCGCGCCCATTCCGCGCTGGCCGCCAGGGTCCGACCGCACCACATCGCGCAAGCCGGACACGTCGCGCAGGCCCAGGTTGACGCCCTGGCCCGCCAGGGGATGCACCACGTGGGCGGCATCGCCCAGCAGCAGCACGCGACCCGCGAGGTACCGGTCCGCCAGCTGTCGCTGGAGGGGGAACGCGGCCCGCGCCGATTCGAGCGACACGGCGCCGATCCCGCCCCCGAACGCCAGGGCCAGTTCGCGTTCGAATACCGGCGCCTCGACCGCACGCAGGCGCTCGGCCTCGGCCGTCGGCAGGCTCCAGACGATCGAGCCCAGGTGGCCGGGGGTCGTTGACGCGCCAGCGCCGCCAGCCATCGCACCGCCACACGGCAGCAGCGCCACCGGCCCGGACGGCAGGAATCGCTGCAGGCATGCATCCCGGTGCGGCTGTTCGCTGCGCACGTAGGCCACCAGGCCGTGCTGCGCGTAATCGCGCCGCTGCACCGGGATGCCGGCCAGTCCACGCAGCGGCGAATGCGCGCCGTCCGCCGCGATCGCCCAGCGCGCTTCCAGGGTGCGGCCGTCGTCGAGTCCGATGCGCGCGGATGACCCATCCTGCTCCAGCGTTTCGATCCGCGCGGGACACTCCACGCGCACGCCCGCTGTCGGCAACGCGCGCCACAGCGCATCCACCAGCAGTCCGTGTTCCACGATCCAGCCCAGCTGCGGCTGGCCCAGCGCATCCGCGTCGAACACCAGCGGCGCACCGCCGGCGGCGTCCCACACGCGCATGGCGCGGTAGGGGTGCGCGCGCGCGCCGAGCACCGGCTGCCAGACGCCAAGGTCGCCGAGCAGGCGCGCGTTGTCCGGGGCGAAGGCGTACACCCGCAGGTCGCGCGCGTCCGGGGACCACGCGGGCGGCCGGCGCGGCTCGACCAGGGCGACCTGGAGGCCTTCCCGCGCCAGCATCAGCGCGGTGGCCGCGCCGACCACGCCGCCGCCGGCGACCACCGCGTCCAGCACCCCGCGCCGGCTCATGCGGCCGGCCTGCGGCATGCCGCCGGCACGTCGCCGCGATAGCCCATCGCCCCACCCACCAGCCAGCCCTGCAGCCATCCCATCGCGTCGCCCGCGAGCAGCCCCGCGCTGCGCAGCGGACGCAGCAAGGGCGCGGCGTTCGCGCTCAGTTTCGCCAGCCCGTCCGAGAAGGCGACGGTACGCTCGCGGTCCGGCGCCCGGCGCTCGACGTACCCACGCAACACGGCATCGCTGCCCGGGTCCCGGTGCCGGGCGGCGATGCATTCGGCCAGGGTCAGCGCATCGCGCAACCCCAGGTTGAAACCCTGTGCGCCCAGCGGATGCAGGGTCTGCGCCGCGTTGCCGACGAGCACCGCGCGCGGCGCCGCCAGTTGCGCGGCCACGCTGCCCACGATCGGGTAAGCACTGCGCGCACCGCAGGACAGGAACCGGCCCGCGCGCCAACCGAAGGCGTCCTGCACGCGGGCAAGGAAGGCGTCGTCGTCCAGCAGCGCCACGGCATCCGCCTGGCCGGACGGCACGCCGTGGACCAGGCCGTAGTGCCCGTCGCCGCGCGGCAGCAGGGCGGTGGGGCCGTGGCCGGTCAGCCGTTCGAAGGCGGTGCCGTCGGGCGCGCGCTGGCTGCGCAGGCGCGCGACCACCAGGGCCTGCGCGTAGTCGTGCCGCTGCGCGGCAATGCCCAGGGCCTGCCGCACGGCGCTACGGGTGCCGTCCGCGGCCACCAGCAACCGCGCGCCGATGACCGATTCGCCTTCGTCCCCGGCGATGCGGACGCGACGATGCCCACCCGCCACCTCGTCATCGGCCAGGCCGACGAAGCGCGCCGGCCGGTAGCGCGTCAGACCGGCCAGCCGCGACAGCCGCGCCTCGAGCGCCAGGCCGAAGTCGCGCGCCACCACCACCCGGCCGAACTCGCTGCGACCGTGATCGGCCGCGTCCAGCCGGACCCGGCCGAAATCGCCCGCCCGGCTCACGTGGATGCGCCGGATCGGGCCGGTCGGCGCGCGCAGCAGCGGCATCACGCCCAGCGCAGTGAGCGCATTCACCGTGGCCTCGGCGAAACCGAGGCTGCGCTCGTCGAACACGGCGGGCAGCGCATCGGACGGCGCCGCCTCGACCAGCGCCACGTCCAGGCCGGTGCCGTCCAGCGCGATGGCCAGGCTGGCGCCGACCAGCCCGCCGCCCACGATCAGCACGTCGTGCACGCGGTGCGCGGGAAGGGGGGATGCGGCCATTGCGTTATGCTACCGGCTCCGTTGCCAGCGCACCGAATGCCCATGAACCGCCCCGCCGCCCCGTCCGCCTCCGGTCCGCTCGTGCTGGCCGCGCTGATGTTCATCGCCGCGCTGAGCCGGGTGCTGCCGCATCCGCCGAATTTCTCGCCGATCGAGGCGGTGGCGCTGTTCGGCGGGGCCTACTTCGCCAGGCGCCACTGGGCGCTGCTGGTGCCGCTGGCGGCGATGTTCGCCTCCGACCTGGTGCTGGGCCTGGTGAACGGCGGCATCTACTGGGAGTACTTCGCCAGCGCGGGCTACGTGCTGGTGTACGTGGCCATCGCGCTGTCCACCGTGCTGGGCTTCGGCCTGCGCGGCAAGGTCGGCGGCGGCTCGGTGCTGGCCTACTCGCTGGCGGGCTCGCTGCTGTTCTTCGCGGTCACCAACTTCGGCGCCTGGCTGTCGGATCCGCTCTACCCCAAGACCGCCGCCGGGCTGGCCGCCGCCTACGTCGCGGGCGTGCCGTTCTTCCAGTGGACCGTGCTGGGCACCCTGTTCTACGCCGCGCTGCTGTTCGGCGGCTTCGAGCTGCTGCGCCGGCGCGTGCCCGCGCTGCGCGCGCAGACCGCCTGACCCACGCCTGGCTGCCGCGGCCATGGGCAACCGGCTGTCGAAGATCTACACCCGCACCGGCGACGACGGCACCACCGGCCTTGGCGACGGCACGCGCGTGGCCAAGGATTCGGCGCGGGTCAACGCCTACGGCACGGTGGACGAGGCCAATTCGTGCATCGGCCTGCTGCTGGCGGGCACGGTGCCGGACGACGTGCGCGTGCTGCTGACGCGCATCCAGCACCAGTTGTTCGACCTGGGCGGGGAACTCTGCATTCCCGGCCACGCGGCGATCTTCGATGCCGACATCGATGCGCTGGAGGAGCGGCTGGACCATTACAACGACGCCCTGCCCCCGCTCAGGGATTTCATCCTGCCCGGCGGCGGCGAGGCGGCCGCGCGCTGCCACGTGGCGCGCACCGTGGTGCGCCGCGCAGAACGCGACACGGTCACCCTGTCGCGCCACGATGCGGTGCGTCCGCAGGCGATCCGCTACCTCAACCGGCTGTCCGACCTGCTGTTCGTCCTGGCGCGCGTGCTGGCCCGTGCCGACGGCCAGGGCGAAGTGCTCTGGAACCACGCGCGCCGCGCCTGAGCCTGCACCCCCGATGACCACGCCGCTGCCCGTCTTCAGCCACGAAGCCTGCGCCCTGCACGACACCGGGCCCGGCCACGCTGAAACCCCGCAGCGGCTGGCGGCGGTGGTGGCGGCGCTGAAGGCGGCCCCGCTGGCGCTCGACTGGCGGCAGGCCCCGCTGGCCACGCGCGGGCAGCTGCTGCGCGCGCATGCCCCCGTCCTGCTGCAGGCCGTGCTGGAGACGCGCCCGGAGGAACGCATCCTGCTGGACCCGGACACCGTGCTCTCGCCCGACTCCGCCGAGGCCGCCCTGCGCGCCGCCGGGGCGGTGGTGGCGGCGGTGGACGCGGTGATGCGCGGCGAGGCGAGGCGCGCGTTCTGCGCGGTGCGCCCGCCGGGCCACCACGCCACCCATGACGCGGTGATGGGCTTCTGCCTGTTCAACTCGGTCGCGGTCGGCGCCCTGCACGCGCTGGACGCGCACGGCCTGGAGCGCGTGGCCATCGTCGATTTCGACGTCCACCACGGCAACGGCACCCAGGCGATCTTCGAGCAGGACCCGCGGGTGCTGTTCGCAAGCTCGCACCAGTCGCCGCTGTACCCCGGCACCGGCGCGCGCAGCGAATCCGGCGTGGGCAACATCGTCAATGCCCCATTGCCGCCCGATGCGGGCAGCGCCGAATTCCGCGCCGCCTGGGCCGATACGCTGCTGCCGGCGGTGGACGCGTTCCGTCCTCAATTGCTGCTGGTCTCGGCGGGCTTCGATGCGCACCGCCGCGACCCGCTGGCCCAGCTGCGCGTCGAGACCCAGGACTATGGGTGGATCACCCACCAGCTGACCCGCCTCGCCGACCGCCATTGCGGCGGCCGGCTGGTATCCAGCCTGGAGGGTGGCTACGACCTGCAGGCGCTGGCGGACAGCACCCTGGAGCACGTCGCCGCGCTGTGCGCCTGAGCGGCGCGTTCAGTCCGCCGCGGGCCGGAAGTCCAGCGCCGCCGAATTGATGCAGTAGCGCAGCCCGGTGGGCGGCGGGCCATCCGGGAACACGTGCCCGAGGTGGGAGTCGCAGCGGGCGCAACGCACCTCCACCCGGCGCATGCCATGGCTGTCGTCGGCGTGTTCGGTGACCGCCCCGGTCACGGCCGGACGCAGGTAACTCGGCCAGCCGGTGCCGGAGTCGAACTTGGCGTCCGAGTCGAACAACTCCGCGCCGCAGGCCACGCAGGCGTAACTGCCAACCGCCTTGTGGTCCCACCAGCGGCCGCTGAACGGCGGCTCCGTGGCCGAACAGCGGCACACGGCGTATTGCGCGGGGTCCAGGCGCTGCCGCCATTCGTCGTCGGTCTGCGGCAGAGGCTCGTTGGCCATGGCGGTGTCCTGCGCGGGGGCATCCAGTCTGCCGCCTGCGCACGGGCGCGGCGTGAAGCTTCCGTTTGCCCCCCCTTGCCGCTTCCGGCAAGCTAGCCGCCTCGTTTTCCGCCCCCGGATCCCCCGTGCGCCAAGCCCTGCGCCTGTTGCCGTTGCCGCTGTGCATCGCCCTCTCACTCAACGCGCAGGCCGACGACATGCCGCCGAACTGGGGCCTGTGCCCCGCGGGCGACGTGGTGAAGCCCTTCGTCGACATGCAGTCGGTTCCCGAGGGCATCAACATCGACCCGGCGGGCGAAGCCACCGACATCGAGGGCGACATGCTCACCGGCACCGAGGACACCCCGGTGTTCAACGGCAACGTGACCCTGCGCCGCGGCGACCAGTTCATGGGCGCCGACCAGCTGACCTACGACAAGGAGCAGGAGCGCTACACCGCGGAAGGCAGCATCCGCTACCAGGGCTCCGGGCTGCGCATGGTGGCCAGGCGGGCAGAAGGGGACCAGGCCAAGGACACGCACTCCATCGAGGACCTGCAGTACCAGCTGCTGGCGCGGCGCGGCAACGGCGGCGCGGAGCGGATCACGCTGGTCGGCGACATGGGCCAGCTGCACGGGGCCACCTATTCCACCTGCCCGCCGGAACAGCGCAACTGGGAGGTGCGCGCGCACCGCATCGACATCGACACCGAGGAGGGCATGGCGGTCGCGCGCGGCGCCACCCTGCGGGTCGGCAAGGTGCCGGTGCTGTACCTGCCCTACTTCATCTTCCCGACGGACGAGCGCCGCCGCACCGGCCTGCTGTTCCCGTCGATCTCCAACTCCGGGCGCAATGGTTTCGACTACAAGCAGCCGATCTACCTGAACCTGGCCCCGAACTACGACGCCACCATCACCCCGCGCCTGATGACGAGCCGCGGCCTGCAGCTGGGCGGCCAGTTCCGCTACCTGCGCGAGGGCGGCGCCGGCACGGTGGAAGGCGCGTGGATGCCGGACGACGACCTGCGCGACCGCGACCGCGGGCTGTTCCGCTTCACCGGCTTCCAGGACGTGGCGCCGCAGTGGCAGGCGCGCGCCAACATCAACTGGATCAGCGATACCCGGTATTTCGAGGACTTCAGCAGCAGCATCGACGGCCTGTCGCAGTACACCGCGTTCAGCGAGATCGGCGTGTTCGGTCGCGGTCGCAACTGGGACGCCGGGATCAGCAGCGACCACTGGCAGCTGGCGGACTTCACCCTGACCGAGGCGGTGCTCCCCTACAACCGCATGCCGCGCGCCTGGGTGCGCTGGGAGCAGTCGCTGGCCGGGCCGCTGATCGGCGGCGTGGAAGCCGAGGCGGTGCGCTTCCAGCACCCCAGCTTCCAGGCCGGCGCCCGGGTGGACCTCAAGCCCTGGATCAGCCTGCCCCTGGAAGGCAACAGCTGGTTCCTGCGCCCCACCGCCGCGTTCCGGCAGACGTCCTACCGCCTGGACGACGGGCTGGCCGCCGCGCTGGGCGGCAATGCATCGCCGTCGCGCGGGCAGCCGATCCTCAGCGTGGACGGCGGCCTGTTCTTCGACCGCGAGACGCGCTTCAAGGGCGAGGACTACCTGCACACCCTGGAGCCTCGCCTGTACTACCTGAAGGTGCCCTTCGCCGACCAGTCGGACATGCCCCTGTTCGACACCCAGCCGCTGACCTTCAGCTGGGGCCAACTGTTCCGCGACAACCGGTACTCGGGCGCCGACCGCCAGGCCGATGCCGACCAGCTCACCCTGGCGGTGAGCACCCGCATGATCCGCCACGCCGACGGCCGCGAGCGGTTCTCCGCCAGCCTGGGCCAGATCCGCTACTTCGCCGAATCGCGGGTGCGCATCCCGGGCGAGCCGATCACCGAGCGTGGCCGCTCGGCCTGGATCGCCGATGCCAACTACGCGCCCACCGACCGCTGGACCATCGGCGCGTCCTACCAGCGCGACCCGAAGTTCAACCGCACCGACCTGGCCAGCGTGCGCGCGCGCTACCTGCTGCCCGAGGACGGCGTGTTCAACCTGGGCTACCGCTACCGCCGAGCGTTGCTGGAGCAGGTGGACCTGTCGTTCCTGTACCCGGTCAACCCCAGCTGGAGCCTGGTGGGGCGCTACTACTACTCGCTGCGCGACAACAAGGCACTGGAGACCGTGGCCGGGGTGCAGTGGGACAGCTGTTGTGTCGCCGTTCGGCTTGTCGGCCGCCGCTACGTGCACAATCGCGCCGGCGACCTGAGCAACGCCATCATGTTCGAGATCGAACTGAAGGGGCTGGGCTCCGCCGGGCAGGACACCAAGCGCACCTTGCGCCGTGCCATCCTCGGCTACAATCGCGACGATCTGTACCTGGTGCCGCCGCTGACCGCCACGGGCCGCCCCACCCCGCCCGAAGCCTCCCCCGACTGACGCGCAGACCTGCAGCCCATGACCCTTGCCCCCAAGCGCTTCCTCCTTGCCCTCCTGCTCAGCGGCCTGCTGGCGCAGGGCGCGGCCGCCCAGGCGCCCGCCGCCACCACCCCGGTCGACCGCATCGCCGCCGTGGTGAACGAGGACGTGATCCTGCGCAGCGAACTGGACCGCGCGGTCGCCAACATCCGCGCCCAATACGCCGGGCGCGAGGACCAGCTGCCGCCGCAGGACGTGCTGGAGCGGCAGGTGATGGAGCGCCTGGTGCTGCTGCGCCTGCAGCTGGAGCGCGCCACCAGCGCCGGCATCACCGCCACCGAGGAAGAGGTGGAGCGCGCGGTGCGCGGCGTGGCCGAACAGAACAACATGAACATGGACCAGCTGCGCGCGCTGCTGGCTCGCGACGGGATCTCGTTCAACGAGTTCCGCAACAACCTGCGCGACGAGATCACCACCCAGAAGCTGCGCCAGAGCTTCGCCCAGGGCCGCATCAACGTGACCCAGGCGGAAGTCGACGCGGCCATGACCACCGTCGCCGCCACCTCCAGCCAGCAGTTCCGGCTGGCCCACATCCTGGTGGCCACGCCGGACGGCGCGACCCCGGAGCAGATCGCCACCGCGCAGCAGAAGATCGAGGGCGTGAAGGGCCTGATCGACCGCGGCGAAATGGCGTTCTCCGCCGCCGCCGTGCGCTATTCCGACAGCCCGAACGCGCTGGAGGGCGGCGAGCTGGGCTGGCGCGGGCTGAACGAGATCCCGCCCGCCTTCGCCAGCGTGATCCAGCAGATGCAGCCCGGCCAGATCATCGGCCCGATCCGCGGCCCGAGCGGCTTCCAGCTGCTGCAGCTGGTGGAATCCCGCACCCAGGCGGCGGGCACCGGCGACCAGGTCACCCAGTTCGCCGCCCGCCAGATCCTGGTCGCGGTGAACGCGCAGACCGACGATGCGGCCGCCAAGGCCAAGGCCGATACGCTGGCGGCCCGCCTTGCGGGCGGGGCCGACTTCACTGCACTGGCGGCGGAGGCCTCCGACGACGCGGCCACCAAGCGGCGCGGCGGGGACCTGGGCTGGATCACCGCGGATTCGTACGGCACCACCTACGCCATGCAGGTCGCCGCGCTGGCCGATGGCCAGGTCTCGGCGCCGTTCAAGACCGATGCGGGCTGGGTGATCGTGCAGCGCACCGGCAGCCGCCAGGTCGGCGCGGACGATGAGGGGCGACGCGCCCAGATCCGCGAAACCATCGGCCGGCGCAAGCTGGAAGAGGAATGGAACCG
>CBFGMM010000087.1:0-8839 GCA_965649855.1 uncultured Thermomonas sp. | reverse complement strand
GCCGGGCAGGATGCCCGGCGCCCGAATCGGGCCATGGATGGCCCGACTGAGGGACAAGCCGACGCCTTGGCCGGGCCATGCGCACATGCGCATGGATGCAGCCGCTCACACCTCCAGGGTCGCCAGGTCGCCCTTCTGCTCCAGCCACGCCTTGCGGTCGCCTGCGCGCTTCTTCGCCAGCAGCATGTCCATCAGGCCGCGGGTGCCGGCATCGTCGTCGACCGTGAGCTGGACCAGGCGGCGGGTGTCCACGTGCATGGTGGATTCGCGCAGCTGCTGCGGGTTCATCTCGCCCAGGCCCTTGAAGCGGGTCACGTTGACCTGGCCCTTGAGCTTCTCGCGCGCGATCTTCTCCAGCAGCAGGCGCTTTTCTTCCTCGTCCAGCGCGTAGAACACCTGCTTGCCCACGTCAACGCGGAACAGCGGCGGCATCGCCACGAAGATGTTGCCGGCCGCCACCAGCGCCGGGAAATGCCTGAGGAACAGCGCCGTGAGCAGGGTGGCGATGTGCAGGCCGTCGGAGTCCGCGTCGGCCAGGATGATGACCTTGCCGTAGCGGAGCCCGGCGATGTCGTCCTTGCCCGGGTCGCAGCCGATGGCGACCGCCAGGTCGTGCACTTCGGTGGAGGCCAGCACCTGCCCGCTGCCGACTTCCCAGGTGTTCAGGATCTTGCCGCGCAGCGGCAGGATCGCCTGGAAGTCCTTGTCGCGCGCCTGCCGTGCGCTGCCGCCGGCGGAATCCCCTTCCACCAGGAACAGTTCCGTTCGCGACAGGTCCTGGGAAATGCAATCGGCCAGCTTGCCGGGCAGCGCCGGACCCTGGGTCACCTTCTTGCGGACGATCTGTTTTTCGGTCTTCAGGCGCGCCGACGCGCGCTCGATCGCCAGCTGCGCGATCCGCTCGCCGAACTCGGTGTGCGTGTTGAGCCACAGCGAAAACGCGTCGTGCGCGGCGCCTTCGACGAAGCCCGCGGCCTGGCGCGAACTCAGGCGCTCCTTGGTCTGCCCGCTGAACTGCGGGTCGGTCATCTTGATGCTGAGCACGAAGGCGACCCGGTCCCACACGTCTTCCGGCGCCAGCTTCACGCCGCGCGGCAGCAGGTTGCGGAAGTCGCAGAATTCCCTCAGGGCATCGGTGAAGCCGGTGCGCAGGCCGTTGACGTGGGTGCCGTGCTGGGCGGTCGGGATCAGGTTGACGTAGCTTTCCTGCACCAGTTCCCCGTCCGGCACCCAGGCCACCGCCCAGTCGACGATCTCGGTGTCCTTCCTCACCGACCCCACGAACAGCTCGGGCGGCAGCAACTCGCGATCGGCCAGTTCGCCCCGGAGGTAGTCGCGCAGGCCGTCCTCGTAATGCCACTCGGCGCGCTCGCCGCTGGCCTCGTCGAACAGCGCAACGGTCAGCCCCGGGCTCAGCACCGCCTTGGCGCGCAGCAGGTGCTTGAGCGCGCGCAGGTTGAACTTCGGGGTGTCGAAATACTTCGGATCCGGCCAGAAGCGCAGGCGGGTGCCGGTGTTCTTCCTGCCCACGCTGCCCACGATCTCGAGCGGCGAGGCGCGATCACCGTCCCGGAACGTCATCCGGTATTCGTTGCCGTCGCGCTTGATGAACACGTCGACCCGCGTGGACAACGCATTGACCACGCTCACGCCCACGCCATGCAGGCCGCCGCTGAAGGTGTAGTTCTTGTTGCTGAACTTGCCGCCCGCATGCAGCCGGGTGAGGATCAGCTCGATGCCGGGGATCTTCTCCTCCGGATGGATGTCGACCGGCATGCCGCGGCCATCGTCCGACACCTCGCAGCTGCCGTCGGCGTGCAGGGTCACGCCGATGGCGCGCGCGTGGCCGGCCAGCGCTTCGTCCACCGCGTTGTCGATCACCTCCTGCGCCAGGTGGTTCGGGCGCGTGGTGTCGGTGTACATCCCGGGGCGGCGCTTGACCGGGTCCAGCCCGGACAGGACTTCGATGTCGGCGGCGTTGTAACGGGTATTCATCGGGATAGTGTACGGGGGCAAGCGGCCGCCCCCATCCCCGGATGCAATCAGCGCGCCGGCGGCGGCTCGTCCGCGTCGCGGGCCTCGGGCGGGGCCTGTTCTTCCTCGTCGGGAACCACCGCGCGCACCGCGGCGGCAGTCCCCTTGACCACCAGCTTGCCGGCACCGTAGGCCGCCTTCACCGGCACGGTGACGACCTTGGTGGCCAGGCAGCCCTGCAACGCAGGCGCCGTTGCCAGCACCAGGGCGCACCATCCGACCCGTCCAAACGTGTTCATGCGATTCGCGGGCGCCCGGCCATGATCCAGCCCGGATCATACAAAAGCACGGCGCGGAACCCGCCGGCTCGGTGCACGCCGGTCAGCGGCGGTTGCTGCCCGGGACCTCGGGTGCCTGCGCCGGCGCGCGGCCGCATTCCCTTTCGAATCAGCGGCTTCTGGGCGGGCCGGGTGCAGGTGCCCGCGGCAAGGATTAGAATGCGGGTTTCCAGCAGCGTGCTGCCGCCATGACCTCCGCCGCTTCCCAGACCCCGATCGTCTTCGTCACCGGGGGCGTGGTGTCCTCGCTCGGCAAGGGCCTGGCCGCCGCATCGCTCGCGGCGATCCTCGAGGCCCGTGGCCTGACGGTCACGATGATGAAGCTGGACCCCTACCTCAACGTCGACCCGGGCACGATGAGCCCGTTCCAGCACGGCGAGGTCTTCGTCACCGACGACGGCGCCGAGACCGACCTGGACCTTGGCCACTACGAGCGCTTCGTCAGCACCCGCCTGTCCGGGCTGAACTCGATCACCACCGGCAAGATCTACGAGGCGGTGATCCGCAAGGAGCGCCGCGGCGACTACCTGGGCGGCACCGTGCAGGTGATCCCGCACGTCACCGACCAGATCAAGTCCTGCATCGATGCCGCCACCGCGGGCTTCGACGTGGCCCTGGTGGAGATCGGCGGCACCGTGGGCGACATCGAGTCCCTGCCGTTCCTGGAGGCCATCCGCCAGCTGCGCATCGAGCGTGGTCCGGACAAGGCGATGTTCATGCACCTCACGCTGATCCCGTACATCGCGGCGGCCGGCGAGCTGAAGACCAAGCCCACCCAGCACTCGGTGAAGGAACTGCGCAGCATCGGCATCCAGCCGGACGTGCTGCTGTGCCGCAGCGAACAGCCGCTGCCGGACGGCGAGCGCCGCAAGATCGCGCTGTTCACCAACGTGCCGGAAAAGGCGGTGATCTCCGCGATCGACCTGGACAACATCTACCGCATCCCGCGCTGGCTGCATGGCCAGCACCTCGACCAGCTGGTGGTGGACCAGTTGCGCCTGCACGGCAAGGCCAGCGCCAGCGCCGACCTGTCCGAGTGGGACGCGGTGGTGGAGGCGTCCACCCATCCGATCGACGAGGTCACCATCGCGGTGGTGGGCAAGTACGTGGACCACCAGGACGCGTACAAGTCGGTGGGCGAGGCGCTCAGGCACGGCGGCATCCGCCAGCGCACGCGGGTCCGGCTGAAGTGGCTGGAGTCCGGCGACATCGAGCGCGAGGGCGCCGCCGCGCTGCTGGATGGGGTTGACGGGATCCTGGTGCCTGGCGGCTTCGGCGACCGCGGCTTCGAGGGCAAGGTGCTCACCGCGCAGTACGCGCGCGAGCGCAAGGTGCCCTACCTCGGCATCTGCTACGGCATGCAGGCGGCGGTGGTGGACGTGGCGCGCAACATCGCAGGCCTCACCGGCGCCAACAGCACCGAGAACGACAAGGCAACAAAGCACCCGGTGATCGGCCTGATCACCGAATGGCGCACCCAGTCCGGCGACATCGAGCGCCGCAGCGAGGATTCCGACCTCGGCGGCACGATGCGCCTGGGCCTGCAGGAGCAGCGCATCAAGCCCGGCACGCTGGCGCACCGCGTGTACGGCAAGGACGTGGTGGGCGAGCGCCACCGCCACCGCTACGAGTTCAACAACCGCTACCGCACCCAGCTGGAGGACGCCGGCCTGGTGTTCTCGGCCAAGTCCATGGACGACCTGCTGGTGGAGATGGTGGAGCTGCCCCAGGAGACGCATCCCTGGTTCCTGGCCTGCCAGGCGCATCCCGAATTCCTGTCCACGCCCCGCGCCGGGCATCCGCTGTTCGTGGGCTTCATCCGCGCCGCGCGCGAGCGCAAGGCCGGGGGGCGCCTGCTCAACGAACACGACCGCAGCGAGGCCGCGGCATGAGCATGCAACTGTGCGGGTTCGAGGTCGGCCTGGACCGGCCGTTCTTCCTGATCGCCGGCCCCTGCGTGGTGGAATCCGAGCAGCTGCAGGTCGACGTGGCCGGCCAGCTGAAGGAGATCACCGGCGCGCTGGGGATCAACTTCATCTTCAAGTCCAGCTTCGACAAGGCCAACCGCACCTCGATCGGCAGCTTCCGCGGACCGGGCATGGAGGAAGGCCTGCGCGTGCTGGGCGAGGTCCGGCGCCAGCTCGGCGTGCCGGTGCTCACCGACGTGCACGAATACACGCCGATGGACGAGGTGGCCAGCGTGGTCGACGTGCTGCAGACGCCGGCCTTCCTGGTGCGCCAGACCGACTTCATCACCCGGGTCTGCGCGGCCGGCAAGCCGGTCAACATCAAGAAGGGCCAGTTCCTCTCGCCGTGGGACATGAAGCCGGTGGTCGAGAAGGCGCGGTCGACGGGCAACACGCAGATCATGGTCTGCGAGCGCGGGGCCAGCTTCGGCTACAACAACCTGGTCTCCGACATGCGCAGCCTCGCGGTGATGCGCGAGACCGGCTGCCCGGTGGTGTTCGACGCCACCCACTCGGTGCAGCTGCCGGGCGGGCAGGGCGGCAGCAGCGGCGGCCAGCGCGAGTTCGTGCCGGTGCTGGCGCGCGCCGCCATCGCGGTGGGCGTGGCCGGCGTGTTCATGGAAACCCACCCGGACCCGGCCAAGGCCCTGTCGGATGGCCCGAACGCGTGGCCGCTGCCGAAGATGCGCGCGCTGCTGGAAACCATGCTGGAACTCGACGCCGCGACCAAGCGCGGCGGCTTCCTCGAAACCACCCTCTGATCCGGAATCCCCGCACCCGATGACCACGATCGCCTCCATCCACGCCCGCGAGATCCTCGACAGCCGCGGCAACCCCACGCTGGAGGCCGAGGTCACCCTCGCCGACGGCAGCTTCGGCCGCGCCATGGTCCCGTCCGGCGCATCCACCGGCACCAAGGAAGCGGTTGAGCTGCGCGACGGCGACAGGACCCGCTACCTGGGCAAGGGCGTGCAGAAGGCCGTGGCCGGGGTGAACGGGGCCATCGCGCAGGCGCTGCAGGGCATGGACGCGGCGGACCAGGCCGCGCTGGACCGGCGCCTGATCGACCTGGACGGCACCGAGAACAAGGGCCGGCTGGGCGCCAACGCGCTGCTGGGCGTGTCGATGGCTGCGGCGCACGCGGTCGCGGCCTCGCGCCGGGTGCCGTTGTGGCGGTACCTGTCCACCGTGGGCGAGCGGCCGGCCGGCTGGCGGCCGTCCCTCCCGGTGCCGATGATGAACATCATCAACGGCGGCGCGCATGCCGACAACAACGTCGACCTGCAGGAATTCATGGTGCTGCCGGTCGGCTTCGAGACCTTCTCCGAGGCGCTGCGCGCCGGCACCGAGGTCTTCCATGCGCTGAAGTCGGTGCTGAAGGGCCGCGGCCTGTCCACCGCGGTGGGCGACGAGGGCGGCTTCGCGCCCGACCTGCGCAGCAACGAGGAGGCGCTGGAAACCATCCTGGAGGCGATCGGCAAGGCCGGCTACAAGGCGGGCGAGGACGTGCTGCTGGGCCTGGACTGCGCGGCCAGCGAATTCTTCGACAACGGCAAGTACCACCTGACCGGCGAAGGCAAGCGCCTGACCCCGGAGCAGTTCGTGGACTTCCTGGCGAACTGGTGCGCGCAGTATCCGATCGTCAGCATCGAGGACGGCATGGACGAGGGCGACTGGGCCGGCTGGACGCTGCTCACCCAGCGCCTGTCGGGCAGCGTGCAGCTGGTCGGCGACGACCTGTTCGTCACCAACCCGCGCATCTTCCGCGACGGCATCGCCCAGGGCGTGGCCAACGCGATCCTGGTCAAGGTGAACCAGATCGGTACCCTCAGCGAGACCCTGGAAGCCATCGCGATGGCGGATGCGGCGGGCTACGCGGCGGTCGTCTCGCACCGCTCCGGCGAGACCGAGGACACCACCATCGCCGACATCGCGGTGGCGACCACCGCGACCCAGATCAAGACCGGGTCGCTGTGCCGCAGCGACCGGGTGGCCAAGTACAACCAGCTGCTGCGGATCGAGCAGGCGCTGGGCGCGGATGCGCGCTACGCCGGGCGCGACGCCTTCGTGTCGCTCGCGCGCCGGGCGGACCGGGTGCGTTGAAGCCACTCCGCCTGCTGCTGGTGGTGCTGGTGCTGCTGCTGGGCTGGCTGCAGTACACCCTGTGGCTGGGCAGCGGCGGGCAGCGCCAGGTCGCTGCGTTGAAGCAGCGCGTGGCCGCGCAGGAAGCGGAGAACCTCCGGCTTCGGCAGCGCAACGATGCGCTGGCCGCCGAGGTCGAGGACCTGAAGTCCGGCGAGGCCGCGGTGGAGGAACGCGCGCGCAGCGAGCTGGGCATGGTCAAGCCCGGCGAAACCTTCTACCGGGTGGTGGATGATGCGCCGGCGACGCGCCCGGCTGCCGCGTCCGTGCCGGCGGAACCCGCGCGCCGATGACGTGGGACGCGACGGATCGTCGGGCGTGGGCGCTGGTGCCAGCGGCCGGCAGCGGACGCCGGTTCGGCGGCGCGGTGCCGAAGCAGTACCTGCAGGCGGCGGGCAAGCCGCTGATCGCGCACGCGCTGGACGCCTTGCTGTCGCATCACGCCATCGATGGCGCCGTGGTGGCCCTGGCGGCCCACGACGCGCACTGGCCCGGCTGGACGTCGTTGCACGGCAAGCCGGTCTTGACCTGCGCCGGCGGCGGCGAACGCGCGGACTCCGTGCTCGCGGCGCTGCGCGCCCTGCCCGCCGATGTCGCCGGCGACGCATTGGTGCTGGTGCACGACGCCGCGCGACCGAACCTGCATGCCGGGGACCTCGCGCGCCTGGTCGACGCGGCGCATGCCTGCGCCGATGGCGCGATCCTCGCGGCGCCGGTGCGCGACACGCTCAAGCGCGCCGGGACCGATGGGCGAATCCGGGACACCCAGCCGCGCGACGGGCTCTGGCGCGCGCTCACGCCGCAGGCCTTTCGCCGCGACCTGCTGGAACGTGCCTTGCTCGAGGCCAGGGCCGCGGGCGTCGCGGTGACCGACGAGGCGATGGCGGTCGAGCGCCTGGGCTTGCGTCCGGTGCTGGTCGAGGGCCGCGAGGACAACCTGAAGGTCACCACCGCCGCCGACCTGGCGCTGGCCGAGTTCCTGCTTGCGAGGCGGGGCCCATGAGCGACATCCGGATCGGCACCGGCTTCGACGTGCACGCCTTTGGCCAAGGCGACCACGTGATGCTGGGCGGCGTGCGGGTGCCGCACGACCGCGGCGTGCTGGCCCACAGCGACGGCGACGTGGTGCTGCACGCGCTGTGCGACGCCATGCTCGGCGCCCTGGCATTGGGCGATATCGGCCGGCATTTCCCGCCGTCGGACGCGCGCTGGAAGGACGCCGACAGCCGCGCCTTCGTGCGCCATTGCGATGCGCTGCTGCGCGAACGCGGCTGGCGCGTCGGCAACTGCGACGTCACCGTGGTGTGCGAGCGGCCGAAAGTCGGGCCGCACGCGGAGGCGATGCGCACGTGCATCGCGGCGGACCTGGGGATCGGCGTCGATGCCGTCAGCGTCAAGGCGACCACCACCGAAGCCCTGGGGTTCACCGGCCGCGGCGAGGGCATCGCCGCCCAGGCCGCCTGCCTGCTGGTCCGCGATGTCTGAGCTGGCGCGCGCGCATGGCGCGCCGGTGCTGTCGGCGCGCATCCGCAGCGTTGCAGAGGACTTCTACGTCGAGGAACTGCCGTCCTTCGAAGCCAGTGGCTCGGGCGAACACCTGCTGCTCAGCATCGAAAAGCGCGGCATGAACACCGCGTTCGCCGCGAAGACGATCGCCGCCTGGGCGGGAGTGGACGAATCGGCGATCGGCCATGCGGGATTGAAGGATCGCCATGCGGTCACCCGCCAGCGTTTCACCGTCTGGCTGCCGAAGAAGGTCGCGCCGGACCTCGCGGCCCTGCAGTCGGACGACCTGCGCGTGCTCGACCACGCCTGGCATGCGCGCAAGCTGCCGCGCGGCGCGCTGGCTGGCAACCGGTTCGTGCTGGTGCTGCGCGACGTGGCCGGCGACGCGGGCGTGATCGAGTCCCGGCTGCAGGCCATCGCCCGGGATGGCGTGCCGAACCATTTCGGCGAGCAGCGCTTCGGCCGCGGCGGCGGCAACGTGGCGCAGGCGGTGGCGATGTTCGCCGGGCGCCGGGTCAAGCGCGAGGAGCGCGCGATGTTGCTGTCCGCCGCGCGCTCCGAGCTGTTCAACCGGGTGCTGGATGCGCGGGTCCGGGCCGCCAGCTGGAACGCCGCGCTCGAAGGCGAGGTCTGGATGCTGGACGGCAGCCGCAGCGTGTTCGGGCCCGAGCCGTTCACCGAGGCCCTGCAGGCGCGGCTGGACGCCTTCGACATCCATCCCACCGGCCCGCTGTGGGGCGAGGGCGAGCTGCGCAGCGCGGATGCCGCGCGCGCGCTGGAGCTGACCGCGCTGGAGGGGGATACCGCCACCCGCCTGCGCAGTGGCCTGGAGCGCGCGGGCCTGAAGCAGGAGCGGCGCGCGCTGCGCCTGCGGCCCGCCGGCCTGGACTGGAACTGGCACGGGGACGGCGC
>CBFGMM010000086.1:0-8951 GCA_965649855.1 uncultured Thermomonas sp. | reverse complement strand
ACGCCGTGTTGCTGGAGGCGCCGCAACCGGTGGCGACCCTGCCGGGCTTCGCCGAGGGCGTGGTGTCGGTGCAGGACGGGGCCGCGCAGGCGGTGGCCGACGCGTTGGCCCCGCCGCCGGGCGCGCGGGTGCTGGATGCGTGCGCCGCGCCGGGCGGCAAGGCCGCGCACCTGCTGGAGCGGGATCCGTCGCTGCAGCTGGTGGCGCTGGACCTCGACCCGGTGCGCGTGGCCCGCATGCGCGAGGGCTTCGCCCGGCTGGGGCTGGCGGCGCACGCCGTGGCGGGCGACGGCACGCAGCCGGATGCCTGGTGGGACGGCCAGCCATTCGACGCGATCCTGCTGGATGCGCCGTGCAGCGCCACCGGGATCGTGCGGCGCCAGCCCGACGTGCTGCTGCACCGCCGGGAAACCGACCTGGCCGCGTTGCAGGGGTTGCAGGGCCGGTTGCTGGACGCCGCGTGGCGCATGCTCGCCCCGGGCGGGGCGCTGCTGTACGCCACCTGCTCGATCCTGCGCGCGGAGAACGAAGCGCAGGTGCAGGCATTCCTGGCGCGCACCCCGGACGCCTCGCCCGAGCCGCTGGACCCGCGTTTCGGCCGCGCGTCCGGCGCCGGCCGGCAGCGCCTGCCCGGGGAGGACGGCATGGACGGGTTCTTCTACGCGCGGCTGCGCAAGGCTGCCTGAGCGCGACGCGCCCTCAGTCGGCGTGTTGCGCCAGCAGGTCGTACTTCAACCGCGCGTAACGCGCGTGCAGGCGGTGGAAACGCCAACCGGCACGTCCATCGATCCAGCCGCCGCGCAGCACCAGGTTCTTCACCAGGTAGGCCGTCGCCGCCAGCATGCCCCGCCCGCGCCAGCTGCGCCTGCCGCGCGCGCGCTGCTCCGCGGCCCACAACCGGGCATAGCGCTGCAGCTTGTCCCAGTATTCGCCCGCGCTGCGCGCGGTGTCGTGCTGCACGCGGATGGTGGAACGCGAAACGCGCCGACCGGCCACGTCCAGGTATTCGTGGACCGGCACCAGCGCATGCCGCAGCGACTGCCGGAACAGCCGGTGCACGGGTTCGCTGGCGAAGCTGCCGGCGCGCATCGCATGCCCGAGGAAATGCGTGCGCCGCAGCAGCAGCCAGCAGTCGGCCTCTTCCACCGGGCCGGCGAACAGGTCGCGCAGCGCCTGCTGCGCCGGCGCGTCCAGCCACTCGTCGGCGTCCAGCAGCAGCACCCACGGCTGCGTGGCCAGGGCGATCGCCGCGTTCTTCTGCGCGGCGAAGCCCAGCCAGGCCTGGTGCGACACGCGCGCGCCGAGGCCCTGCGCGATCGCCACGGTCGCGTCGGTGGAACCCGAGTCCAGCACCACGACTTCCCGGCAGACCGCCGCCAGCGACGCCACGCAGCGCGCGATGCGGTCCGCTTCGTTGCAGGCGACGACCACGCCGGAGAGCGGCGGCAACGGGGGCAGGGGTGCGGTTTGCATGCGGGGCTGCGAGTATATCGGGCCACCCGCCGCGGACCCCGCATGCGCATCGCCCACGTCCTGCTGACCAGCCGTTTCGCCGGGACCGAGCGCCACGTGCTGGAACTGGCGGCCGCGCAGGCGCGCGCGCATGAGGTGACGCTGGTGCTGCGGCGCGCGGCGATGCGCGACGCCCGCGACGCGATCGGCCACCGCGTGGATCCGCGGGTGAAGGTGGTGGTGGTCGGCGACCTGCTGGCGCCGCTGCGTGCCCGCCATGCGCTGAAGCGGCTGCGCCCCGACGTGGCGCATGCGCACCTGAGCGGCGCCTGCCGCGCGGTGCGCGGGCTGGCCGGTTGCCTGCGCGTGGCCACCCTGCACATCCGCTACAAGCCGCGCCAGCACGCCGGGATGGACGGGCTGGTCGCCATCGCCCCATGGCAACTCGCCGCCATCCCCCCGGCGCTGCGCGCGCGCAGCGCGCAGGTCGACAACTGGACCCTGCCACGCGAGGCATCGGCGGACGCGCGCGCGCGGATCCGCGCCGCGCACGGCATCGACGACGACACCCTGCTGCTGGGCGCACTGGGCCGCGTGGAACGCAGCAAGGGCCTGGACGTGCTGCTGGATGCGTTCGTGGCCGCCGCGCTGCCCGGCACGCGGCTGGCGATCGTGGGTGGCGGCCGGGAATGGCCGGCGCTGCGCGCGCGCGCGCCGGGATCGGTGCTGATGCCGGGCTTCGTGGAGGCGCCGCAGGACTGGCTGGCGGCGTTCGATGCCTTCGTCAGCACCGCGCGCTCCGAGCCGTTCGGGCTGGTGCTGCTGGAGGCGATGCAGGCGGGCCTGCCGATCCTGGCCAGCGCCAGCGAAGGCGCCACCCACCTGGCGCCGCTGGTCGGACGCCCGCTGGTCCCGGTGGGCGACGTGGACGCGACCGCCGCCGCGCTGCGCGACCTGCACCGCGAGCGGCCCCGGCGACGCGCCTACGACCTGTCCGGGCATCGGCTGGAGGACAAGCTCGGCGAGCTGGAGGCGTTCTACCGGGACGGCCTGGCGTGGCTGCGACGCGGGCGGGAACCCTGATGCCGCCCTCGACCGTGCCGGCCCGCCTGCGCGAGCTGCGCGCGCCGCTGCTGGCCTGGGCCGCGATCGCGCTGGCCTCGATCTTCCTGCACGGGCCGGTGCCGCTGTATTCGACCCGCACCCTGGCGGTGGCATGGGAGATGTGGGAGCAGGGCAGCTGGCTGGTGCCGCTGTTCAATGGCGAGCCGTATTCGCACAAGACCCCGCTGCTGCCGTGGATGATCCATGCGGGATGGCTGGTCGGCGGCGTGGGCGATGTCTGGCCGCGCCTGCTGATGGTCCTGCTGGGCACGGTGGCGATCGCCCAGACCGGCGCGCTGGCCGGGCGCCTGTACCCGGAGCGCGGCGGCCTGCCGGCGCTGGCCGCGTGGGCGATGGCGGGACTGTGGTTCTACTTCCTGTTCGCGCTGCAGATCATGTACGAGCTGCCGCTGGTGGTCGCGGTGCTGGGCGGGTTGCTGGCGCTGTGCCGACGCGATGGCGGGGCCTGGCGGCCGTGGTGGCCCGGCCTCGCGCTGGCGGTGGCGTTCGGGCTGCTGGCCAAGGGGCCGGTGGCCCTGCTGCACCTGGGCATCCCGCTGCTCGCGGCGCGCCTGTGGCACCCGCTGGCGAGGCAGCATGGCGCGCGCTTCGCGCGCAACGCAGCGCTCGCGGTGCTGGCCGGGTCCGCGCTGTTCGCGCTGTGGCTGGTGCCTGCGCTGGTGCTGGGCGACCCGCAATACCGCGAAGCCTTGCTGGTCACCCAGACCGCGGGGCGCGTGCACGACAGCTTCGACCATGCGCAGCCGGCGTGGTGGTACCTGCCGATGCTGCTGGTCCTGATGGCGCCGTGGTGGTGGCAGGCATGGTGGTGGAGGCAGGTGCCGGCGCTGTGGCGCGACCGCGACAATCGCCTGGCCTGGACGTGGCTGGTGGGCACGCTTCTGGCCTTCAGCCTGGTCAGCGGGAAGCAGCCGTATTACCTGCTGCCGGATTTCGCGGCCTACGCCCTGCTGCTGGCGGTGGCGGCGCACGCCCGGCCGCGGCTGGGCATCGCCCCGGCACTGCTGGTGGCGGCGCTGGGCCTGCTGCTGGTGGCGACGGGGGCGTACGCGGCCCGCGTCGAGCAGCCGTTTCCCCCGGCGCTGCTGGCCACCCTGCCGGTCGCGGGCGCCGGGCTGCTGCTGGTGGGTGGCGCCATGCTGCGCTGGCGCAGCCTGCCGGTGCAGGCCTGCGGGGTGTTGCTGGCGGCGGCGCTGCTGCATGCCGGGTTCACGCCACTGCTGCGCGCGCAGTTCGATTTCACGCCCACCGCGCACCTGCTGGGCCAGGCGCAGCGCGCCGGGCACCGGATCGCGTTCCTCGGCGAATACCAGTTGCAGTTCCATTTCGCCGGGCGCCTGCGCGAGCCGCTGGAGATCCTGGACGAGGCCGGCGCGCGCGACTGGGCGCAGCGCAACCCCGGCCACTGGATCGTGGTGAACACGCGCGATGACTGGCGCGCGGCCGGGCCGCAACCCATCGCGCAGCAACGCTTCCGCAACCGCTGGATCCAGGTCTGGCGGGCAGGCGACTGGCGGGCCCTGCCCGCGCAGCAGCTACCACTGCAGGCGGCGCCGGGCGAGCTCCGTCGCGACCCGCGCTGACAGCGCGCGCGCCGCGTCCAGCGGCAGGTGGCGCAGGTGCAGGGGCGCACCGAACGGCGCGGCCCCGGCGGTGTCCAGCAGCAGTCCGGCCATGCCCAGCCGGCGGTCCAGCGGCGACTGGGTCAGCCGCAGCGCCTGCAGCTTGCCCAGCTCCGCGAAATCCCAGCGCCGCGCCAGCCAGCCGGTCCGCCACGCCACCAGCCGGCCGTTGCAGGCCCAGCCGCAGGCGCGCGCGATCCGCCGCGCGCGCCACAGCTGCGCGGGCAACAGCAGCAGGGTGGCCGCGCCCCATGGCCCGAAACGCCAGCACAGCACGCCGGTCGCCACCAGCAGCAACAGGCTGCCGGGCAGCGCGACGCGCCACCATGCCCGCGGGTGGAGGGGCTGCCAGTCCAGCGCGCCCCATCCTGCGTCCGGCAGGAAATGCCGGATCAGCGCGTCGCAGGCCGCGGGTGGCGCGATCGGCGCAAGCTCCTTCAGGCCGTGCCGGCGTTCCTGCTGGTCGCCACGACCGGCGGCGGTCTGCACGCGCAGGCTGCGCCGGCCGAAGACGCGGTGCAGCACGCCCTCGTGCAAGGCCCAGGCCTGGATCCGGCGGCGCCTGGCCGATGCGCGCGAGCGTGCCAGCAGGCCGCGCTCCACGGTGATCCGGCCGTCCTGCTCGCGCAGGGTGAACCCATGGAACTGCAGCACGGCCAGCGCCACGGAGAGCAGCCGGATCGCAAGCACCGCCAGCACCAGCAGGCTCGCGGCCGCGAGCAGCGTGCCGGGCCAGGTGTCGCGCAGTGCACTGCCGAATTGCTGCGACCACCAGCCGAAGGCGACCCGGCCCCAGCGCTCGACCAGTGCGCCGAACAGGTTCTCCCCGGCCTGCGCCAGCGCGCCGAACGCGGCCGCGACCAGCAGCATGCCGCGATTGTCGATCAGGCCCAGGCGCACCAGTTCGCCCACGGGCAGCGCCAGCAACGGCGGCGCTTCGTGCCCCGCGTCCGGGGCCGTCGCGGCCTGCCCGCGCTGGCGCACCAGCGCTTCCAGCGCCAGCGCCTGGTCCATCCGCAGCACGCGCATCTGCGCTTCCGGCTTGTTGCCGCCGGCGGACTCCAGGCGCACTTCCGCCACGCCCGCCAGGCGGTGCAGCAGCGACTGGTGCAGGTCGACGTTGTGGATGCGCGCGAACGGGATCTCGCGCAGGCTGCGGTGCAGCCATCCGCTGCGGATGACGATGCCGTCGCCGCGCAGGCTGTAGCGATAGGTCAGGTACTGCAACAGCGAGGTCGCGACCAGCGCGCCCACCGCCAGCAGCCCCCACAGGTCGTGGCGGTCGCCGCGGCCGGCCAGCAGCAGCGCCAGCAGGGGCAGGATGAACTGCTTGAGCGAGGCGATCAGGACGAACAGCCACGACAGCGGATGCAGGCGGTGCTCCAGCCCGTCCCGCGGCAATGCGTCCGGCACCACGGCGTGGTCGGCCACGGCCTAGAGCGCGTCGCCGGCGTCGTCGAGCTGGCGCGCCAGGGCATCGCGCAGCTGCAGCGCATCCGCCGCGTCCAGGCCGCGCACGGTGATCCCGGAGAGCTGCGCCGCGGCGGTGTGCACCACCAGGGTGGCCAGCCGTGCGCGCCGCTCCAGCGGCCCGTGCTTCAGGTCGACGTGCTGCACGCGGCTGGCGGGCACCCGCGTCTCGCGCGTCCACAGCCGGCCCTGCCGCAGCCACAGGCCTTCCTCGTCCAGCCGCCAGCGCTGGTGGCGCAGGCGGGCGCCGATGACGCCGCCGAGCGCCGCGGCGGCCACCGCCAGCAACGCGGCCAGCGCCGGCGCCTGCCAGCCATCGCCGCGGTCCCATGCCAGCAGCGAGGCGGCCTGTACGGCCAGCGCGATCGCCGCGAACAGCAGCGCCAGCCAGCCCGCATGCAGGCGCACCGCGCGCGCCGGCGGTGCCGTCCAGCCTGCGGGTGCGCCGCGGGTGCCGGGCGCCGTGCCCGCCGTTGCATCGGTCATGTCAGTACAGGTCGTGGTAGGGATTGGCTTCGCCGCTGCCGGGCGGGCGCAGCGTATAGCGTTTGTAGGTCCACTGGTATTGCGCCGGGTCGCGCCGCGCGATCGCCTCCACCGCCGCATTGAGCGCGCGCACGGCGCGGGCCGGGTCGGGGTTGTCGATGCCGTCCGGCGCGGCTTGGACATGCAGCGCGAAGCGCGGCGGCGACGTGCCCGGCAGGCGCTCGCACCAGGCCAGCAGGACCCGCGCGTCGCCACGCGCCGCCAGCCGCCCCAGCAGTGTCATGGTCAGCGCGGGCTTGCCGAAGAACGGGGCGAATTCGCCTTCGCCGGCCTTGGGCTGCTGGTCTGGCAGGATCCCGACCACGCCGCCGCGTTGCAGGCGCTTGAGCAAGGCGCGCACGCCGGCCGGTTCCGCGCGCACCTGCTCCACGGCGCCGCCGGCGTTGGCGCGCACCCGGCGCAGGAAGGCCTCGCCCACCGCCGACTCCGGGGGCCGGTACAGGATCGCCAGCGGCGTCTGCGCCGCCAGCCACTGGTTCAGCAGCTCCCAGTTGCCCATGTGCGGGGCCGCCACGATCACCCCGCGCGGGTCCGCCAGGGCGGCATCGAACAGCTCGCCGCCGTGCACCTGCGCGATGTCGTGCAGGTTGCGCGCGGCTGGTCGCGTCCACAGCCGCAGGGTCTCGAACGCCTGCCGCGCGGTGGTGCGCAGGATGTCGCGCAGCAACTCCTCCGCCTGCGCGGGGCGCAGCTCCGGCATCACCAGTTCCAGGTTGCGGCGCGCAACCCGGGCTTCGCGGGCATTCGCCGCGATCGACAGCGCGGCCACGCCGTCGGCCAGCCGGCGCAGCACCGGCCACGGCAGGCGCGCCACGCCCCAGGCCAGGGCGTACAGCAGGGCGGCGGCGAATTCGCTCATCGGTCCATTGTGTAGGAGCGGCGTGAGCCGCGACCAGCCATGCGGCAGCGCATCGCGGCTCCTGCCGCTCCTACAATGCGGGATGCTCGCCCTCATCCAGCGCGTCTCCGAAGCCAGCGTCCGGGTGGACGATGCCGTGGTCGGCGCGATCGGCCCCGGCCTGCTGGCGCTGGTGGCGGTGCAGCCGGGCGACGGCGACGCGCAGGTGGCGCGCATGGCGCAGCGCCTGCTGGGCTACCGGGTGTTCGCCGACGACGCCGGCCGCATGAACCGTTCGCTGGCCGACACCGGCGGGGGCCTGCTGCTGGTCAGCCAGTTCACCCTGGCCGCCGACACCGGCAGCGGCATGCGCCCCAGCTTCACCACCGCCGCGGCCCCCGGGCAGGCCGAGGCCCGTTTCAACCAGCTGGTCGCGGCCTGCCGCGCGGGCCATCCCCCGGGGGTGGAAACCGGCCGTTTCGGCGCCCATATGGTGGTCAGCCTGGCTAACGACGGGCCCGTGACCTTCCTGCTGCAGGCCTGAGTTCGGCGCGGGGTGGTTCAGCGCGCCGGCAGGCAAGCCCCGGGGCCAGCGGTATAATGCTGGGTTCCCCGGCGCGACCCAGCGCTCGCGCCCCTTACACAACGGTAGCCCGATCCATGGCCAACGAACGGCAGACAGCCCCCCAGTCCGACATCAAGATCCTGATCAGCAAGGGTCTGGAGCAGGGCTACCTGACCTACGCCGAAGTCAACGACCACCTGCCCGACGACATGGTCGACCCGGAGCAGATCGAAGACATCATCGGCATGATCAACGGCATGGGCATTGAGGTGCACGAGGTTGCGCCGGATGCCGAGACCCTGCTGCTGGCCGGCCAGTCCGGCAGCGGCCGCGAGGTCGACGACACCGCCGCCGAGGAGGCCGCCGCCGCGCTGACCGCGCTGGATTCCGAGGGCGGCCGGACCACCGACCCGGTGCGCATGTACATGCGCGAGATGGGCACCGTGGAGCTGCTGACGCGCGAGGGCGAGATCGCCATCGCCAAGCGGATCGAGGAAGGCCTCAACCAGATGAACGCGGCGCTGGCCAGCTTCCCGTGGTCGGCGCAGCTGCTGCTGGAGGACTACGAGCTGCACAAGGCGGGCAAGAAGCGCCTGGGCGAGATCGTGGTCGGCTTCGTGGAGACCGCCGAAGAGCTTGCCGCCGCCGAGGAGGCCAAGCAGGAGGCCGCGGCCGCCGCGCTCGAGGCCGCCGAGAGCGACGAGGACGAGAACGAGGACGAGGACGAGGACGACGCCGAGGAAGAGGCGGGTCCTACCGGTCCCGACCCGCTGGAGGTCGCGGCGCGCATGGAGGCGCTGGCCGCCGCCTGCGCGAAGTTCCAGAAGGCCTATGCGAAGAACGGCCCGTCCGCGAAGACCGTGCTCAAGGCGCGCGAGGAGATCGCCGAGATCTTCACCAGCCTCAAGCTGCCGCTGGGCCTGACCGACACCCTGGTGCGCAAGCTGCGCGACGTGGTCAACCAGGTGAAGGAGCACGAGCGCCGCATCCTGGACCTGTCCACCCGCGTGGCGCGCATGCCGCGCAAGGACTTCATCAAGGCGTGGGACGGCAACCAGACCAACCTGGAGTGGGTGGACGAGCTGCTCAAGCGCAAGCAGAAGTGGGGCTCCGGCCTGCGCGACGTGCGCGAGCAGATCATCTCCGAGCAGGAAGCCACCATCGCCATCGAGCAGGCGATGCGGGTCACCCTGGCCGACCTCAAGGACATCAGCCGCGCGATGGCCTACGGCGAGGCCAAGGCGCGCAAGGCGAAGAAGGAGATGGTGGAGGCCAACCTGCGCCTGGTGATCTCCATCGCCAAGAAGTACACCAACCGCGGCCTGCAGTTCCT
>CBFGMM010000085.1:0-9061 GCA_965649855.1 uncultured Thermomonas sp. | reverse complement strand
GGCGCGGGCGCCGGCGATCGCGCCCGGGCGCGTCGTTGCGCAGGTGCAGCCGCTGCTCGCCGCGCAGCACGGGCGTGGCCGCGCCGGTCAGGCGCAGCGCGCCGTGGCCCTCGATGTCGGCCTCCAGCAGGCCCGCCGCCACCAGCTGGCGGAACACCCCGCGCCATTGCCGTGCGTCGAGGGCCCCGCCGATGCCATAGGTGCTGACCGCCTGGTGCGCGAACTGCCGCACCTTGGCAGTGTCGGCGCCGCGCAGCACGTCGATCAGGTGCGCCGCGCCGAAGCGCTGGCCGGTGCGGTAGACGCAGGACAGCGCCTTGCGCGCGGCCTCGGTGGCATCCCAGGTCACCGGCGGCTGCAGGCAGTTGTCGCAATTGCCGCATGCGCCGGGATGCGGCTCGCCGAAATACTCCAGCAGCGACTGCCGCCGGCAGGCGGTGGACTCGCAATAGCCGATCAGCGCGTCCAGCTTGCCGCGTTCCAGCCACTTGCGCTCGTCGCCCGCGTCGCCGTCCTCGATCATCCGCCGCAGCAGCACGGCGTCGCCCAGGCCGTAGGCCAGCCACGCCTCGGCCGGCTCGCCGTCGCGGCCGGCGCGCCCGGTCTCCTGGTAGTAGCCCTCCAGCGACTTGGGCAGGTCCAGGTGCGCCACGAAGCGCACGTCGGGCTTGTCGATGCCCATCCCGAACGCGATGGTCGCCACCATCACCACGCCGTCCTCGCGCAGGAACCGACGCTGGTGGTCCGCGCGCACGGCCGCATCCAGGCCGGCGTGGTAGGGCAGGGCGCGCACCCCGCGCTCGACCAGCATCGCCGCGGTGGCGTCCACCTTGCGCCGCGACAGGCAGTACACGATTCCGCTGTCGCCGCGGTGGTCCTCCAGGAATGCCAGAAGCTGGCGCCGGCTGTCGTCCTTGGCCACCACGCTGTAGCGGATGTTGGGGCGGTCGAAGGAACTGACGAACTGGCGCGCGTCTTCCAGGGCCAGCCGCTCGACGATCTCGCGCCGGGTGGGGGCATCCGCGGTCGCGGTCAGGGCGATCCGCGGCACCGCGGGCCAGCGCTCGTGCAGCAGGGTCAGCTGGCGGTACTCGGGGCGGAAGTCGTGGCCCCATTGCGACACGCAATGCGCCTCGTCGATGGCGAACAGCGCCAGCGGCGTGCGTTCCATGAGCGCCAGGAAGCGGGGCGTGAGCAGGCGCTCGGGCGCGACGTACAGCAGGTCCAGCTCGCCGCCCGCGAACTGGCGCTCGACCTGTGCCGCGGCATCGCCATCCAAGCTGGAATTGAGGAACGCGGCGCGCACGCCAAGCTGGCGCAACGCTTCCACCTGGTCCTGCATCAGCGCGATCAGCGGCGAGACGACGATCGCGGTGCCGTCGCGCAGCAGCGCCGGCAGCTGGTAGCACAGCGACTTGCCGCCACCCGTGGGCATCAGCACCAGGGCATCGCCACCCTCGGCCACGTGCTGGACGATGTGCGCCTGCTCGCCGCGGAAGCTGTCGTAACCGAAGACGTGGCGGAGCTGGGTCAGGGCGCGATCTTGCATCGCGATAGGGTAGCAACCGGCTGCGCGTAAGGAGTCGGCGTGGTGCTCTTGCTTGTGTAGGGCTAGCGGGGCACCCACCAGAGGGACGCGTGGTGCCGGGGGTGTCGCGTCAAGCGCGCCATGGATGGCGCGCGCCCGAGTCGGGCCAGGGATGGCCCGATCGAGGGAGAGCGATACCCCGGCTGGCTCGCGGCCCGGGGCGGGAAAAGTGGAGAAGCTGCTGCAGCTCCCTGGCCCGGCGTCGCGCGACAGGGGGCATTGCTTTCGGCTCGGTCGGGCCGTCCCTGGCCCGACTCGCCGCGCCGCACAACCAGTGCGGCTCGACGCAACGCCCCCTGCCGCGCGCCGCCTCGGACGCGTTCGGGTGCGTGCGGTAAGCGCTACTGCAACAGCGAACGCAGCATCCAGGCGTACTTCTCGTGGATCTGCAGGCGCTGGGTCAGCAGGTCCTCGGTGGGCGCGTCGTCGGCGTCGTCGGCCACGTCCAGCACCTTGCGCGCGGTGCGGCACACCGCCTCGTTGCCGGCCACCAGCTGGCGGACCATCTCGCGCCAGTTGGCCGTATCAGTCAGGCCGGGCTCCTCCTTGATCGAGGTCAGCTTCACGAACTCCGCGTAGCTGCCCGGGGCGTTGAAGCCCAGTGCGCGGATGCGTTCGGCGATCTCGTCCAGCGCGTTCCACTGCTCGGTGTATTGGGTCTCGAACATGGTGTGCAGCGCGTTGAACATGGAGCCGGTGACGTTCCAGTGGAAGTTGTGCGTCTTCAGGTACAGCGTGTAGCTGTCCGCCAGGAAGCGCGACAGGCCATCGGCGATCCTGGCGCGCTCCTTGGGGTTGATGCCGATGTCGATGCCGGGCGCGCCGTCCGGATGCGGCGCGGTGGGCACGGAGGCGGGCGCGGAGGCGGCGGGCTTCACGGGTTTGCCGGCCTTGCCGGCGGACTTCTGCTTGGCCATGGTTGCCTTCCTGTTGGGGATGATCCGGCGACAATAGCGGCCCCCGGCGTTGCGCCGCGATGAAAGGCCGCCGCTCCCGCATGCCCGCCCCCGACCCCGCAGCCGCAGTTCCACGAGACGCCACGCCCGCGCAGGCACGCCCGGCGATCGACGCCGCGCGCACGCGCGACCGCGGCCGGCTGCTGGGGCTGTGGGCGAAGTGGCAGGCCAGGCCCGCGGATCCCGCGCCGCGCAAGGCCTTCGTCGAGGCCCTGCAGGCATCGACGGCCGAGCGTGAGCGACGTGCCGCGCAGTTGCCACGGCCACAGCTGGATGCGGCGCTGCCGATCACCGCGCATGCGCAGGAACTCATCGAACTGATCGGCGGCCACCAGGTGGTCGTGGTGGCCGGCGAGACCGGCAGCGGCAAGACCACCCAGCTGCCCAAGCTGTGCCTGCTGGCGGGTCGTGGCGCGGCGGGGATGATCGGCTGCACCCAGCCGCGGCGGATCGCGGCGCGTTCGGTGGCCCGCCGGGTCGCGGAAGAACTGCAGGTGCCGGTGGGCGGCGCGGTGGGCTACCAGGTGCGATTTGAAGGAAGAATGTCCAACGACGCCGTGGGCGAGCAGACCGCGATCAAGTTCATGACCGACGGCATCCTGCTGGCGGAGATCCAGGCCGATCGCTGGCTGTCGCGCTACGACACGATCATCGTCGACGAGGCGCACGAGCGCAGCCTCAACATCGACTTCCTGCTGGGCTACCTCAAGCAGCTGTTGCCGCGGCGCCCCGACCTGAAGCTGATCGTGACCTCGGCCACCATCGACACCGAGCGCTTTTCCGCGCACTTCGGCGGCGCGCCGGTGGTCGACGTGGAAGGCCGCGGCTATCCGGTGGAACTGCGCTATCGCCCGCTGGAGGGCGACGCCGAGCGCGAGGGCGAGCGCTCCCTGCTGGACGGCATCGTCGCCGCCTGCGACGAGATCCAGCGGGATCGCGGCATCGGCGACACCCTCGTCTTCCTCCCCGGCGAGCGCGAGATCCGCGACGCGCACCGTGCGCTGGAGCAGCGCAAGTACCGGCACACCGAGGTGCTGCCGCTCTACGCGCGGCTGTCGGCCAGGGACCAGGACCGCGTGTTCCAGCCCGGCTCGCAGCGGCGCATCGTGCTGGCCACCAACGTGGCCGAGACCTCGCTGACCGTGCCGCGCATCCACTACGTGGTGGATCCCGGCGTGGCGCGGGTCAAGCGCTACAGCCCGCGGCAGAAGCTGGACCGCCTGCACATCGAACCGGTCAGCCAGGCCAGCGCCAACCAGCGCGCGGGGCGCTGTGGCCGCATCGCGCCGGGCACCTGCATCCGCCTGTATTCCGAGGCGGATTTCGCGTCGCGGCCTGCGTTCACCGATCCGGAAATCCGCCGCGCCGCGCTGGCCGGGGTGATCCTGCGCATGCTGTCGCTGGGCCTGGGCGACATCGACAGGTTCCCGTTCCTGGAGCCGCCGGATGCCCGCGCGGTGGCCGACGGCTGGCAGCAGCTCGGCGAGCTGGGCGCGGTGGATGCCCATCGCAAGCTGACCGGCATCGGCCGGACCATGGCCAGGCTGCCGGTCGACGTGAAGCTGGCGCGCATGCTGGTGGCGGCCAATGCGCACGGCGTGGTGCGCGAGATGCTGGTGATCGCCAGCTTCCTGGGCATCCAGGACCCGCGCGAGCGCCCGGCGGATGCGCGCGCCGCCGCCGATGCCGCGCACGCGCAGTTCGCCGACGGCAAGTCCGAGTTCGTGGGCATCCTGAAGCTGTGGCAGGCCTACCGCGCGGCGCACGAGGAGCTGACCCAGTCGCAGCTGCGCAAGTGGGCGGACAAGCATTTCCTCGGCTTCCTGCGCCTGCGCGAGTGGTGGGAGCTGCACCGGCAACTGAAGCTGCAATGCGAGGAGCTGGGCTGGGACGCCGCGGCAGGCAAGGGGGCGCCTGCAACATCGCCGGGTGACGCCACGCAGGATGTTGGGTTCGACGCCGCGTCCTTCGCCGCCCTGCATCGCGCCCTGATCGCCGGCCTTCCCACCCAGGTGGGCCATCGCGGCGACCGCGGCGTGTACGAGGGACCGCGCGGCCGCAGGTTCCAGCTGTTCCCGGGTTCGCGGCTTGCGTCCAGGCCACCGCCGTGGGTGCTGTCGGCGACCCTGCTGGATACCGAGAGGGTGTGGGCGATCACCAACGCCGCGATCGAGCCCGACTGGGCCATCGCCGAGCTGCCGCACCTGCTGGCGCGCCGGCATTTCGATCCGCGCTGGTCGCGCGCGCAGGGCCGGGTGCTGGGCAGCGAGCAGGTGTCGCTGTTCGGCCTGGTGCTGGCGCCGAAGAAGCCGGTGCACTACGGCGCGCTGTTCCCGGAGGAGGCGCGCGGCATCTTCGTCCGCGAGGCCCTGCTCACCGGCGAGATCAACACCCGCAGCGCCTTCCTCGCGCGCAACCTGCGCACCCTGGAATCCGCGAAGGAAGAGGAAGCCAAGCTGCGCCGCGCCGGGCTGGTGGTGGACGAGGACTGGCAGGCGCGCTGGTACCTGGACCGGCTGCCGCCGCACGTGCACAACGCGCAGGCGCTGGACGCGTGGGTGGCGAAACTGCCGAAGGAACAGAAGGCCGTGCTGGAGTGGTCGCGCGACGACCTGCTGGTGGCGGACCAGACCGACGCCGCGCTGTACCCCGCCTACCTGGCGCTGGGCGACGCGCGGCTGGCGGTGCAGTACCGCTTCGACCCCGGCGCGGTGGACGACGGCATGACCGTCGCGGTGCCGCTGCACCTGCTCAATGCCCTGGATCCCGCGCGCCTGTCGTGGCTGGCGCCGGGATTCCTGGCGGACAAGGCGACCGCGCTGATCCGCTCGCTGCCCAAGGCGCTGCGCCGCAACTTCGTGCCGGCCCCGGACTTCGGGCGCGCGTTCGCGCAGGCGCACGCGCAACCCGAGGCGGATGCCATCGAAGGCGCGCTGGCGCGTTTCCTGAAGCGGCTCTCGGGCGTGGAGGTGGGCGCGCCGGATTTCGATGCCGAAGCGATCGAACCGCACCTGCGCGCCAACCTGCGCCTGTTGGATGCGGACGGCAGGCGCGGGCGGGCCGGCCATGTCCTTGCGGAGTCCCGCGACCTGCAGGCGTTGCGCCAGCAGTTCGGGCAACGCGCGGCCGACGCGTTCGCGCGCCATGCCGCGCAGGGCATGGCGCGGGATGGGCTGGTCGAATTCCCACCGCAGCCGGTGCCGACCAGCGTGCCCGGTGCCGGGGGCGTGCCCGCCTACCCGGCGCTGCAGGACGACGGGCCCACGGCGTCGCTGGCGGTGCATGCGCAGCGCGAGGTCGCCGAGCGGTTGCATCCGCAGGGCGTGCGCCGGCTGCTGGCGATCGCGCTGGCGGACAAGCTGAAGCAGGCCCGCAAGCAATTGCCCGTCCAGCCCAAGTCCTCGCTGCTGTACGCGGCCATCGAAGCCGCCGATCCGCGCCGCGACGGACTGAAGGACGCCGACCGGCTGCGCGCGGACCTGGTCGAGGGCGCGTTCGCCGCGCTGGCAGCGGACGACCTCCTCTCGATCCGCGACGCGGACGCGTTCGCGCAGCGGCGTGACGCCATCGCCGGCGCGCTGTTCGGCGAGGCGATGCGGCGGCTGCACCAGGCGGAGGCGATCCTGGCCCGCGTGGCCGAGGTGCGTGCCGCGCTGGAAGCGAAGCTGATGGGCTGGGCGCGCGGCAACCTGGACGACATGCGCGCGCACCTGGATGCCCTGGTGCCGCCTGGCTTCCTGCGCCAGGTGCCCGCGCAGGCGCTGGCCGACTATCCGCGTTACCTGAAGGCGCTGGCGCTGCGCGCCGAACGCGCCCATCGCGATCCAGCGCGCGACCAGGCGCGGATGCTCGAGTTGCAGCCGTTCGCCGAGGCGCTGGCAGGCGCGGACCCAGGCGACCCGGACGCGCAGGCGCTGCGCTGGGAGCTGGAGGAACTGCGCGTGCAGGTGTTCGCGCAGGAACTGGGCGCGCGCGCCGGGGTGTCGCCGAAGCGGCTGGCGGCGCGCCTGGAGCGCCTGCGTTCCGGCTAGGCGCTGTCCGCTTCACGGTGCGCGGGCTAAGTTAGCGCATGGTCGCCGAGTCCCCCACCTCCGACGGCTGGGCCGCCGCGTTGGCGCGCCTGCCCGATGCCGCATTGCCGCCCGCGCTGTCCGCGCTCTGGCGGGAACTGGCCGAGGGCGGCGCGCCGATGCGCGACCCGCCGGCCGTGCTGGCCGACACCCTGGACGTGCTGGCCACGCTGAACGCGGATGCCGACGTGCTGGCGGCCACCCTGCTGGATGCCGCGGTGGACCTGCCCGTCGTCGCGGAGCACCGTGGCGTGGCGATTCCCGAACGCCTGCACGCATTGCTGGAAGGCCAGCGCGCCGCCAGCCAGGTCTGGGCGCTGCACCGCGCGCACGGCGGCGGACGCAATCCCGAGGGGATGCGCAGGCTGCTGCTGGCGCTGGTCCGCGACCTGCGGGTGGTGCCGATCGTGCTGGCGCGGCAACTCACGCGCATGCGCGCCGCCGCGCGCCTGCCGCAGGCGGAGCGGCGCGCGCTGGCGCAGATGACCCGCGACATCCACGCGCCGCTGGCCAACCGGCTGGGCATCTGGCAACTGAAATGGGAGCTGGAGGACCTGGCCTTCCGCACCCTGGAGCCGGAGACCTACACCCGCATCGCGCGCCAGCTGGACGACAGCCGCGGGGGGCGCGAGCGCTACGTGGAGTCGGCGCGCGCGCAACTCGGCCAAGCCCTGGCCGCGCAGGGCATCGCCGCCGACGTGGCCGGCCGGCCCAAGCACATCACCAGCATCTGGAAGAAGATGCGCCGCAAGGACGCGGACATCGACGCGCTGCACGACCTGCGCGCCCTGCGCGTGCTGGTGGCCGACGTGCCCGCCTGCTATGCGGCGCTGGGCGCGGTGCATGCGTTGTGGTCGCCGGTGCCGGGCGAATTCGACGACTACATCGCGCGGCCCAAGCCCAATGGCTACCGCTCCCTGCACACCGCGGTGGTCGGCCCCGAGGGCAAGACCCTGGAGGTGCAGATCCGCACGCGCGAGATGCATGCGCAGTCCGAACTGGGCGTGGCCGCGCACTGGCGCTACAAGGAAGGCGGCGCGGCCGGCGGCGCGGCGATGGACAAGCGCATCGCCTGGATGCGCAGGCTGCTGGAGCAGGCCGCAGACGCCGCGCGCGAGGGCGACGCGGCGCCGTTGCAGGCGATGGACAGCGAGCTGCAGGAGGACCGCGTGTACGCGCTGACGCCGAAGGGCGAGGTGCTGGACCTGCCGCAGGGCGCCACCGTGCTGGATTTCGCCTACCAGGTGCACACCATGGTCGGGCACCGCTGCCGTGGCGCGAAGGTGGACGGCCGCATCGTGCCGCTGAACCACGTGCTGCGCACCGGCGACCGGGTCGAGATCCTGACCGGCAAGACCGCCGAACCGCGGCGCGACTGGCTGCAGGCCAGCGCCGGGTTCCTGGCCAGCGGCCGCTCGCGCGAGAAGGTGCGTTCGTGGTTCCACAAGCTGGACCGCGTGCGCAACGTGCAGGCCGGCCGCGAATTGCTGGAGCGCGAGCTGCGGCGGCTGGGCCTGCTGCAGGCGGACCTGCACCCGGTGCTGCCGCGCTTCCACGTCGCCAGCGTGGACGACCTGCTGGTGCTGGTGGCGCTGGGCGATATCGGTCCGAACCAGGTGAGCCGGCTGCTGCTGGAACTGGAGCGCCCGCCGGAAGAGGCCCCGACCGCCAGCGTGCCGGCGCCGAAGCCCAGGGCGGCGGCGACGGTGTCGGGCGCGGTCACCGTGCAGGGCGTGGACAACCTGCTGGCGCAGGTGGCGCGTTGCTGCCAGCCGCTGCCGGGCGAGGCGATCCTCGGCTACCTCACCCGCGGGCGCGGGATCAGCGTCCACCGCCCGGAGTGCGCGGCGTTCCGGCGGTTGGCCGAGCGCAACCCGGCGCGCGTGCTGCCGGTCGAGTGGGGCGCGGGTGCGCGGGGCGGCCACGAGGTGGCGGTGCGGGTGGATGCCGTGGACCGCAGGCACCTGCTGCGGGACGTGACCAACCTCATGGCGCAGCACGGGATCAGCGTGCAGGGAATGCACGCGGACCAGCTGCGCGCGGGGCAGGGCCGGGTGCGCGTGCAGTTGCGCCTGCGGATCGCCGATTTCGGCCAGCTTGGCCTGCTGCTGGGCCGGCTGGAGGCCCTGCCGGGCGTGCAGTCGGCGCGACGGGGATGAACGTCGCGGCGCGCCTGGCGCGCGAGGTGCGCGCCCAGTGGCGGGTACTGACCCCGGCGGGCCGGCGCAGGGCGGGCATCGTAGCGGCCTGCGCTGCGCTGCTGATGATCCTGGCGCTGGGCTGGGTGGGGCTGGTCGTGCAGCGTTCCTGGCCGGCGTCGGAAAGCGCGGCCTTGCGCGAGCGCGCCGCGCAGGCGCTGCGCGACGGGCGCCTCAGCGCGCATGACGGCAGTGGCGCGCGCGAGCTGTACGAGGCGGCGCTGGCGGTGCAGCCGGACCAGGTGGAGG
>CBFGMM010000084.1:0-9307 GCA_965649855.1 uncultured Thermomonas sp. | reverse complement strand
GCGGTGCACGGCGTCGTCGCCCAGGCGGGCGCGCAGGCGCTCGCGCAGCCGCGGCCAGGGCAGCTGCTGCTGGCTGCGCTGGTCGAACAGGTCGCGCGCGGCGGGCACGAACGGCGGCAGCTCGCGCGCCAGCAGGCGCAGGCCGACCACCGGCCGCGGGATGCTGGTGCGTTCCAGCCGGCTGCGGGTGACTTCCAGCAGCATGGCCGGGTCGCGCTCGGCGGCCAGCAGGCCCACCTCCACGTCGGTGTGCCGCTGGTCTTCGCGGGTGTCGCGGGCGTGCTCGAGCCGCAGCACGAAGCGTTGCACGCCGCCGTCGCGGATCGACAGGAAGGTGCACAAATCGCCCAGCAGCCGGCGCAGCGGGAACAGCAGCGGCAGGTAGCCGTCGACCTCCTGCGCCAGTTCCAGCCGCGCGTCGAAGTGCTCCGGGGGCGCGTAGCAGGCCAGCGGGTCGTCGGCCTGGCCGTACAGGCGGTCCAGGTGCTCCAGCACCGGCAGCCCGACCCGCCGGCGCACGGCGTCGCGGGGCAGGGCGCGCAGGCTGCGCAGGTCGCGCACGCCCATCCGCTGCAGGCGCTGGCCGGCATCGCCCGGCAGCTGCGCCCGCCGCACCGGCACCCGGTCGAGCATGCCGGACATGGCGCCCGGGTGCGGCAGCGCCAGTCCATCCTGTAGGCCGGCGAATACCCGCGCCGCGCGCGCCGTGGGCGCCAGCGCGATGCGGTGCGCGAAGCCCAGCGCGGCCAGTTCCCCGCGCAGGCGCGCCTCGATCCGCGGCCACGGGCCCAGCAGGCGGAAGCTGGCGCGCACCTCCAGCACGATGCAGCCGGGCCACTGCGCGCTGACCAGCGAGCTGTGGCGGTAGGCCCATGCGGCCAGGAAGCGCTGCCAGTGCGCCTGCGCCTGCGGGTCGTGCTCCACCATCGCGAAGCCCGGCAGCAATGCCTGCGCGGCCGGCAGGCGCATGCCCGGGGCCAGGCCGGCCTGGGCCGCCGCCGGGTTCACCGCATGCAGGGTGCGCAGCTGCGCCGGGCCGGTCACCAGCGCCAGCGGCGCGGTGGGATCAGGCAGGCGGCGGAGGACGGCGTCCAGCGCCAGCTGCGGCAGCAATACGCAGGCCCAGAGCATGCGCGCGGCTCAATGCGCGTGCTGCGCGAAGGCGCGCGACGGCAGCGGGCCGCCGCGGCATTTGCGCACCTGCCAGTGGGTGTTGCCGCCGGCATCGCGCCTGGCCACCAGGCGCAACGCGGCCGGCGAGGGGTTGGCGGCATGCCGCGCATCGCGCATCGCGAAACCCAGGCACTCGCCGCTGTCCGCCGCCACCTGCAGCCGGCGCAGGGCCTGCGCGTCCGCCTGCTGCGGCCAGCCCAGCACCGCCGCGCAGGCGCCGCTGCGCAGGCATTGCTCGAAGGCCCACAGCGCATCGCGCGGCGCGGCCTGCACCAGCTGCAGCGCGGCCAGTTCCACCCCAGCCGCCTGCCACGCGGGGGCGTAGGGGATGTAGGGCGGGGCGATGAGCGCCACCGTGCCGCCGGCCTGCGTCAGACGCGCCACGGTGGGCAGCAGCAGCGCCAGTTCGCCCACCCCGTCGGCCGGCAGCAGGAGCTCGGTCAGCGCGCGCGGCGGCCAGCCGCCCTGCGGCAGCAGCGCGTCCAGCGCCGCGTGGCCGGTGGGTTCGCCAGGCTGGGCCTGCGCGGGGCGGCGACCGGCATGCCACACCGTGCGCGCGGCCAGCAGGGCATCGATGGAAGCGGCCGCCTGCATCAGCCCTGCCGCACCAGGCCGCAATACACGCCCTCGATGGCGAAGTCCTGCCCGCGCGCCACCTCGATCGGCGCGTGCGCGGGGTTGCGCGGCAGCAGCCGCAGCACCCGGTGCCTGCGCTGCAGGCGCTTGATGGTCAGCTCGCCGTCGATCCGCGCCACCACCGTCTGCCCGTCGCGCGCGTCGCTGGCGCGCGCCACCCCGACCAGGTCGCCGTCCAGGATGCCGTCGTCGATCATCGAATCGCCCTGCACCTTGAGCAGGTAGTCCGGCCGTGGCGAGAACAGCCGCCGGTCCAGCCACAGCGATTGCTCAAGGCCGATGTCCGCGCCGATCGGCTGGCCCGCGGCCACACGGCCCAGCACCGGCAGGGGCAGCAGTTCGGCCGGCGCGCCGGGCAGGCGCAGCCCGCGCTTGCGACCCGGCGACTGCGCCAGCAGGCCGTCGGCGACCAGCGCCTGCACGTGCTTTTGCGCCGCGTTGCGCGAGGCGAAGCCGAAGGCGTGCGCGATCTCGGCCAGGCTGGGCGCGCGGCCGGCGGCCAGTTCGCCGCGCAGGTAGGCCAGTACCGCGGCGCGTTGGGGGGGCAGGTCGGGGAAGGCGTCGTCCATGGTGGACATTTGTACACCTTCCGGTCTCGCCGGGCGAGACCGCCGGTCGGGACCCACGCGCCGGGTGCAACCAACCGCCGCATGCCCGCATCCATTGATCCACAAGGGTTTGGCGGGGATTTGCTGAACCGTTCCCATCCCTTGGCCGGGGCATGACTTCCAGCCCATGCAATCAATGATCTGGTGTTTTACATTACCAGCACACCACAACAGGAGAGCGACATGTTCCGCACCCAGTCCCCCACCAGCAGCGCCTACGTCGAGCGCCGCCTCACCTCGCGCCGCGGGGACGGCGGAACCCGTCCCCAGGCCGCCCGCGTGCACCGCGAGCGCGACTTCGGAGTGGGCTACGGCAACAGCAGCGGCTATGCCAGCAACCGCAGCTACGCGGTCGCGCCCACGCCGTACTTCCGCTGCCGCTGAGTTCCCGCCGCCGGCCGGGGCGCGCCTAACCCCACGCGTCCCGGTCGGCGGCACCCCGACCGCCGATACCGTCTCGTCGCCGGTCGCGCGCGGGGCCCGAGCCCCCCCGGCCCGCGGGCGGCCCGCCGATTCGTCGGCGGCGCCCGCACCACGTGCACGGCGCGGTCACCGGCCGGGGGCTAGCGTCGCCGCCTCCCCTTCATGCACGAGGCAGACGATGTCGATGATCCCCAATGACACCCTGGTGGTGGTGGCCGACGGCCGCTCCGCGCGCCTGTTCCGCAACGTGGGCGACGAGTCCGCGCTCAAGCTGCACCAGGCCGACACCATGGATCCGTCGGACGCGATGGATGCCGGCCCGTCCGGCAGCCAGCCGCAGGACAACGACGTGGGCGAGGCGGCCTTCGCCAAGGTCCTGGCCGACCGCATCAATGCCTCAGCCCTGCGCAACGGCTTCGATCACATCGTGCTGGCCGCCGACCCCACCACCCTGGGCGAGATCCGGCCGCAGCTGCACAAGACGGTCAACCAGCGGATGCTGGCCGAAGTGGCCAAGGACTGGACCAACACCCCGCTGGAGCAGATCGAGCGCGCGCTGCACGCCCTGCGCGTGGCCTGACGCGTCAGCGCGGCATCCGTGGGGCCGACGGCCCCGCGTTGCGTCACATGTGGCGGAACAGGGCCATGAACGGCTGGCTGACGGCCAGGGTCTCCGGGCGCTGCCTGAGGCGCACCGTGCCGCGCCCGCTGTCGTCGCGCACGATGCCGGCGATCGCCCGCAGGTTGACGATGGTGGAGCGGTGGATCTGCTTGAAGTGCGCCGGGTCCAGCCGCGGCAGCAGTTCGCGCAGCGGCGTGCGCAGCAGGGCCTCGCCGTCGGCGGTGACCACGGTGGTGTACTTGTGGTCGGCGCGGAAGTAGGCCACCTCGTCCACCAGCACCAGCCGGGTCTCGCGGCCGGCGCTGGCGGTCAGCCAGGTCAGTGGCTCCGGGGCGCCGGCAGCGCGCGGCAACGCGCCCAGGGTGTCCAGCAGGGCCGCCAGCGATACGGGATCCGGCAGCGTGTCCCGCGCCTGCAGGCGGGCGACGGTGGCGTCCAGGCGTTCCGGCTTGACCGGCTTGAGCAGGTAGTCGATCGCGCCGCGCTCGAAGGCATCGACCGCGTACTGGTCGTAGGCGGTGACGAACACGATCCGGGTGCGCGGGCTGGCCTGCGCGGCGAGCGCTGCGACTTCCAGCCCGGTCAGGCCGGGCATGCGGATGTCCAGGAAGGCGACGTCCGGCGCGTGTTCGGCCAGTGCCTCCACGGCGCTGGCGCCGTCCTCGCATTCGGCCACCACCTGCAGGGCCGGCCATGCGCGGCGCAGTTCCGACACCAGGGACTGGCGCAGGATCGCCTCGTCCTCGGCCACGATGCAGGTGCGTGCCTCAGCCATCGGCGTGGCTCCGCTGCGCCGCCGTGGGCGGCACGGTGATGGTGGCGGCCACCCCGGCAGGGAAATTGGCGATCACACTGAGGGTGGCATCGCCGTTGTAGCGCAGGCGCAGGCGTTCGCGCACGTTCCTCAGGCCGATGCCGGTGCCGCTGGTCCTGCCGTTGAAGCCCTCGCCGTCGTCGGCCACGGTGACCGCCACCCCATCGTCGGTGGCCCGGGCGCGGATCCACACGGTGCCGCCGCCGGTGCGCGGCTCCAGCCCGTGCCTGATCGCGTTCTCCACCAGGGTCTGCAGCATCATCGCCGGCCACGGGGTGGCGCGCAGCGGCTCGGGCACGTCCACCTGTACCTGCAGGCGTTCCCCCATGCGGATCTTCAGGATCTCGAGGTAGGCCAGCGCGCGCTCGAGCTCCGCGCCCAGGGTGGACATCTCGTCCTGCGCGCTGGGCAGCGAGCGGCGCAGGTACTGGATCAGGTGCCCCAGCATCGACTCGGCGCGCTCCGGGTCGCTGCGCACCAGCAGCTGCGCGCTGGCCAGCGTGTTGTAGAGGAAGTGCGGCTCAACCTGCGCATGCAGGAGGTGCAACCTGGCCTCGGTGAGTTCCTTCTGCACGGCGGTCTGCTCGGCGCTGGCGCGCTCGCCGCGGCGCAGCTCGCCCACGCGGCGGGTGATCGCGCGCACGATCGCCTCGGCGTTCTCGTAGTTGGTGCCGTCGTCGACCAGGAACCAGTCGCTCCAGGCCGGGTTCTCCGGCTCGCAGATCAGGGTGGCGCGGCCGCTGTCCTCGCCCGGGGTCACCGTGGCCTGCAGCTGGTTGCGCGGCAGGCCGAACCACAGCAGCGGGTTCCAGCGGCGCAGCGGATGCTCGCCGTAGGTGCGCGGGCGCGCCACCTTGGCCTTCAGCTGCAGGCTGTCGCGCGCGCTTTGCACCTGCTCGATGCCCGGCAGTTCGCGGATCGCCGCCTCCAGCAGGTCGAAGGCCTGGCCCGGTTCCAGCGGGATCTCGATCAGCCGCTTCTGCCGGTTGCGCAGGGCGTCGGCATCGGTGCGCCCGGCGATCAGTCGCACCCGGTGCAGGTGCGAGAACGCGCCGGTCACCACCAGCGCCATGACCGCGGTGCCTGCGAGGATGACCGGTCCCTCGTGCCGCCCGATGAAGGGGATCATGTCGTACAGCAAGCCGAACAGCAGCACCGCCAGCCCCCAGGGGATGGCCACGCGCAGCACGAAGAAGAATTGCCGGAAGAAGGACTTGATCATGGGCGGGCGCACCGTTGGGTTGCCCGCGAGCATATCGGTGCCCCTACGCCCGGGAAGCCCGGTCGCGACGGAACCCGCGCGGGGCGCGACGAATCCCGGCAGGGGCGGACCGGATGCCGCGGCCGCCACCCCGCCCTGCGGCGTCTCCCGTCAGGCGCGCGCCGGCCCCATGGACCGGTCGCCGGCCTTGCGCCGCAGCAGCACCGTCTGCGCCGCCAGCACCACGGCGATGGCGACCGCGGTCCAGGCCGCCACCTGCGCGCCAGGCAGGTCGCTGGCGGACTGCTTCACATATACCGCCGCCAGTGCCCACAACGCGGCGGCGACGAAGGGCAGGTTGCCGCGCATGCGCCGGTTGAGCAGCAAGAACATGGCCGCGGCCAGCGCCAGCAGCACCAGGCTCCACCCCAGCATGTCGCCGGTGGGCAACAGTTCGTACGCCACGATCACCTGCGCCAGGTTCAGCCACGCGGCCAGGGACAGCCAGCCGGCGTGCAGCGACAACGGCAGGAAGGCCCACACTCGCTGCCCTTGCACCGGGGCTGCATCGTCCGACAGCAGCAGCGCGCAGCGCACCAGGCAGGCCAGCGCGCCGAAGATCACCAGCAGGCATAGCCAGAACTGGGCCATGGCGAACAGCGGCATCCAGGCGGTGGTGAGCGCGAAGCCGGCGGCCACCCACGGCGCGATGCGCGCCAGAGTGGGGTCCTGCGTGCGCGCGCCGGTCGCCTGCCAGCCCGCGTAAGCCAGGTCCAGCAGGAAGATCAGGCCCCAGATCGCGAAGGCATAGCCGGCCGCCACCAGCAGGGTGGGATACCGGTCCGACATGGTGCCGTTGTCAGGACCGAAGGTGCCGGTGTTGGTGAGCCAGGCCACCACGGGCATGGCCAGGGCGGCGAGCAGGACGAGCAGGCGCATGCGGCGCTCCGGGAGTTCGCGGTGGTGGGTTCGCACGGCGCGGTGCGGTGCGGAATGGCGGCGACGCTAGGGACGTCGCCGCGATGGTCGGGTGAATGCGCGATCACCCGCCCCGGCGCGGTGCCCTGGCCCGCCCCATCCCCGCACGTGCCGACACGCCCCCACGGGTGCAGACTCCGTCCCGACGCCACGCATGAAGGGAGTTGACATGAAGGTGATGGTACTGGTGAAGGCGACCGCGGATTCGGAGGCCGGGGTGATGCCGGGCGCGGACCTGTTCGAGGCGATGGGCAAATTCAACGAAGCCTTGCTCGATGCCGGCGTGCTGCTGGCCGGCGACGGCCTGAAGCCCAGCGCGCACGGGGTGCGCATCGCATTCGACGGAACGCAGCGAACGGTGGTCCCGGGTCCGTTCGCGCAGGCGCGGGAACTCGTTGCCGGCTTCTGGCTATGGCAGGTCGGGTCGATGGACGAGGCCATCGATTGGGCCCGGCGCTGCCCCAATCCGATGCCCGGTCCGTCCGAGCTGGAGATCCGCCCGCTGTACGAGGCGGAAGACTTCGGCGACGCGTTCACCCCCGAGCTGCGCGAGCAGGAACAGCGCCTTCGCGATCGCCTTGGCGAGTGACCGGAAGCCGGCGATGCGCCGCCGGCTCCAACGGCGCAGCCCCTGATCAGTTGGCCGCGGTGCGGAACTCGCGCCGCAGCCAGGTGTCGACCAGGCGCTTCTCGTGGCGCAGGCTGTCGCTGTCGCGCAGCGGGGTGGCGTGGGTCAGGAAGCCGGGGTCGCGCAAGATGCGCTCGCCTTCGGACACCAGCGCGCCGCTTGCATCGAAGTGGCGGAACCGCAGGGTCATGCGCGGCGGATAGATGTCGCGCACCACGCGCACGTCCTGCATGTTCATGCCCCGCCACGGTTCGTAGCGGCCGGCGCGCTGCACGTCGACGATGGTCAGCTCCAGCCGTTCGCCGGCCGGCAGCTGCGCCTGCGCGCGGTCGCGCAGGTATTCGGCCAGGGTGGTCAGCCATTCGCCGCGCGAGGACTCGAAGCGGTTGCCGCTGTATTTCAGCTCGGAGAAGCCGGCGGGGTCGGACCAGGCCACGGTGACCGGGCCGCTACCGGGCAGGGCGCGCGGGGCATCGGCGGCCAGCAGCCCCGAGGCGCCGGACGCGGCGCAACCGGCCAGGGCGAAGCCGACGGCCAGCACGAGGGGAGCAAGGCGTTTCGCGTTCATGGCGCACCTCCGGCGGGATCGGCCTGAGTGTGCGCCCGCCCGCCGCGCGATGCGAGCGGGGGACAGGCCTCAGTCAGCCGGCGTTTCGCTTTCGCCGGCGGTGTCCAGGAACCAGGCTTCGACCGGCCCCTTGACCTTCATCGTCATCGGCTGGCCGCGGCGGTCCAGCGAGCGGCCCACCGGCAGCCGCACCCAGCCTTCGCTGATGCAGTATTCCTCGACGTTGTGCCGCTCCACGCCCTTGAAGCGGATGCCGATCCCGCGCTCCAGCACGGCCTCGTCGAAATACTTGCTGCGCGGGTCGCTGGACATGCGGTCGGGCGGGGTGGCCCGGGCCGCGCTGTCGGGGGAGGTGGCGTCCTGGCCCTTGTTGGCGTCGTCGTTCATGCGGAGATGCTGCCGGCTGGGGGCCGACAGCATACCCGCCCGCGGATGGCGGCAGGGCGCGCCCTGCGGGGCGGCTCAGCGCAGCCTGCGCGAGACCGCGTAGAACGCCAGGTTGCCCAGGCCCAGCGCGCCGGCCAGCACGGCGATCACGCCGGCGGTGACGTGGTTGTCCCAGCCGGCGCCTTCCACGATGCCGAAGCCGGCCGCCAGCGCCACCAGGGTGATGCCCCAGCGCAGGGAGGACAGGCGGCGCGCGGTCTCGTCGCCGGCCAGCAGGCTCTGCACCAGCTCCGGGCTGCCGTGCCCGCTGACCAGCTGCTTGCGCACGCGGGCGTCGACCACGACCTTGATGGAGTAGGCGATGCTGGCGAACAGGGCGATGGGGATCAGGAATTCATAGTTCATGGCGATGTCCTCGTGGTGGGTCGGTGCGGCCGCACTGGCCGTTCGGGGCAAGGGATACGGGGGCGGCGGGTCCGGTTGCAGGGGGCGCGGGAAAAGAATCGGGCGCATGCTTGCAACCGGGCGCGCCGTCCCCGTATCCCTGCCTGCATGACTCAGCCCAGTACCCGTACCGAGACCCCGGACGAGGACCGCGAACTGGTCGAAGCCGTGCTGGCGGACCGGCCCGGCGCGTTCGAGCGCCTGGTGCGCGACTACCAGGGCCTGTGCTGGCACGTGATCCAGCGCATGGTGCGGCACCCCGAGGACACCCGCGAGCTGTGCCAGGAGGCCTTCCTGCGGGTGCACCGCTACCTGCACCAGTACCGCTTCGACAGTCCGCTGAAGTCGTGGATCGGGCAGGTGGCGTATTCGGTGGCGCGCCGCCACCTGGAACGCAAGCGGATCCCGCTGGCGGAGGTGGCGGACGATGCGGACGGCCTGTCGCTGCTGGAGAACATCGGCGACGGCCATGACCTGCAGTCGGCGCACGCGCAGGCCGGCGAGGACCGCGAGCTGCACGCGGCGATCGAGCGCCTGCCGCCGCTGCAACGCACCCTGTTGACGCTGTACCACCTGGAGGAGCTGCCCATCGGCGAGATCAGCGCCATGACCGGGCTGGCCGAAGGCACCATCAAGAGCCACCTGTTCCGCAGCCGCGCGAAACTGCGCGAGCTGCTTGCACCACGCATCGGAGTCGCCGCATGAACGCCAACGACCGCAACCGACCCGACCCCCACGCCGTCGACGACGTGCGCTGGCAGGCGCAGGAGCGCGCGCGCCTGTGCCTGCGCGAAGGCGACCCCGGCGAGGTGGACGCCCTGGACC
>CBFGMM010000083.1:0-9480 GCA_965649855.1 uncultured Thermomonas sp. | reverse complement strand
TGCTTCACGAAGCGGACGGAACTGTCCTTGTAGCCGCAGGCGCGGTAGAACTTGTGCGCCTCGGTGCGCTGCGCGCCGCTGGTGAGTTCGATCCGCGCCGCGCCGCCGGTGCGGGCGCGGCGCTCGGCCTCCTTGAGCAGCGCGCGGCCGATGCCAAGGCCCTGCGCGGTGGGCGTGACCACCAGCGCGGTGACCCGGCAGGTGACGGTGCCCAGCGGCAGGTAGTACATGAAGTCCAGCGCGATCAGCCCGCACACCGCGCCGTCGCGGCGCGCCACCACCAGCGCCTGGCGGTCGTTGGCCTGGATCGCGTCGATGCGTTCGGCGGCCTCGTCGGTCTCGCAGGGGTAGCCCATCTCGGACAGCAGCCGGGCCACGTCGTCGGCATCGGCCAGCACCGCGTTGCGCAGGTCGGTGCCGAGCGGGTGGTGGCCGGTCGCGAACGCCTGGCTCATCCCGGGCCGGCTCAGCGCGTGCCGTAGACCACGACGGTCTTGCCGCGGGCGTGCAGCTTGCCGTCTTCCTGCAGCTTCTTCAGCACCCGGCCGGCCATCTCGCGCGAGCAGCCCACCAGGCGCGCCAGCTCCTGGCGCGACACGCGCAGCTGGGTGCCCTGCGGATGGCTGAGCGCGTCGGGCTCCTTGGCGAGGTCGAACAGCGTGCGGTAGATGCGGTCGCTGACGTCCAGGAAGGCCAGCCGCCCGGCCTTGCGGCTGGTGTGCAGCAGGCGCTGGCTGATCTGCGCGCCGATCGAGTAGAGCAGGCGGGCGGCGTCGTTGGCCTGCGCGGTGAGCATCGCCTGCAGCCGGTCGTAACCGATCTCCGCCAGCTCGCAGGCGGTGCGGGTGCGCAGCGCCACCCCGCGCTTCTCGGTGTCCACGAACAGGCCCATCTCGCCGACGAACTCGCCGGGGCCGATGTAGCCCAGCACCAGTTCCTGGCCGTCCTCCTCGCTGGCGATGATGCTGACCGAGCCGGAGATGATGTAGTAGAGCGTGCCGGCGTCGTCGCCCGGGCGGAACACGTCACTGCGCGCCGGGTACTTGCGGCGGTGGCAGTGCGCGACGAAGCGCTCGATGGTGGCGGGGTCCGCGCCCAGCGGATTGGCCAGGCGCGGAACACCTACCTTTGCGGGGAAAACGTTCATGGCAGGTTTAGGCAGGGGACTGGCCGCAGCTTAGGGCGTTCTGTGACGGGGAGCAATGTCCGCAAGCGCCCCTGGTCGCTTTGCCGCATAATCCCCGGCCTTGCCGTTCCAGGAAGTCGCCCGACGTGGTCAAGCCCCTGCCGCGCCTGAAGCTCCAGGGCTTCAACAACCTCACCAAGTCGCTGAGCTTCAACATCTACGACGTGTGCTACGCGGCGTCGGAGGACGAGCGCCGGCGCTACATCGAGTACATCGACGAGGAATACAACGCCGACCGGCTGACCCAGATCCTCACCGACGTGGCGGAGATCATCGGCGCGAACATCCTGAACATCGCGCGCCAGGACTACGATCCGCAGGGCGCCTCGGTGACGATCCTGATCTCCGAGCAGCCCGTGATCGACAAGGCCGACGCCAAGGGCGTGATCTCCGACGCGGTGGTCGCCCACCTCGACAAGTCGCACATCACGGTCCACACCTACCCGGAAACCCACCCGGACAACGGCATCGCGACCTTCCGCGCGGACATCGACGTGTCCACCTGCGGGGTGATCTCGCCGCTGAAGGCGCTGAACTACCTGATCGAGTCGCTGGAGTCCGACATCGTGGTGATGGACTACCGCGTGCGCGGCTTCACCCGCGACGTGAAGGGCCGCAAGCACTACATCGACCACAAGATCAACTCGATCCAGGACTACCTGGCGAAGAACGTCAAGGCGCGCTACGAGATGCTGGACGTCAACGTCTACCAGGAGAACCTGTTCCACACCAAGATGCACCTCAAGGACTTCGACCTGGACAAGTACCTGTTCGAGGAAAAGGCGAAGAACCTGTCGTTCAAGGAGCGCATGAAGATCGAGGCGCGACTGAAGCGGGAGATCGAGGAGCTCTACCACGGGCGCAACCTGATCGACTGAAGCGCCCGGGTCGCGGCATGGAGAAGCCGGCGCACGCCGGCTTTTTCGTGTGCGCAGCGCGTCAGCCCGGGCCGGGCCGCGCGGGCATGCCCAGCGCCGTCGCCACCTGCTGCATCGCTTCCAGGTCGCGCTCGAGGGTGATCCAGCCGGCCAGGGTGGCCTCGCCGGTGTCCACCGTCCACAGGCTGTAATGGCGTTCGCGCAGCTGCGCATGCGCGCGGTCCAGCAGGGCCGCGGTGTCGGGAAGGCCCGCCTCGTCATCGTCCAGGTCCCAGTCGATGCGCAGGCGCCAGCGCGCCGCCAGCTCGTCCAGTGCCTCCATCAGTCCCTGCGCGTCGTCCTCGGCGACGTGGAAGCCGGCCTTCCAGTCGATGGCATCGCGCAGCAGCAGCGCCGCGTCGGCCCCCTCGCCGCCCGCGTCCAGCCCGGACTGGAAGGCGGCGAACTGCTGCAGCGCCGCGTCCTCGTCGTCCGGGTTGACCAGCAGCAGGAATTGCCAGGCGACCAGTTCCAGCGCGTCGTCATCGCCGATCGCGGCTTGGGGATGGAAGGCGTGGCCGAAGTTGTCGTCGGGGTCGTAGTCGTGGGTGTTCATCGGCGGGATCCGTGCGCCGGTGCGGGCGCAGGCGTGCAGGATACGTCCGCGGCCGGCCGCCCGGCGGCGGGCCTTAGAATGGCGCAACCCGAACCCGGCCCCGCGGCCACAGGACCCGCCATGGCCGCCAAGGCCACCATCCTCAAGGCCGAGCTGCAGGTCACCGACCTGGACCGCCACTACTACGCCAGCCACGCGCTGACCCTGGCCCAGCATCCGTCCGAAACCGACACCCGCCTGCTGGTGCGCCTGCTGGCCTTCGCCCTGCATGCCGACGAGCGCCTGGAGTTCGGCCGCGGACTCAGCGACGAGGGCGAGCCGGCGTTGTGGCGGCGCGACTACACCGGCGCCATCGAGCAGTGGATCGAGCTGGGCCAGCCGGACGAAGCTCGGTTGCGCAAGGCCAGCGGGCGCGCCGCGCAGGTGGTGGTGGTGGGCTACGGCGGGCAGGCGGCGGAGGCGTGGTGGAAGCGCAACGGCGCGGCGCTTTCGCGCCTGCGCAACCTCACGGTGCTGGAACTGGACGACGAGGAGGTGGCCCAGGCCGGCGCGCTGCTGGGCCGCGGCATGCGCGTCACCGCGATGATCCAGGACGGCGAACTGCAGTTGATGGATGTCGATCTCAGCGTGACCCTGCGGCCGCGCGTGCGCCTGCGCGACGGGGCGGTGATGCCGGGCTGAGCGTTCAGAGCCGGTACGCCACCCACTTCCTCAGCGCCGAGGCGCCGGCCATCAGGGTGGGGATGGGCTGCGGCAGCCGGCGCGCGCCTGCGGCCTGGGCGTGGTCGGCATGCCGCGCCTCGTCGTCCTTCATCGTGCGCAGGATCGCCCGGCTGCGGCCGTCGGCCTCGGGCAGGGCGTGCAGGTGGTGTTCCAGGTGCGCCTCCACCTGGCGCTCGGTCTCCACCACGAAGCCCAGGTTCCAGCCGTCCCCGCGCAGCCCGGCCAGCGCGCCGATCGCGTAGCTGCCGGCGTACCACACCGGGTTGAGCAGGCTGGGCCGGCTGTCCAGTTCGCGCAGGCGCTCGCCGCACCAGGCCAGGTGGTCCGTCTCCTCCTGCGCGGCCGCCAGCAGCTGCTCGCGGGTGGCCGGGTCGCGCGCGACCGCGGCCTGGCCGATGTACAGCGCCTGGGCGCAGACCTCGCCGACGTGGTTGATGCGCATCAGGCCCGCGGCGTGGCGGCGCTCGGCCTCGTCCAGCACCACGTCGGGGGTGCCTGCGCCCGGGTTCGGGCGCTCGGCGCGGGGACTGCCCGCCACGGTGGACAGCGCGTTCTGCGCCGAATCCAGCAGGCGGTCGAGGACACCGAGGCGGCGCGCGGAAGGCATGCGCGCATTCTAGGCGCCCGGCGCGGCGGCTTGCACGGGGCCGGCCGGCGGGCTATCATCCCGCTCCTTTCGCGCCCTGGTTTCGACCAGCGATGCCCGCCCGGGCAGGCCGGAATGACAACGCGAGGCGACGTTCCCCGGCCGCAACGGCCCGCGGAACCAGCCCGACCATGCACCCCTGAAGAGTTCCCCATGAAGACTTTCATCGCCAAGAACGAGACCGTCCAGCGCGACTGGTACGTCGTCGACGCCGAGGGCAAGACCCTGGGCCGCCTGGCCGCAGCCCTGGCCTACCGCCTGCGCGGCAAGCACAAGCCCGTGTTCACCCCGCACGTCGACACCGGCGACTACCTCGTCGTGATCAACGCCGAGAAGATCGCGGTGACCGGCAAGAAGCTGACCGACAAGATGTACCACCGGTTCACCGGCTACGTCGGCAACCTGAAGACCGAATCCCTGGCACAGGCGCTGGAGCGCCACCCGGAACGCGTGATCGAGATCGCGGTCAAGGGCATGCTGCCGAAGAACACCCTGGGCCGCGCGATGTACCGCAAGCTCAAGGTCTACAAGGGCTCCGAACACCCGCACGCTGCTCAGCAGCCGCAGACGCTGGATATCTGATCATGGCGACCTCCAAGATTTCGCAGAACTACGGCACCGGCCGTCGCAAGTCCTCCGTCGCCCGCGTGTTCCTGCGCAAGGGCAGCGGCACCATCACCGTCAACGACCGTCCGCTGGACGAGTTCTTCGGCCGCGAGACCGCGCGCATGATCGTGCGCCAGCCGCTGGAACTGACCAAGAACACCGAGAGCTTCGACATCAAGGTCACCACCTCGGGCGGCGGCACCACCGGCCAGGCCGGCGCCATCCGCCTGGGCATCGCCCGCGCGCTGGTGGAGTACGACGAGACCCTGAAGACCGAGCTGCGCAAGGCCGGGTTCATGACCCGCGACGCGCGCGAGGTGGAGCGCAAGAAGGTGGGCCTGCACAAGGCACGCCGCGCCACCCAGTTCTCGAAGCGCTAAGCCCAGCGCCCCGTGGGGGCGTCGTGGCAGCTTGCCCGTACCGAAGTACGGGCGGCGCTACCACTCCTACCCACGGAACGCTGGTCTACGCGCTTCACCCGAACGGTTTCGGGCGAAGTACAATCCGTTGCATAGCCCCGTCGCCAAGCGGTAAGGCACCTGACTCTGACTCAGGCATTCGGTGGTTCGAATCCATCCGGGGCTGCCATCTCCACCAGGACCCGCCGCAAGGCGGGTCTTGTCGTTTGGGGGCGGACCGGCGTTCGGGTCCCTCCCGCTCGCCCAGGTGCGACAATTCCGCACCGCATCGGATGCCGCCATGGTCGCCAGCTTCCCCGCCCCGCAGACGCCGCTGGATGGCGTGGACGACGCCTTGCGCGAACGCGGCTTCGCGGTGCTCGCCCCCGGGGCGGTGGCCCGGCTGGCCGGCGTGGCGCTGTCCGAACTGGACGCACTGGTCCCCAGCTGGGACGACCTGCGGCCGGATGCGTACCTCAAGGATGGCGGCCGCTATCGGAAGCGCCGGCATTCCTGCTTCATCGCCGAAGGCAGCGAGCTGCGACAGGTCCCGCACCGCATGCACTGGCAATCCGAGGACTACAACGCGCTGCACGGCGGGATGGAGCGCTGGTTCGAGCCGATGGACCCGGGCGTGGTCGCGCGGCCCGCATGGCAGCGGCTGCTGCTGGCGCTGGCGGGCGTGTGCGCGCGGCGGATGCAGGTGGCGCGCTGGCACATCGAGGCGCACCAGTTCCGCATCGACACCACCGACGGCGTGGGCCGCCCCACGCCGGAAGGCGCGCACCGCGACGGCGTGGACTTCGTGGCGGTGTTCCTGCTCGCGCGGCGCGGCATCAAGGGGGGCGAGACCCGGGTGTTCCAGGCCGACGGCCCCGACGGCCAGCGCTTCACCCTGTCCGAACCGTGGTCGCTGCTGCTGCTGGACGATGCGCGGATGATCCACGAGTCCACGCCGATCCAGCCGCTGGAGGCGCACGGGCACCGCGACACGCTGGTGCTGACCTACCGCGCCGCGGGGTTCCAGGGCGACCCTGCGTGATGGCATGAAGGCGTGGTGCCCGTGCCGCGGTGGGACGACACGCGACCTTCGGCGACATGGATGTCGCCGATGAGCCTACATGGATGTACGTGCGGCGTGTCGCGCGTGGCACACCGCGGCGCGGGCGCCACGCCACCGACCGACTTACAATTCCCGCCATCGACATCACGGCGGGGCTGAAGGTCACCATGAAGCTGGGCTCACTCAAGGAAGGCGGCCGCGACGGCACCCTGGTCGTCGTCTCGCGCGACCTGTCGCGGGCGGTGCGCGCCACCGGCATCGCGCCGACGCTGCAACGCGCGCTGGAGGACTGGGAAACCGCTGCGCCGCGCCTGAACGCGCTGTCCGATGCGCTCAACGACGGCAGCGCGGACGGCGCCTTCGACCTCGACATGCAGGCGCTGGCCGCGCCGCTGCCGCGTGCCTACGAGTTCGTCGACGGCAGCGCCTACCTGCCGCACGTGGCGCGCGTGCGCAAGGCGCGCGGCGCCGAGGTGCCGGAGAGCTTCTATACCGATCCGCTGATGTACCAGGCGGTGAGCGCCGGCTTCCACGGCCCGCGCGACGCGGTGAAGGTGGTCAGCGAGGACTACGGCATCGACCTGGAGGCCGAGATCGTGGTGGTCACCGACGATGTCCCGATGGCGGTCACCCCGGAGCAGGCGGCCGCGCACATCCAGCTGGTCGGCCTGGTCAACGACGTCTCGCTGCGCAACCTGATCCCGGGCGAGCTGGCCAAGGGCTTCGGCTTCCTGCAGAGCAAGCCGCGCAGCGCGCTGAGCCCGGTGTTCGTGACCCCGGACGAGCTGGGCGATGCCTGGCGCGGCAACAAGCTGCACCTGCCGCTGCTCACCCATGTCAACGGCAAGTGGTTCGGCGCCCCGGAGGCGGGCGTGGACATGCAGTTCGACTTCGCCCAGCTGGTCGCCCACGCGGCGAAGACGCGGCCGTTGTCGGCCGGCACCATCGTCGGCTCCGGCACGGTGGCCAACGAGGACACCGCGCTGGGCGCCTCGTGCTTCGCCGAGCTGCGCACGGTGGAGGCCCTGCGCGACGGCAAGCCCAGCACGCCGTTCATGGCGTTCGGCGACAGCGTGCGGATCGAGGTGCTGGACCGGGACGGCGCGAGCATCTTCGGCGCGATCGAGCAGCGCATCGAGCGCCAGCCGGCGCCCTGAGCGCCGCTGGTCGGAACCGGCCCGCCGGCGGCCCGGGCGCGCTTCCGCGCCGGGCGCCGGGCCGCTAAGGTGAACGCATCCTCGGGGACCGCGACGGAAAGGCCATGGGCGAGCCGCTGCAGCTGTACTCCTACTGGCGCTCCAGCGCGGCCTACCGGGTCCGCATCGGGCTGAACCTCAAGGGCCTGGCCTACGAGTTGCTGCCGGTGCACCTGGCCCGCGATGGCGGCGAGCAGCACACGCCCGGGTTCCGCGAGGTGAACCCGCAGGAACTGGTGCCGGTGCTGTGCCACGGCCAGCGCCGGATCCCGCAGTCGCTGGCGATCCTGGAATACCTGGACGAGATCTGGCCGCAGCCGCCGCTGCTGCCGGCCACGGCGCGCGAGCGCGCGCGGGCGCGTTCGCTGGCCCTGCTGGTGGCCTGCGACGTCCACCCGCTCAACAACCTGCGGGTGCTGCAGTACTTCGAGCGCGAATGGAACGTGCCCCAGCCCGAGCGCGACGAATGGGTGCGGCACTGGATCACCAGCGGCTTCCGGTCGTTCGAGGCGCTGCTGGCGGACCATCCGTCCACCGGCGAATTCTGCGACGGCGACGTGCCCGGACTGGCCGATTGCTGCCTGGTGCCGCAGGCCTACAACGCGCGCCGCTTCGGCGTGGACATGGGGCAGTTCCCCACCCTGCAGCGGATCGAGGCCGCCTGCCTCGCGCTGCCGGCGTTCGACGCGGCGCGGCCGGAGCGCCAGCCGGACGCACCGCCGCGCTGAGCGGCGGCGCGGTGCCTGGTCAGTGCGAGATGCCGGGCGCGAACACGTCCGCGTAGGGGTCGTGCTCGCCGCTGGCGCCCTCGGACAGGCGGAACTTGAGGGCCAGGCCATCGCGCGAGTCGGCCGCCTTCAGCGCCTCCTCCATCTCGATCCGGCCTTCCTTGTACAGGCGGAACAGGCACTGGTCGAAGCTCTGCATCCCTTCCTGCAGCGACTCTTCCATCGCCAGCTTGATCTCGTGCACCTGGCCGCGGCGCAGCAGGTCGCGGATCAGCGGGGTGTTGATCAGCACCTCGGTGGCGGGCAGGCGGCGGCCGTCCACGCCGACCACCAGGCGCTGGCTGACGATCGCCTTCATGTTCAGCGCCAGGTTCATCAGCACGTTCTTGTGCGCGCCCTCGGGGAAGAAGTTGAGGATGCGCTCGATGGTCTGGTCGGCGTTGTTGGAGTGCAGGGTGGCCAGGCAGATGTGGCCGGTCTCGGCGAAGGCGATGGCGGCCTCCATGGTCTCGGCGTCGCGGATCTCGCCGATCAGGATCACGTCCGGCGCCTCGCGCATCGCGTTCTTCAGCGCGGCGTGGAAGCTGTGGGTGTCGAGCCCCACCTCGCGCTGGTTGACGATCGACTTCTTGTGCCGGTGCAGGTACTCGATCGGGTCCTCGATGGTGAGGATGTGCCCGGTGGAGGTGCTGTTGCGGTGGTCGATCATCGAGGCCAGCGTGGTGGACTTGCCGGCGCCGGTGGAGCCCACGATCAGCACCAGGCCGCGCGGCGCCATGATGATGTCCTTGAGCACCTCGGGCAGCTGCAGCTCCTCGATGCTGGGGATCACGCTGCGGATCGCGCGGATCACCACGCCCACCTCGCCGCGCTGGCGGAACACGTTGACGCGGAAGCGCCCCGAATCGGGCACCGCGATCGCCATGTTCATCTCCAGGTCGCGCTCGAAGTCGGCGATCTGCTTCTCGTCCATCAGCGAGTAGGCGACCTTCTTCGCCATGCCCGTGGGCAGCGGCGCGCTGCCCAGCGAGAGCAGCTTGCCCTCGACCTTGATGTTCACCGGGGCACCGGACGTGAGGAACATGTCCGATGCGTTCTTTTCCGCCATCAGCTTGAGGAAGTAGCCGATATCCATAGCGCTGGTTCCCTGGCCCGTGCCGGCGATTTGCGATCCTGCCGCCGGCTTCCCACAATGCCCGTGCACGCCCCACGCCGCACGGAACCCCATATGCGCCCAAGCTTCGCACACTTATCCGCCGCCCGGCACGCGCTGGCCTGCGCCCTCGCATTGGCGTTCGCGCTCGCCGGCTGCGCCAGCCTGCCGCCGCCCACCGCGGAACTCGGCGTGGCGCAACAGGCCGTGGCGCGCGCCGATGCGGCCGATGCCGACCAGTACGCGCCGGCGGAGATGGCCCAGGCGCGCGATGCCCCCTCGGTCAGCCCGGCGCCCAGCCCGAAGGC
>CBFGMM010000082.1:0-9589 GCA_965649855.1 uncultured Thermomonas sp. | reverse complement strand
GCGCCCAGCCAGTAGCCCTGCACCAGGTCGCAGTCGCGCTCGCGCAGCAGTTCGAACTGCCCCTGCTTCTCCACGCCCTCGGCCACCACGGTGATCCCCATCGAATGCGCCATCGCCACGATCGCGCTGGTCAGCGCCAGGTCGTCCGGGTCGCGCAGCAGGTCGGTGATGAAGCTGCGGTCGATCTTCAGCCCGTCGACCTGCACCCGCCGCAGGTGGCTGAGGCTGGAATAGCCGGTGCCGAAGTCGTCCAGCCAGACCCGCACCCCGGACTGGCGGAGCCGCGCCAGCAGGGTCGCCGCATTCGCCTCGTCGCTGATCAGCGCGGTTTCGGTCAGCTCCACGTGCAGCCGCTCCGGCGCAAGCGCGGATTCGTGCAGGGCGGCCGCGACCTGCCCCACCAGTTCGCCGCTGCGCAGCTGCCGGGCGGAGACGTTGACCGACACGAACGGCGGTTCGCCCGCACCCGGCGGCGTGGCCCATGCGGCCGCCTCGCGGCAGGCGGCGCGCAGCACCTCCGGCCCGATCACCTCGATCAGCCCGCTCTGTTCGGCCACGTCGATGAACACCGCCGGCGCCACCGCGCCGTCCTCGGGGTGCTGCCAGCGCAGCAGCGCCTCGGCGCCCACCAGCACGCGGTCGCGGGTGCGGTAGATCGGCTGGTAGGCCAGGCTCAGTTCGCCGCGCTCCCAGGCCCCGCGCAGGTCGTGTTCCATGCGCATGCGGCGCTCGACGGCCTGGTCCATGGTGCGGCTGTAGAAGCGGTGGCAGTTCTTGCCCGCCACCTTGGCCTGGTACATCGCGATGTCGCCGTTCTTCATCAGCGTGGAGGCACCGTCCGCGTCGTCGGGGAACAGCGCCACGCCGATCGAGCACCCCATGAACACCTGCCGCCCCTGCAGCAGCAGCGGCTGGCCCAGTTCGCCCACCAGCGCCTCCGCCAGGCGGCCGGCAAGCGCACGCACCGCGCCGCCCGGCCCGCCGTCGGCCGCCTCCAGCAGGACCACGAACTCGTCGCCGCCGAAGCGCGCCACCAGCGTGCTGGCGCCCGGGACCGAGCGCGCGGTGCGGTCGATGCGGCTGGCCACCTGCAGCAGCACGTCGTCCCCGGCCTCGTGGCCCAGGGTGTCGTTGATCCGCTTGAAGTCGTCGATGTCGGCGAACAGCAGCGCCAGCTGCCGGCCCGCGCCCTGCACCGCGCGCAGCCGCGCATCCAGCGCCTCGCGGAAGGCCAGCCGGTTGGAGAGGCCGGTCAGCGCGTCGCTGTAGGCCACCCGGCGGATGTCGCGGTCGTGCCGCGCCACGCTGTCGCGCATCCGCCCGAACGCGCGCACCAGGTCGCCCAGTTCGTCGTCGCGCGCGCTGTCCGGCACCGGCAGCGCGAAATTGCCGGCCTCGATCTCGCGGGCCGCGTCGCCCAGCTGCTTGATCGGCAGCACCAGCAGCCGCTGCGCCAGCGCGGCGGCGACCAGCGCCAGCACGCCCAGCGCCGTGCACAGCAGCAGCAGCCAGGTCAGGTTGCGCCGGCCGACCTCGGCGATGCGCTCGTGCAGGGCCAGCATCGCCGCCTCCTCGGCGCGCGCCATGCCCTCCAGCGAATACCCGATGCGCACCCCGCCCAGCCGTTCCTCGCCGATCATGATCGGACGCGACACGTCCAGCAGCCTCCCGCGCGCGCGCGCCAGCGGGCCGGTTGAGGCGATCACCTCGCGCGCCAGCGGGTCGCCCATCGGCTGCCCGAACGCGGCGATGTCGCCCGAGCCGTCGTGCAGGATCCGCCCCTGCGTGTCGTACACCAGCACGTAGTCCACGTCCGACTCGCGCAGGGCCGCGCGCGCCAGCGTGCCCACCGCGTCCAGGTCGAAGTAGTACAGCGGGTTGGCCAGCGAATCGGCCAGTTGCCGCACCTGCGCCTCGCCGTCGGTGCGGACCTGCTCCGAGACCAGCCCGTGCATGGCCTGCCGGGTGACGTCGCTGACCTCGTACTGCGAGGCCTGCTGGCGGTTCCACAACAGCACCATGACCAGCACGGCCACCGCGAGCATCAGCCCGATCGCGCCGAAGAAGCGGCCCTGCAGGCCGAACCGCACGGCGCTCACTCCACCTCCGCCCGGACCCGCGCCACGCCCGCCCCCAGGCGGTCCAGCGCGCGCCTGTCCTGCGCGCCGAGCGGCAGGAAGCGCGAGGTGGCGATGAAGCGGCGCAGGACCTCGCCGGCGTCCGGATCGGAGGAGGCCTCGAGCAGCACCTCGCGCAGGCGCGCCTCGACGTGCGGCGCCATCCCGTTGCGGGTCAGCACCAGCGCGCGGGGCACCTCGTCGGTCTGCGCGATGATGCGGAAGTCGCGCGCGAAGCTGGGCGGCATGCGCTGCGGGTTGGCCCAGTCCAGGTTGCTGAGCACCCCGGCATCGACCAGCCGCTTGTGCACCCAGGTGGTGATGTTGAGCTCGGTCCGGGCGAACAGGTAGCCCACCGACCCGACGGGCGGCTTGTCCATCGGGGACAGCAGCAGTTCCATGCCCATGCCGGCGTCCAGCAGCATGGCCGCCGGCAGGTAGTACGCGCTGGTGGAATACGGACTCTGGAACGCCACGCTGCGCCCGGCCAGGTCCTGCAGGCGGAGGATCGGGCTGTCGCGGCGCACGATCACCACGCCGCGGTAGCGCACCGCGCCGTCGCGCTCCGCCACCAGCAGGGTGCGCGCGCCCGCGCGGCGCTCCAGCAGCACCGCGTTGCCGGAGGTCTCGGTGATCCAGTCCACCCGCCCGCGGCGCATGTAGCTGGCCATCTGCTGCAGGTCGCGCGCCATCAGGACCCGGCCGCTGCGGATGCCCACGTCCGCCATGCGCGGCACCACGTAGTCCAGCAACGGCTTGAGCTGGTCGTAGTGCGCCTTCGGGTCGTCGCTGACGCGCCCCAGCACCAGCACGCTGTCATCGTCGTCATCGCCACCCGCCAGCGACTGCGCCATGGCGGCCGGGGCCAGCGCGCACAGCAGCAGCGCCAGCAGCAGCGCCACCACCGGCGGACGAAAGTGGGTCGATGGACTCAAGGCGCGCGCGCGGTCGGGGGGCACGGCGCAGCCTACCCGATTTTTCACCGGCCCGAGCCGGCCTGCGCGGCCAGCCGTGCCATGCGCTGCGTGTCCGCCAGCACGCCCCGCAGCAGGCGGATCTCCGCGCTGTCAAGGTTCGCGCGCAGGTACAGCCTGCGCAGCTTTCGCATCGCCGAGTCGGGCGCGCGGCCCTTGTGGAAATCGATCTGCTCCAGCGCCTCGGCGAGCTGCGCGAACAGGCCCTCGAGCTCGGCGTGGGTGGCAGCGCCCGCCCCCGGCGGGGCGGTCCTGGCCGCGGCGCCCGCCAGGTCGTCGCCGTCCAGCACCGCGCAACGCAGTTCGTAGGCCAGCACCTGCACCGCGGCGGCGAGGTTGAGCGAGCTGAAGGCGGGGTCCGACGGGATGTGCACCGCCGCGTGGCAGAGCTGCAGTTCCTCGTTGTCCAGGCCGGTGCGCTCGCGCCCGAACACCAGCGCCACTGGCCCGCTGACGGTGGCGGCCAGCGCGCGCCGGGCCGCCTCGCGCGGATGCAGCGGCTCCAGCTGGATGCGCCGGCTGCGCGCGGTGCAGCCCAGCACCCAGCGGCAGTCGGCCACCGCCTCCGCCAGGCTGGCGAACACCGGCGCGGCCTCGACCAGGTCGTCGGCGCCCGCGGCCATCGCGTGGGTATCGCGGTCGGGCGCCTTCTCCGGCGCGACCAGCACCAGCCGGGCCAGGCCCATGGTCTTCATCGCGCGGGCCGCGGCGCCGATGTTGCCGGGATGCTGGGTGCCCACCAGCACGATGCGCAGCTGGTCCGCGGCGGCGGACGGCATGGATGGATCGCTCATGCGGCAATGGTAAACTCCGCGGCCCGGCCGGCGCGCCGGGTCGCTCTTTGTCGCCGCCGTCCCCCTCCCCTCTTCCCTCGAGGCGCTTTTCGCCATGCAGAAACCCGTGGTCAACGTCATGGTCAAGGCGGCCCGCTCGGCCGGCAACGTGCTGCTGCGGCACATGCACCGGCTGGACGCCATCAACGTGGTGGAGAAGGACCGCCTGGACTACGCCACCGAGGTCGACGAGGCCGCCGAGCAGACCGTGGTCAAGGAACTGCGCCGCGCCTTCCCGGACGCGGCCTTCCAGGGCGAGGAAGGCGGCAGCGCGGGCGGCGGGCGCTCGGTGTTCGTGATCGACCCGCTGGACGGCACCAGCAACTACCTGCGCGGCTTCCCGCACTGGTGCGTGTCGATCGCCCTGGTGGAGGCCGGCGAGCCGCAGCACGCGGTGGTGTTCGACCCGCTGCGCAACGAGCTGTTCACCGCCAGCCGCGGCAGCGGCGCGGTGCTCAACGACCGCAGGATCCGCGTCGCCGAGCGCAAGGACCTGGCCGGCGCCACCCTGACCACCGGCTTCCCGCCGCGCGAGCGCGAGCGCATCGGCGCCCACCTGGAGTGCGTGCGCGCCCTGCTGCGCGACGCCGAGGACATCCGGCGCACCGGCTCGGCCGCGCTCGACCTGGCCTACGTGGCCTGCGGGCGCAGCGACGGCTATTTCGAGGCGGGGGTGAAGCCGTGGGACATCGCGGCGGGCGTGCTGCTGGTGCGCGAGGCCGGCGGCCGCGTGTGCGACTTCAAGGGCGCCGCCACCGCGCGCTTCGACGGGCGCACCATCCAGTCCCGCGAAGTGGTGGCCGGCAACCTCAAGCTGAGCGACGCGTTGCAGAAGGCGATCGTGCAGTCGGGGTACGCGGCGGTGTTCCGCTAGCGCCCGCCGTGCCACCGCCGCAACGGAAAAGGCCGCGCGACCGCGCGGCCTTTTCGTTGCCGGGGCAAGCGCCGCGGCCCGGGCTCAGGGGCGGCGGGCCAGCGCGGCCTCGTCCTTGGCCTTCGGCATCAGGTCCTGCTTGGACACCGCCAAGGCGCCCAGGGTCAGCAGCGGGCAGGCGATGAAGATGGTGGACACGGTGCCGATGGCCACGCCGATGATCAGCGACTCCGACATGCCGCGCAGCGAATCGCCGCCGTACAGGTAGAGCGACAGCACCGTGAGCATGGCCACGAACGAGGTGATGACCGTGCGCGACAGGGTCTGGTTGATCGACTTGTTGAGCACCTCCATTGGCGGCAGGCGCAGGCTGCGGAAGTTCTCGCGCACGCGGTCGAACACCACGATGGTGTCGTTGATCGAGAAGCCCATGACCGACAGGATGCCGGCCAGCACGGTCAGGTCGAATTCGTGCCCGGTCAGCGCGAACCAGCCGAAGCAGATCAGGACGTCGTGCAGGGTGGTGAGGGTGGCGGCGACCGCGAACTTCCACTCGAAGCGCGCGGAGATGTAGATCATGAAGCCGATCACCACGAACAGCAGCGCGTAGAACCCGTTCAGCGCCAGCTCCTTGCCGACCTGCGCGCTGATCGCCGAACTGCTGAGTTTCTCCGCCGCGTTGTCGGGCAGCGACGCGGCCCGCGCCACGTCGTCGCCGATGCTGTTGACCTGGTCGGGACCGGACGCGCGCTCGCCGATCGCCTGCAGGCGCACCAGCAGGTCGTTGCCGCCGCCGAAGCTCTGCACCTGCGCGCCCTCGAAGCCGGCGTCGCCGAGCCGGTTGCGCACGGCATCGACGTCCGGCGGGTTGTCGTAGCGCAGTTCCACGCCCACGCCGCCGGTGAAGTCCAGCGCGAAGTTGAACCCCTTGCCCACGATCGCCCCGATCGCCACCACGCTCAGCAGCACGGCGACCCCCAGCGAGATCCAGCGCAGCCGCATGAAGTCGATGTTGCTGTCGTAGGGGAACACGTTGAACGGCTTCATCGTCCGCAGATCCTCGAAACTCGCGGACCGTGCAAGGTCCGCGCGCGTGGGCACCATGCCCCCCGCGCATGCGGGCCACGGCGTGCGCCGCGCCCGCGTCGCCGGCAGGGCCCCGGGATGGGGCCGCGCCGGCCCGCCGCTAGATCGCCACCGACTTCAGCTTCCTGCGCCCGCCGTAGATCAGCGTCGCGATGCCGCGCGACACCGAGACCGCGGTGTACATCGAGGTCAGGATGCCCAGCACCAGCGCCACCGCGAACCCCTTGAGCGGACCCGTGCCGAACGCGAACAGCGCCACGCCGGCCAGCATCGCGGTCAGGTTGGAGTCGGTGATGGTGCCCGTGGCCTTCTCGTAGCCCGTGGCGATCGCCGACTGCGGCGGCATGCCGTTGCGCAATTCCTCGCGGATGCGCTCGTTGATCAGCACGTTGGCGTCGACCGACATCGCCACCGTGAGCGCCAGGCCCGCCAGGCCGGGCAGGGTCAGGGTGAAGCCCAGCAGCGACATCAGCGCGATGACCAGCAGCAGGTTGATCAGCAGCGCCATGCAGGTGATCAGGCCGAACATGCGGTAGTAGACGAGGAAGAACGCCAGCGCGAACACGAAGGCGAACAGCGCCGCGCGGGTGCCGCGCTCGATGTTCTCCCGGCCGAGGCTGGGGCCGATGGTGCGTTCGTCGACGAAGTCCATCGGCGCGGCCAGCGCGCCCGCGCGCAGCAGCAGCGCGAGGTCGGCCGACTCCTTCATGCTCTCCAGGCCGGTGGTCTGGAAGTCGCGCCCCAGCGTGCTCTGGATGGTGGCGACCGAGATCACCTGCTCCACCACGCGGGTGCTGCGCACTTCCTTGCCGTCGACGATGCTGACCTCGGGGATGCGCTCGATGTACACCGCGGCCATCGGCTTGCCGATGTGGTCCTTGGAGTACTCGAAGTTGCGCTGGCCGCCCACGCTGTTCAGGCGCATGCCGACCGCGGGCGTGCCGCTCTGCGAATCGAAGAACGAGGTCGCGTTCTGCAGCTGGTCGCCGGAGAAGATGATCCGCTTCTTCAGCAGGATCGGGATCGGCTTGCCGTCCGGGCCGATTTCCTTGCGCTGGTACAGGCGCGCCTCCGGCGGGGCGCTGGCCGCGCCGCTGGCCACGTCCACCGGGTTGCCCTGCTCCGACACGCCGCGGAACTCCAGCGTGGCGGTGGCGCCCAGGATGCGCTTGGCCTGCGCGGTGTCCTGCACGCCGGGCAGCTGCACCACCACCCGGTCCGCGCCCTGGCGCTGGATGATGGGCTCGGCCACGCCCAGCTCGTTGATGCGGTTGTTGAGGGTCCCGATGTTCTGCTGCACCGCGTCGGTCAGCATCTTGTCCAGTTCGGCCTGGGGGATGCGCACCGCGATGCGGTTGCCGTCCACGTCCAGCCGGTAGGTCGGCATGTCGCGCGCGATCAGGGACTGCGCCTGCGCGGCGTCCTCGGGGCGCGCCAGCACCGCCAGCACCGCGCCGTCCGCCCGGGGTTCGACCGAGGTGTAGGCGATCCGGTTGTCGCGCAGCAGCACGCGCATGTCCTCGGCGGTGGCCTCGAAGCGCTTCGCCAGCGCGGCCTGGCGGTCCACCTGCATGGTGAAATGCACGCCGCCGCGCAGGTCCAGGCCCAGGAACATGGGCTTGGCGCCGATCGCCTGCAGCCACGCCGGCACCGTGGAGGCCTGGTTCAGGGCCACCACGTAGCTGCTGCCCACCGCCGCGCGGATCGCATCGGCGGCGGCCGCCTGGGTCGCGCCGTCGGCGGTGCGCACCAGCAGGTTGCCGTCCTCGCCGATGCCCGCGGAGGCGTACGCCACCGACGCCTGCTTCAGCGCGGCCTCGACGCGCTGCAGCAGCGCATCGTCCACCTGCGAGCCGCGGTTCGCGGTCACCTGCACCGCCGGCTCCTGGGGGAACACGTTGGGCATCGCGTACAGCACGGCGAACGCGATCACCAGCAGGGCGACGAGGTATTTCCAGCGGGCGTATTCGAGCATCACGTGACCCCGCGCGCGGCCAGGGGCCGGCGCATCAGACGACTATCGGGAATGGATCAGGCGGACTTCAGCGTGCCCTTGGGCAGCACGTTGCCGATGGCGCCCTTCTGCACGCGCAGCTGCACGCCGGTGGCGACCTCGACGGTCACGAAGGCCTCGCCGATCTCGACGATGGTGCCGGCGATGCCGCCGTTGGTGATCACCTCGTCGCCGCGCGCCAGCTTGTCCAGCATCGCGCGGTGTTCCTTCTGCCGCTTCATCTGCGGGCGGATCATCAGGAAATACATGATCGCGATCAGGGCGATCGGGAACAGCAGGGTGGACATCATGCTGGGCGCTGCGGGGGCGGCGGCCTGCGCGTAGGCGGGCGCGATCACGAAATCGAGCAGGTTCATCGAAACATCCGGTGGGCGGCGGAAAACAGCCGGGAATTATGCCATGGAGCCCGGCCGACGGCCTTTCAAGGCTGGCGGGCCGCGTAAAACGACTCGCGGAAGGCCCCGAAGGTTCCCTGTTCGATGGCCTGGCGCATGCCCGCCATCAGGCGCTGGTAGTGCCGCAGGTTGTGCAGGGTGCCCAGGATCGGCCCCAGCATCTCGTTGCAGCGGTCCAGGTGGCGCAGGTAGGCGCGGCTGTAGCCGCCGGCGCAGGCCACGCAGTCGCAGCCCTCCTCGATCGGGCGCAGGTCGCGCTCGTAGCGCGCGTTGCGCACGCGCAGGGTGCCGCCGGCGGTGAAGTAATGCCCGTTGCGGGCGTTGCGGGTGGGCATCACGCAATCGAACATGTCGATCCCGCGGGCCACCGCCTCCACCAGGTCCTCCGGCCGGCCCACCCCCATCAGGTAGCGGGGCCGGTCCGGCGGCAGCTGCGGCGCGGTGTGCTCCAGCATGGCGTTGCGCTCGGCTTCCGTCTCGCCCACCGCCAGGCCGCCGATCGCGTAGCCGTCGAAGCCGATCGCGCGCAGCCCGTCGGCCGAACGGGTGCGCAGGTCGTGGTGCACGCCGCCCTGGACGATGCCGAACAGCGCCGCGTCGTTGCCCTCGTGCGCCTTCCTCGAGCGTTCCGCCCAGCGCAGCGACAGCTCCATCGAACGCTCCACCACCCGCTTGTCGACCGGCGCGCCATCCACCGTGACCGGCGGGCACTCGTCGAAGATCATCACGATGTCGCTGCCCAGCACCTTCTGGATGTGCATGGATTCCTCGGGGCCGAGGAACACCTTGCTGCCATCGGTGGGCGCCGCGAAGGTCACCCCGGCCTCGGTGATCTTGCGCCGGTGGGCCAGCGAGAACACCTGGAAGCCGCCCGAATCGGTGAGGATCGGCCCGTCCCAGCGCGCGAAGCCGTGCAGCCCGCCATGTGCCTGGATCACCTCCAGCCCGGGGCGCAGGAACAGGTGGAAGGTATTGCCCAGGATGATCTGCGCGCCAAGGCCCCGCACCTGGTCCGGCAGCGCGCCCTTCACCGTGCCGTAGGTCCCCACCGGCATGAAGGCGGGGGTTTCCACCACGCCGCGCGGGAAGGTCAGGCGGCCGCGGCGGGCGGCGCCGTCGGTGGCGAGCAGCTGGAACTGCATGCGGGACATGGGTGGGCCGGGTTCGCGGGGGGCGACAGCCTAGCGCGTCAGGCACCCGCCGGCGCGCGGCCGGACACCGGCGTGGGCGCGCCGGCCAGGGCCAACCGCAAGGCGTCGCCGACCGCGGGCGCGGCCTCGGGCGGCAGGTCGGCCT
>CBFGMM010000081.1:0-9720 GCA_965649855.1 uncultured Thermomonas sp. | reverse complement strand
GTCCTGGCGGATATCCAGAAGTCGCTGCCACCCGGCATGACGATCAGCGCCAACCTGTTCCGGCAGTCGGATTTCATCGAGGTCGGCATCGGCAACCTGGGCAAGGCGATCCTGGAAGGCATGCTGCTGGTGGTGGCGATCGTGTTCGCCTTCCTGCTCAGCGCGCGCGCCACCGCGATCACCCTGCTGGCGATCCCGCTGTCGCTGGCGGTGGCGATCCTGGCGATGAAGGCCGCCGGCATCGGCATCAACACCATGACCCTGGGGGGCATGGCGATCGCGCTCGGGGCGCTGGTGGACGACGCCATCATCGTGGTCGAGAACATCGTGCGGCGCCTGCGCGAGAACGCCACCGTGCCCGAGCCGCAGCGGCGGAACACGCTGCAGGTGGTGCTGACCGCGACCCGCGAGATCCAGGGCTCGGTGGTGTTCGCCACGGTGATCATCGTGCTGGTGTTCCTGCCGATCTTCGTGCTCAGCGGCGTGGAGGGCCGGCTGATGCAGCCGCTCGGGTTCGCCTACGTGGTGTCGCTGCTGGCGTCGCTGGCGGTGGCGGTGACGATCACCCCGGTGCTGTGCTTCCTGTTCCTGCCGGACTCGAAGATGGTGCGGACCGGCCACGAGTCGCGACTGTCGCAGTGGCTCAAGCAGCGGTATCGCCCCATGCTGGAGGCGAGCCTGCCGCGCTGGAAACCCATCGGCATCGCCTCGCTGGTCGGCACCGCGCTGACCCTGGTCGCGCTGCTGGGTGCAGGTCGCGCCTTCCTGCCCGACTTCAACGAAGGCAGCCTGACCGTCAATGTCACCACCCTGCCGGGCACCTCGCTGCCGCAGTCCGATGCGCTCGCCGGCAGGGTGGAGGCGATCCTGCTGCGGCAGCCCGAAGTGGTGGCGACCGGCCGTCGCACCGGGCGCGCCGAGCTGGATCCGCACGCGCAGGAAATCTATGCCTCGGAGATCGAGGTCACGCTGGCGATGCAGGACCGCAGCAAGCAGGACCTGCTGGCGCACCTGCGCAGCGAGTTCTCGGGCATCTCCGGGGCGCAGGTGGTGATCGGGCAGCCGATCTCGCACCGGATCGACCACATGCTGTCCGGGACGCGGGCCAACATCGCCATCAAGCTGTTCGGCGGCGATCTCTACGAGTTGCGCCGGGTGGGCAAGCAGATCGAGGACCAGGTCAAGGCCGTGCCGGGCGCGGTGGACGTCAACCTGGAGCAGCAGTCCGAACTGCCGTTCGTGACGGTGGAGTTCGACCGCCAGGCCATCGCCCGCTACGGGATGAGCGTGCGCGAGGCCAGCCACGCCATCGAGACCGCGTTCTTCGGCAGCACGGTGTCGCGGGTCCTGGAAGGCAATGCCAACGTCGACCTGGTGGTCCGCCTGCCGGACGCCGCCCGCACCAGCGTGGAAACCATGCAGGCCTTGCAGATCGCCACGCCCGCGGGTGCCCTGGTGCCACTGTCGGCCATCGCCAGGGTGGACCGCAGCCGGGGCCCGAACCAGATCGGGCGCGAGAACGTGCAGCGCCGGATCATCGTGATGGCCAACGTGGCCGGGCGCGACCTCAACAGCGTGGTCAACGATGCCCGCCAGCGCATCGAGCGCAACGTGTCGCTGCCAGCCGGCTACCACGTGGAATACGGCGGCCAGTTCGAGAGCGCGGCGGCGGCGTCGCGCACCCTGCTGCTGCTGGGCAGCGTGGTGGTCGTGGGCATCTTCCTGCTGCTCTACCTGGCGTTCGGCAGCAGCCGGGATGCGCTGCTGGTGATGCTCAACCTGCCGCTGGCGCTGCTGGGCGGCGTCGCCGGCGTCTGGCTCTCGGGCGGCGTGATGACGGTGGCGTCGATCATCGGGTTCATCACCCTGTTCGGCATCGCCACCCGCAACGGCGTGATGCTGATCGCGCACATCCACCACCTGGCGCGCGAGGAAGGCATCGACGATCCCGCCGAACGGGTGCGCCGCGGCGCGCAGGAGCGGGTGGTGCCCATCGCCATGACCGCGCTGGCAACGGCGCTCGCGCTGGTCCCGCTCGCCCTGTCGGCGGGCGAGCCGGGCAGCGAGATCCAGGCGCCGATGGCGATCGTGATCCTGGCGGGCCTGCTCAGCTCGACCGTGCTCAACATGCTGGTGCTGCCCGCGCTGTACCTGCGCTATGGGGCGTTCGGCAATCGGCCTGACCGCGCCGTGCCCGTCATCGCGCCACCGCAAAGCCGCTGAGCCCGGAGCACGCCGTGTTCGCCGTCCTCCAGCACACCACCTTCCGCCGACTGTTCCTCGCCCAGGTCGTCGCCCTGGTCGGCACCGGCCTAGCCACGGTCGCCCTGGCGCTGCTGGCCTACGACATCGCCGGCGCGCGTGCCGGCGAGGTGCTGGGCACGGCGCTGGCGATCAAGATGGTGGTGTACGTGTTGCTGGCGCCGGTCTCGGGCGCGCTGGTTCCGCCGCGGCTGCGCAAGACGGTGTTGGTCGTGCTGGACCTGGTGCGCGCCGGCGTTGCGCTGGCGCTGCCGTTCGTGACCGAAATCTGGCAGGTGTACCTGCTGATCGCGCTGCTGCAGTCCGCGTCGGCGGGATTCACGCCGCTGTTCCAGTCGGTCATCCCGGACATCCTGCCGGACGAACACGACTACACCCGGGCGCTGTCGCTGTCGCGGCTGGCCTACGACCTGGAGAGCCTGCTGAGCCCGATGCTGGCGGCGGCGCTGCTCACCGTGATCAGTTTCCACGGGCTGTTCGCGGGGACCTCCGCGGGCTTCGTGCTGTCCGCGCTGCTGGTGCTGGGAACGACCTTCCCGGTCGCCGCCGCCGTCGCCGCCGGGCGCCCATACGACCGTGCGATCCGCGGCATGCGCACCTACCTGCGCACGCCGCGCCTGCGCGGCCTGCTGGCGGTCAACCTAGTCGCGGCGGCGGGCGGCGCGATGGTCTTCGTCAACACGGTCGTCATCGTCCGCACCGTGCTGGGCGGCGGCGATCGCCAGGTCGCCTGGGCGCTTGCCTCGTTCGGGGGCGGATCGATGCTGCTGGCGTTCCTGCTGCCGAAGCTGCTGGATCGGCTCCCGGACCGCCGGGTGATGCTGGCCGCGGCCGCGGCCATGGTGCTGGCGTTGGCAACGGGCACCCTGGCGTGGCTGATGCAGGGCGGGCTGTCCTGGCCAGCGCTGGTCGTCCTGTGGGTCGCGATGGGCATGGCGTATGCCGGGATGGTGACGCCCGGCGGGCGCCTGATCCGGCGCTCCGCCGGCCCCGAGGCGCTCCCGTTCCTGTTCGCCGCCCAGTTCTCGCTGTCGCACGTCTGCTGGCTGCTGGCTTACCCGCTCGCGGGGTGGCTGGGATCGCGGCTGGGCATGGGCGCGGCCCTGGTGGCGCTCACCGCGCTCGGGGTGACCGGCCTGGTCGCCGCGCTGTGGGCCTGGCCCGCGCACGACGCCGCGGAAGTGGCGCACCGGCACGATGACCTGCCACCCGACCATCCGCACTGGCGGGAGCATGGAGGCCAGCCGGGGCAGGCGCACGCGCACCTGCTGCACATCGACGACCTCCACCGGCGCTGGCCGGGTTGAGCGATCGTCGAGGCGGTGCGGCAGACGTGACGCCGGTCGCCCGGCCAGCGCCACCGCGGGGCCCCGCCCACGAAAAAGCCGGCGCAAGGCCGGCTTTCCCTGAATTGGTGGAGCCAGGGAGGATCGAACTCCCGACCTCGTCATTGCGAACGACGCGCTCTCCCAGCTGAGCTATGGCCCCATGGGGCGTGCAGTATACGGCGAGCGGATTGGGCGCGCCAAGGGGCGGATGCGCGGGAGCGCGGCATCCGCCTGGCGGCCGGTGTCAGGCGCGCGCCGGTAGTGCGAGCCGCAGCGCCAGGCCGCCTTCGGCGCCACCCTGGGCCGCCAGTGTCCCGCCGTGGGCCTCCAGGATCATGCGTGCGTTCAGCAGGCGCAGTCCCAGCCCCTGGTCGAACGGGTCCGGTTGCGGCGACACCAGCAGCTGTTCCACCGCCGCAGGCTCCAGCGCAGGGCCGCGGTCGCGCACGACGACGTGCAACTGTCCGCCTTCGACCGCGACGTCCACCTCGACCGGCGTGCCCGGCGCCCGTTGCGCCGCGTGCTCCACCAGGGTCCGCAGCGCCTGCCCGAGGTGGTGCTGGTCGACATCCACCGTGGCCGCGGCGGCATCGCCGTGGTGGTGCACCCGCACGTCGCACTCCACCGCGCCGATCGCCAGGTCGATCGCCAGGCCGACCTCCATCGGCGTGCGATCCAGCGCCACCCGGCCCTCCGCGCAACGCCCCCAGTCGCCGAACTCGTCCATGAGGCGCGCGAGCAGGGCGGACTGGCGGTCCACGATCTCGGCCAGGTCGCCCGCGCGGCCCGACGTGCCAAGCTCGTTGCGCAGCAGCCATGCGGCGGTGCGCAGCGGCATCAGCGGCCCGCGCAGGTCGTGGACGATGCGCGACAGGACGGCGGCCGGCGCGCGCGTGCGGTCGGTCACGCGGATCCTCCGGCGCGCGGCACCGGGGTCGCGCAGATCGCGCGCAGGATGCCCAGGTCCGGCGGCTTGACCAGGTGGTGGTCGAACCCGGCCTCGGCGGTGCGCCGCTGGTCCTCGGGCTGGCCCCAGCCGGTGACGGCGACCAGCACCCGCTGGCGTCCCGGGTCCTTGTCGCGCAACTGGCGGGCCAGGGTGAAGCCGCTCATGCGCGGCATGCCGATGTCCATGAACACCAGGTCCGGATCGAACTCGGCCACCACGGCCTCCGCCTGCAAGGGATCGTAAAGGGTGCGCACGTCCAGGCCGAACACCTGCAGGGTCAGGGCCAGGGTGTCGGCGGCATCGCGGTTGTCGTCCAGCACCAGCGCACGGCGGCCCCCGGCGATCGCCGGCGATGCACGCGGCGCGTCCAGCACCGGGGCGGCCTGGCCGAGCGGCAGGTCGACCAGGAACCGGCAGCCCAGCCCGAGGCCGGCGCTGTCGACCCGCACCGAGCCGCCGTGCATCTCCACCAGCTTGCGCACCAGGGTCAGGCCGATGCCCAGGCCGCCGTGGGAGCGCTCGATCGACGTGTCGACCTGGGCGAACAGGTCGAACACCCGGGTCGCCTGCTCCGCGCTCAGCCCGATGCCGTGGTCGCGGATCGCGGTGCACACGCGTCCGCCCCCGGTGGTCACGCTGATCTCGATGGGTTGCCCCGGCGGCGAATACTTGGCCGCGTTGCCCAGCAGGTTGGCGAACACCTGCGCCAGGCGGTCGTGGTCGGCATCGAGCGGCAGGGTGCCGTCCGGGATGTCGCGGCTCACCGCGTGGCCGCCCTGTTCGAGCAGCGGCGAGGCGATCTCCAGCGCCGCGTCCAGCACCGTCTGCAGCGCGGTCGGCGCGCGCTTGAGGGTGAGCTTGTCCAGGTTGATGCGGGCCACGTCCAGCAGGTCGTCGATCAGCCGCACCAGCAGCGCCACCTGGCGTTCCATCACCGGCAGCAGCGGGTCGGGATCCCCGGTCATGGCGCGGATGCCGATCGCGTTGCGCAGCGGGGCCAGCGGGTTGCGCAACTCGTGCGCCAGGGTGGCCAGGAAGGCGTCCTTGCGCCGGTCCTGCTCGCGCAGCCGCTCCTCGGCGTGCGCGCGCTCGGCGATCTCGTCGTGCAGTTCCACGTTGCGCTGGGCGAGGGCGGCATTGGCCAGGCGCAGGGATTCGTTGAGCGATTCCAGCTCGCGCGCCTGCTCCGCGCGCAGGGCCTCGTTGGCGGCGGCCAGGCGCTCGTTCGCCCACTGCAGCTCGCGGCGCTTGCGGTGCAGCTCCGCCATCACCTCGACCTTGCTGCGCAGGATCTCCGGGATCACCGGCACCATCACGTAATCCACCGCGCCCAGCGTGTAGCCGCGCATGCGGTCCATGTCGGACACGTTGACCGCGGTGACGAAGATGATCGGGGTGTTCTCGAAGCGCGGGTGCTGGTGGATCAGGCTGGCGGTCTCGAACCCGTCCATGCCGGGCATGTTGACGTCCAGCAGGATCAGCGCGAACTCCTCCTCCATGAGCTTCTGCAGCGCCTCCATGCCGGAGTGCGCCTCGACCAGCCGCTCGCCCAGCGGTTCCAAGATCGCCCGGTAGGTGAGCAGCCTGGACGCCTGGTCGTCGACCAGCAGGACGTTGACCGGCGCGTGCGCCAGGGCGTCGGTGGGCGCGACGGCGTTCAACGGTGCAGCCATTGCCGCAGCACGCCCAGCAGCTGGTCGGTGACCACCGGCTTGGCCAGGTAGTCGGAGGCGCCCGCCTCCAGGCACTTCTCGCGGTCGCCCTTCATCGCCTTGGCGGTCAGCGCGACGATCGGCAGCGCGCGCGAATCCGGCATCTCGCGGATCGCGCGCATGGTGTCGTAGCCATCCATGCCGGGCATCATGATGTCCATCAGCACCAGGTCGATGTCGCGGTCGCCGGCCACCCGCTCGATCGCCTCGTGGCCGGTGCCGGCGGTCACCACCGCCATCCCGTGCCGCTCCAGCACGCTGGAGAGCGCGAAGATGTTGCGCACGTCGTCGTCCACCACCAGCACCCGCTTGCCCTTCAGCGCGTCGTCGGAGTCGTGCAGGCGCTGCACCATGCGCTGCTTGGCCGGCGGCAGGTCGGCGATCACCCGGTGCAGGAACAGCGCGGTCTCGTCCAGCAGGCGCTCCGGCGATTCCACCCCCTTGATCACCACCGACTTGGCCGCCTTGCGCAGTCGCGCGTCCTCCTCCGCGGTGAGTTCCTTGCCGGTGAACACGATGATCGGCACGTCCTGCTGTCCGGGCAGCTGCTGGATGCGGTCGATCAGGTCGAAGCCGGTCATGTCCGGCAGGCGCAGGTCCAGCACGATGCAGTCGTACACGCCGGCGCCCAGCCGCTGCAGCGCGGCCTCGCCGTCCGGCGCGGTGTCGATCGCGATGTCGTCGTGGCGCAGCAGTTCCTCGATGCTCATGCGCTCGGCGGCGTCGTCCTCGACCACCAGCAGGCGCTTGACCCGGGGCAGGGTGTACTGGCGGATCCGCTCCAGCGCGGTGCCGATGGTCTCGGGGTTGCCGGGCTTGGCGAGGTAGGAGAAGGCGCCGCGCTCGATGCTCTGGTGGCGCTCCTCCTCGATGGTCACGATCTGCACCGGGATGTGGCGCGTGGCGGAGTCCTGCTTCAGGCGCGCGAGCACGGTCCAGCCCAGCATGTCGGGCAGGAAGATGTCCAGGGTGATCGCCTGCGGCTTGTACTCGCGCACCAGCCGCAGCGCCTCCGTGCCGCGGTTGGCGGCCAGCACCTGGAAGCCGCGCGAGCGCGCCAGGTCGCGCAGGATCGCGGCGTACGAGGGTTCGTCCTCGACCACCAGCAGGATCGGGCGGTCCGGGTCCAGGTGCTCGCGGTCGTCCTCGATGTCGGCCAGCGCGCCGAACGCGGGCTCGGAATGCGACGTGCCCGGCTGCGCCTGCGCATGGGTCAGCGCCAGGCCGGCCACCTTGTCCTCCGCGCCGACGTAGTGCAGCGGCAGGTACAGGGTGAACGTGCTGCCCTTGCCGACCGCGCTGTGCAGGCGCAGCTCGCCACCCAGCAGCCCGGCGATCTCGCGCGAGATGGCAAGGCCAAGGCCGGTGCCGCCGTACTTGCGCGAGGTCCCGGCATCGGCCTGCTGGAACGCCTCGAACACGATCTTCTGCTTGTCCGGCGAGATGCCGATGCCGGTGTCGGTGACCTCGAACGCGATCACGGTGCTGGCGTTGTCCAGCACCGGGTGGCCCTCGGACCAGCCTTCCGTGGCGACCCGCGCGGCCAGCCGCACGCTGCCGCGCTCGGTGAACTTCAGCGCGTTGGACAGCAGGTTCTTCAGGATCTGCTGCAGCCGCTTGGGGTCGGTGCTGAACGAGCGGCCCAGCTGCTGGGCGGGGAAGTCGACCGAGAAGTCCAGCCGGCGGCGGTCGGCCTCGTGGCGGAAGCTGCGTTCCATGGACTCGCGCAGGTGCGAGAAGGTGATCTCCTCGCTGTCCACCGTGACCGTGCCGGACTCGATCTTGGACAGGTCCAGGATGTCGCTGATCAGGTGCAGCAGGTCGGTGCCGGCGGCGTGGATGGTCTTGGCGAACTCGACCTGGCGGTCGCTGAGGTTCTCGTCGGGGTTCTCCGCCAGCTGCTGGCCCAGGATCAGGATGGAATTCAACGGGGTGCGCAGCTCGTGCGACATGTTGGCCAAGAACTCGGACTTGTAGCGCGAGGTCATCGCCAGCTCGGCGGCCTTTTCCTCCAGCGCGCCGCGCGCCTGCTCGATCTCCTGGTTCTTGCTCTCCACCTCGGCCTTCTGCTCGGCCAGCAGCTGCGCCTTGAGCGCAATCTCCTCGTTGGTCTGCTGCAGTTCGCGCTGCTGGGTCTGCAGTTCGCTCGCGAGCTTCTGCGACTGGGTCAGCAGGTCCTCGGTGCGCATCGAGGCCTCGATGGTGTTCAGCACGATGCCGATCGAACCGGACAGCTGTTCCAGGAAGGCGCGCTGCGAGGGCGAGAACTCGCCCAGCGAGGCCAGTTCGATCACCGCCTTGATCTGGTCCTCGAACAGCACCGGCAGCACGATCACGCTGCGCGGGATGGCGCTGAACAGGCCGGATGCGATGCGCACCTGGTCGGCCTTCAGGTCGTCCAGCAGGATCATCTGGCCCTGCGCCGCGCACTGGCCCACCAGGCCCTCGCCGAACTCGATGCGGCGCGCGGTGTCGCCGGGCGTGGCGTCGGCGTACGCGGCCAGCCGGCGCAACCGCGCGCGGGCGAGGGCGTCGTCGTTCTCCACGATGTAGATCAGGCCCTGCTGCGCGTCCACCAGCGGGGCCAGCTCCGAGAGCAGCATGTGGCCCAGCGTGGCCAGGTCGCGCTGGCCCTGCATCATCCCGGAGAACTTGGCGAGGTTGGTCTTCAGCCAGTCCTGCTCGCGGCTGGTCTCGGTGGTGGCGCGCAGGGTGCCGATCATCGAGTTGATGTTGTCCTTGAGGTCGGCCAGCTCGCCGCGCACGTCCACCTGGATCGAGCGGGTCAGGTTGCCCTGGGTCACCGCGGTGGCCACGTCGGCGATCGCGCGCACCTGGGTGGTCAGGTTCTCCGCCAGCTGGTTGACGTTGGCGGTGAGGTCCTTCCAGATGCCGGCGGTGCCGGGCACGTTGGCCTGGCCGCCCAGGCGTCCTTCCACGCCCACCTCGCGCGCCACCGTGGTCACCTGGTCGGCGAAGATCGCAAGGGTGTCGGTCATGCTGTTGATGGTGTCGGCCAGCGACGCGATCTCGCCCTTGGCCTCCACCGTCAGCTTCTGGTGCAGGTCGCCGTTGGCCACCGCGGTCACCACCTTGGCGATGCCGCGCACCTGGGTGGTGAGGTTGGTCGCCATCGAGTTGACGTTGTCGGTCAGGTCCTTCCAGGTGCCTGCCACGCCGGGCACGGCCGCCTGGCCGCCCAGCTTGCCCTCGGTGCCGACCTCGCGCGCCACGCGGGTCACTTCCGCGGCGAACCCGTTCAGCTGGTCCACCATCGTGTTGAGGGTGTCCTTCAGCTGCAGGATCTCGCCCTGCGCATCCACCGCGATCTTGCGCGACAGGTCGCCCTTGGCCACCGAGGTCGCCACCTCGGCGATGTTGCGCACCTGGGTGGTCAGGTTCGACGCCATCGAATTGACGTTGTCGGTCAGGTCCTTCCAGGTACCGGCCACGCCCGGCACTTCCGCCT
>CBFGMM010000080.1:0-9752 GCA_965649855.1 uncultured Thermomonas sp. | reverse complement strand
CACCACGACCACATCGGCGGGGTGGCTGCGTTGCGCGCGCGCTGGCCGGGCCTGCGCCTGCACCCGGGTTCGGGCGGGCTGCACGGCGCGCTGCGCGCCGGGTGGCCGCTGCCGCTGGCCAGCGAGTGCTGCGGCGTGGTGGTGGTGCAGCACGCGCTCGACGTGGGGCTGGAGCCCGCGGAGGTGCTGGAGGAATGCGCGCGCGTGCTGGTGCCCGGAGGGCGCCTCTGGCTGCTGGCGCTGAATCCGGTTTCGCCGTACCGCCTGCGCTGGCACCGGCACGGACCTGGTGCATGGGAGCCGGTGACCTGGCGTCGGCGGCTGCGCGCGGCGGGGCTGCTCCCCGACCCGGTGTCGCACGGCCTGGGTCCGGCGTGGACGGTGGCGCCGGACCCGCAGGGCCAGGACGGCGCCGGCCTGCGCGCCGCCTTCCTGCTGCGCGCGGAGAAGCGACGCGTTCCGCTGACCCCGCACAGGGCCCGTGCGCGCCTGCGCTGGCAGGCGGAGCCGGCGGCGTGAGCGAGGCGCGCAAGCAGGTCCAGGTTCATACGGATGGCGCGTGCCTGGGCAACCCGGGGCCGGGCGGGTGGGCGGCCTTGCTGCGCTGGCGCGACGTGGAGCGCGAACTGGCCGGCGCGGAGCCGGACACCACCAACAACCGGATGGAGCTCATGGCGGCGATCGCCGCGCTGGAGGCGCTGCGCGAGGCCTGCGACGTGGTGCTGCACACCGACTCGCAATACGTGCGCCAGGGCATCACCCTGTGGATGCCGAACTGGGTGCGCCGCAACTGGAAGACCGCCGGCGGCGATGCGGTGAAGAACCGCGACCTGTGGGAACGCCTGCAGCTGGCCGCCGTGCGCCACGCGGTCGACTGGCGCTGGGTCAAGGGGCATTCCGGCGATCCGGACAACGAGCGGGTGGACCTGCTGGCGCGCGCGCAGGCCGAATCCATCCGCGCGCAGGCATTGCAGAAGGGGCGGGCGTGATGCGGCAGGTCGTGCTGGACACCGAGACCACGGGCCTCGAGTGGCAGAAGGGCAACCGGGTGGTGGAGATCGGCTGCGTGGAGCTGGTGGAGCGCCGGCCCACCGGCCGTACCTTCCAGTGCTACCTCAACCCGGACCGCGACTTCGAGCCGGGCGCGCAGGAAGTGACCGGGCTGACCCGCGAGTTCCTGGCCGACAAGCCGCGGTTCGAAGCCGTGGCCGACGAGTTCCTCGCCTTCATCGACGGCGCGGAGCTGGTCATCCACAACGCCGCCTTCGACATCGGTTTCCTGGACGCGGAACTGGCGCGGCTGCCGGGATACGGGCGGCTGCGCGACCGCTGCGGGGTGGAGGACTCGCTGCTGATGGCGCGGCAGCGTTTCCCGGGCCAGCGCAATTCGCTGGACGCGCTGTGCAAGCGGCTGGGCGTGGACAACGCGCATCGCCAGCTCCATGGGGCGCTGCTGGACGCGCAGATCCTGGCCGAGGTCTACCTGGCCCTGACCTCCGGCCAGAGCGAGATCGGCTTTGGCGACGCGCAGGCGGGCGCGGGCGCGGTGGCGGTCTGCCTGCCGGTGGCGTCCGACCCCGGCGCGCGGCCGCGCGTGCAGGTGACCGAGGAGGAGGAGGCCGCGCACGCCGCGCGCCTGGCCAAGCTGTTGGACAAGGCCCGGCGCTGCCTGTGGCTGGAGCTGCAGGCGCAGGCCTGAGCGGACGCGCGGTCGGCAGGTCAGTGCCGGCGGACCAGCACCACCGTGACGTTGTCGGATCCGCCGCCGTCCAGCGCCGCGGCCACCAGGCCGTCCACGCATTCCTGCGCGCTGCACTCCAGGTGCGCCAGCACCCGCGCGATGCTGCCGTCGTCCACTTCCTCGGTCAGCCCGTCGCTGCAGAGCAGCAGCTGCATGCCGGGGCGCAATTCTCCGCTCAGGGTTTCCACGTTGAGCTGCTGCGGGTCGGTGACGCCCAGCGCCTGGGTGACCACGTTGCGGTGCGGGTGGCTGCGCGCCTGGTCCGCGGTGATGGCGCCCTGCGCGATCAGCTCCTGCACGTAGCTGTGGTCCTGCGAGATCTGGGTCAGGCTGCCTTCGCGCCACAGGTACACGCGGCTGTCGCCGACCCAGGCCACCTCGAAGCGGCTGCCGTCGATGCGGGCGGCCACCACCGTGGTGCCCATCGGCAGGCTGTCGCCGCGCCGGCGGGAGCAGCGGATGATTTCCTCGTCCGCGGTGCGGATCGCCTGCGCCAGCGGCGTCCCGGAGCGCACCTCGCGCACGATCGCCTCGCGCGCCAGCGCACTGGCCACTTCGCCGTACTCGTGTCCGCCCATGCCGTCGGCCACCAGCCAGAGCCCCAGCTCGCTGTCGCCGTAATAGGTGTCTTCGTTCAGTTCCCGGCGCAGGCCGACGTGGCTGAGATGTCCGAATTCGATCATGCGTAGGGCAATCGTCCGGGTTTGGAGGGGCTAACGGACTTCCTTGCGACAACCGGACGGCGTGCATCCATGCGGCGAAGCCGAGGCCCGCCGACGGCAATCAGACCAGATCGCGGTGTTCGCCGGGTGAACGGCCGCGCCCGCGCCGGTCCTGCAAACAAAAAGCCGCTGGGAGCAGCGGCTTGTCGAGCGATGGCGGAGAGGGAGGGATTCGAACCCTCGGTAGGCTATAAACCTACGCCTGATTTCGAGTCAGGTACATTCAACCGCTCTGCCACCTCTCCGGAAAGCTGGGTGTCGCGGGCCGGCAATGATACGGCGCGACCCCGGCCCGGGCAAGGCGGCTACACTGGCGGTTCCACCGCATTCCGGTCCGCCACATGTCCGAGATCCTGGTCCCCGTGTCGTTCGGCGAGCTGCTGGACAAGATCGCCATCCTGCAGATCAAGTCCGAGCGCATGTCCGACCCGGCCAAGCTGGCCAACGTGCGCAACGAGCTGTCCGCGCTGGAAGCCACCTGGATGGAGCACCCGGCCGCGGGCGGCGACGTGGTCCGCCTGCGCGCCGAGCTGAAGGCGGTGAACGAGCGGCTGTGGGTGATCGAGGACGACATCCGGCTGAAGGAAAAGGCGCAGGCCTTCGACGACGAGTTCATCCGCCTGGCCCGCGCCGTGTATTTCGAGAACGACACCCGCGCCCGCATCAAGAAGGACATCAACCTGGCGCTGGGCTCGGCCTATGTCGAGGAAAAGTCGTACCAGGACTACGGCAGCGGGCAGGGCGCCTGACCCGGCTCAGCCACGCGCGCGGAAGCGCTCGAAGGCGGCCACCGCATCGTCCACCGTCACCAGGTCCATCACGCCCTCCGTTTCGATCTTGGTGCCCCAGCGCAGCGCAGTGGCCGGCTTTCCGCGGAACCGCCGGGCCGCGTCGTCGTAGCGGTCCACGCACCAGCGGCGGTCGGAATAGGGGCCACTGCGGTGCGGGTTGGAGGCGGCGTGCAGGCCGAGTACCGGCGTGCCCATGGCGTTGGCGATGTGCATCGGCCCCGAGTCGGGCGTCACCAGCAGGTCGGCGCGGGCCAGCAGCGCCGGCAATTGCTTGAGCGTGTCCTTGCCGATCAGGTCCAGCACGCCGTCGCGCGCGCGCATCGCGGCCAGGATGGCATCGCCGGTCTGGCGCTCCAGCGCGCTGCGGCCGCCGCACAGCACCACCCGCCAGCCCTGCGCCACCGCGTGGTCGGCCAGCGCGGCATGCCGGTCCGCGCGCCAGTTGCGCAGCGCGTGGCTGGAACAGGGCGACACCATCAGCACCCGGCGGCCGTCGTCGGCCCATTGCGCGCGCGCCCAGGCATGCGCCTCGTCCGGCACCGGCATCTCCCAGCGCACGTCGCGCCGCGCCAGGCCCAGCGGTTCGCAGAAGCTGCCGATCGCGTCCAGCACGTGGATCCCGGGGCGGTCGGCGATGCGCTCGTTGATGAACAGCCCGTGGCCGTCCTTGCTGCGCGAGCGGTCGTAGCCGATCCGCCGGCGCGCGGGGATGAAGGCCGACAGCAGGTTCGCGCGCGCGGACACCTGCATCTGCAGCAGCACGTCGAAGCGCTGGCCCAGGTCGCGGCGCAGCGCGCGCATTCCCGAAAGGCCGGTGGCCTTGTCGTACTCGACGAAGCGCACGCCGGGCAGTCCCGCCAGCAGCCGGTGCTCGGCCTTGCCGATCACCCAGGTGAGTTCCGCCCGCGGCCAGGCATCGCGCAGGGTGTGCAGCAGCGGCAGCACGTGGGTGACATCGCCCAGCGCGGACAGGCGCAGCAGGCAGATCGAGCGTGGCGCGTCGGGCGTGCTCACGTGGTTGCTAAACTCCGGGTGGATGAGCGGATTCGACGCCAACGAGCACCTGACGCCGTTCCGCGACGCGCGTGGCTATGGCGCGATTCTGTTCGACCGCACGCAGCTGCGGCAACCCGACCCGGCCTGGTTCGACCCGGCGCACTGGGGCGGGGCCGCGCAGCCGGTGGCCGACGGCGGCCGCGGGGGCGCCTGGTTCATCGATACCGGCGAGGGCGAGGCGGTGCTGCGCCAGTACCTGCGCGGCGGCTGGATGGCCGGCCTGAGCCGGGATGGCCACCTGTGGCGCGGCATCAGCCGCGTGCGCAGCTTCGCCGAGTACCGCCTGCTGCGCGAGTTGCGCGAAAAGAAGCTGCCGGTGCCGTTGCCGTTCGCCGCCTGGTACCGCCGCGAGGGCGCGGTATACCGGGCGGCGATCCTGATGCAGCGGCTGCCCGGGGTGCGTTCGCTGGCGGACCTTGCCGCTGCCGACGACGCGCCGTGGGACGACGCGGGCCGCCTGGTGGCGCGTTTCCACCGCGCCGGGCTGGACCATGCCGACCTCAATGCGCACAACCTGCTGTTCGACGGGCAGGGCCGCGGCTGGATGATCGACTTCGACCGCTCGCAGCTGCGCATCCCGGCGACCGGCTGGCGCAACGGCAACCTGGAGCGGCTGCAGCGCTCGCTGCGCAAGCGGCGCGGCGGCCGCAGCCAGGCGCAGGTGGACGCGCAGTTCGGGCAGCTGCGCGCGGCCTACGACGCGGCCTGGCAACGGGGGTACTGACGATGACGGACTGGTCGCTGCGGCTGCTGGGCGTGGGCAATGCCTCGGCGGTGGAGCTGGGCTCGGCGATGGCCACGATCGAGCGCGACGGGACCCCCTGGCTCACCATCGACTGCGGCGCCGAGGGGCTGACCGCCTACCAGCAGGCGTACGGCGACAGCCCGCGCGCACTGTTCATGACCCACGCGCACCTGGACCACGTGGCCGGGTTCGAGCGCCTGTTCGTGTCCAGCTACTTCGATCCGGCGCGGCGCGGCGAGGTGCGCGTCTACGTCCCGGTGACCCTGATGCCGCTGCTGCAGCAACGCGTGGCCAGCTATCCCAACGCGCTCGCCGAGGGCGGCGTGAATTTCTGGGATGCGTTCCGCGTGGTGCCGGTGGGCGACCACTTCTGGCACGACGGCCTGCGCCTGGAGGTGTTCCCGGTCCGCCACCACTGGCCGGACACCGCCTTCGGGCTGCGCCTGCGCGGCAGCCTGGTGTGGACCGGCGACACCCGGCCGATCCCGGAAATGCTGGCCAAGCACGCCGACGCCGGCGAGTTGATCGCGCACGACTGCGCGCTGGAGGGCAATCCCTCGCACAGCGGCATCGACGACCTGGAGCGCGAATACGCCCCGGCGCTGCTGCAGCGCTGCCTGCTCTACCACTACGCCAGCGCGGCGGATGGGGAGGCGCTGCGCGCGCGCGGGCACCGGGTCGGCGCGCCGGGCGAGGTGGTGGCGCTGCGCGGGCCCGCGGCCGCGGCGCCGGGATGAGCCCGTGGCATTGACCGTCCCGCCGCCGCGCGATGTCCTGGGGCGGCCGTTGCGGGACCTGCGGCTGTCGGTGATCGAGGCCTGCAACTTCCGCTGCCCGTACTGCATGCCGGCCGACCGCATCGCCGACGACCACGGGCTGGACGCCGCCTCGCGCCTGTCCTTCGACCAGATCGAGACGCTGGTGCGGGGTTTCGCCGCGCTGGGCGTGCGCAAGCTGCGCCTGACCGGCGGTGAACCCCTGCTGCGCAGGCGCCTGCCCGATCTGGTGGCGCGCCTGGCGCGCATCGACGGCATCCAGGACATCGCCCTGACCACCAACGGCAGCCTGCTGGCGGCCCATGCGCGTGCGCTGCGCGACGCCGGCCTGGGCCGCATCACGGTCAGCCTGGATACCCTGGATGCGGCGGTGTTCGAGGCGCTCTCGGGTGGACGCGGGGCGCTGCGCGGCGTGCTGGCCGGGATCGAGGCCGCGCGCGGCGCCGGCTTCGACCCGATCAAGCTCAACTGCGTGGTCCAGCGCGGGGTCAACGATGGCGGGGTCGAGGCGCTGGCCGCGTTCGCCCGCGACGGCGGGCACGTGCTGCGCTTCATCGAATACATGGACGTGGGCACCTGCAACGGCTGGTCGCGCGAACGCGTGGTGCCCTCGGCGCAGGTGCGCGACCGCCTGCAGGCGCGCTGGCCGTTGCAGCCGCTGGAGGCGACCTATCGGGGCGAGGTCGCCGAGCGCTACGCCTATGCCGACGGGCGCGGCGAGGTGGGCTTCGTCAGCTCGGTCAGCGCGCCGTTCTGCGGCGACTGCCACCGTGCCCGGGTGTCCGCCGACGGGCAGCTGTACACCTGCCTGTTCGCCGGGCAGGGCCATGACCTGCGCCCCGCGCTGGCGCAGGGCGCCGAGGCGCTGGCGCAGCGCGTGGCGGGGCTGTGGGGCATGCGCGCCGACCGCTACAGCGAGGTCCGCAGCGAGGCCGGCGTGTCGCGCCGGCACGTGGAGATGTACCTCGTCGGCGGATGAGGACGCGCGCCGTGGCGGTATCCTGTCGCCACCGATGAAGACCCCGCCCGCCACGCTGACCCACCTGGATGCCGAAGGACGCCCGGCGATGGTGGATGTCTCGGCCAAGCCCGCCACCGCGCGCGCCGCCAGCGCGGAATGCCGCGTGCGCTTCCCGGCCGCGGTCGCCGACCGGTTGCGGGAGGGCGGCATGCGCAGCGCCAAGGGCGGGATCGTGGACACAGCGATCATCGCCGGCACCATGGCGGTCAAGCGCACCTTTGAGCTGATCCCCTTTTGCCACCCGCTGCCGATCGACGGCTGCCGGCTGGCCATCGACTGGCACGACGCGCGCACCCTGCGCATCGCATGCACGGTGCGCACGGTGCACCGCACCGGCGTGGAGATGGAGGCGCTGACCGGGGCCACCGTCGCCGCGCTGACGGTCTACGACATGTGCAAGGCGCTGAGCCATGCCATCGTGATCGGGCCGGCGCGGTTGCTGGGCAAGCGCGGCGGCCGCCACGACGTGGGCGACGCGCCATGACCGGGGCGCTGGGCGTGGAGGTCGAGGTGCTGTACTTCGCCAGCCTGCGCGAGGCCGCGGGCGTGCCTGGGGAACGCGTACGGACCGCCGCCGCCGACCTGGCCGGGGTGTACGCGGAGCGCCGGGCCGCGCACGGGTTCGCGTTCCCGCTGGCGCAGCTGCGGGTGGCGGTGGACGGCGCGTTCGCGGGCTGGGGCGAGGCGCCGCGCGCCGGCAGCAGCATCGCCTTCATCCCGCCGGTCAGCGGTGGCTGAGATGCGGCGCTTCCAGTTGTCGAGCGCGGCCATCGATCCGGCCCGCCTGCAGGCAGGCCTGCGCGACCCGCGGGCCGGCGCCTGCGCCAGCTTCGAGGGCTGGGTGCGCGACCACAATGCCGGCCGCGCGGTCCTGGGCCTGCGCTACGAGGCGTATGCGGAACTGGCCCAGCGCGAAGGCGAGGCGGTGCTGGCCGAGGCCATGCAGCGCTTCGACCTGCTGCAGGCGGCCTGCGTGCACCGCACCGGGGACCTGGCGATCGGCGAGCTGGCGGTGTGGGTGGGCGTGTCCGCCGGCCACCGCGACGCCGCGTTCGCCGCCTGCCGCTGGATCATCGACGCGGTCAAGGCGCGGGTGCCGATCTGGAAGCACGAGCGCTACGCCGACGGCGATGCGGATTGGCTCCACCCCGTCGCCCGTGACAGCGCCGGCCCCGGCCGCTAGAATTGCCGGCTCGGCGGTGCAAGGCGCATCGTCCGACACCTTCCGGAGAGGTGTCCGAGTGGTTGAAGGAGCACGCCTGGAAAGTGTGTAAGCGTCTAAACCGCGCTTCGGGGGTTCGAATCCCCCTCTCTCCGCCAGTTCCAAGCGCTTGGCTTCGTTGCGGGCGCAGTGTCTATGGTGGCCCCGTCGGCCCCTCGCGACGCTAGGTCGAAAACCCCGCCAGGGCCGGAAGGCAGCAACGGTATCGACTGATGCGGGCGCCGAGGTCAGCCGGCGGGGCCATCGCCATTCATGGGCTCCGCCCATGAATCCCAAGTTTGCTTCGCAAACTTCGGGCCCCGGCTCGTTCTTCCAATCCCCCGCGCCTGCGGCGCACCCCCTTACTAAGGGGGTTGAAAAGCAGGTCTCCCGCGCAATGCGGATTCATCGAAGCGGCTCGCCTGTGCATGCCACAATGCGGGCATGTCCTACCTCGTCCTCGCCCGCAAGTGGCGGCCCAAGCGTTTCGCCGAACTGGTCGGGCAGGAGCACGTGGTGCGCGCGCTGACCAACGCGCTGGAAAGCGGCCGCGTGCACCATGCCTTCCTGTTCACCGGCACCCGCGGGGTGGGCAAGACCACCATCGCGCGGATCTTCGCCAAGTCGCTGAACTGCGAGCAGGGCACCTCGGCCGATCCCTGCGGGCAGTGCGAGACCTGCCTTGCCATCGACGCCGGCCGCTACATCGACCTGCTGGAGATCGACGCCGCGTCCAACACCGGCGTGGACAACGTGCGGGAGCTGATCGAGAACGCGCAGTACATGCCCAGCCGCGGCAAGTACAAGGTCTACCTGATCGACGAAGTGCACATGCTGTCCAAGCAGGCGTTCAACGCGCTGCTGAAGACGCTGGAAGAGCCGCCGGAGCACGTCAAGTTCCTGTTCGCCACCACCGACCCGGAGAAGCTGCTGGTCACGGTGCTCAGCCGCTGCCTGCAGTTCAACCTCAAGCGCCTGGACGAGGCGCAGATCCACGGGCAGATCGCCAGGATCCTGGCGGCCGAGGGCATCGCGGCCGACGACGCGGCGGTGCGCCAGCTGGCGCGCGCGGCGGACGGCAGCCTGCGCGACGGCCTGTCGCTGCTCGACCAGGCGATCGGCTACTGCGGCGCGGCGGCCGGCGGCGGCGCGCTGGAGGGGGCGGCGGTCGAGGCGATGCTGGGCACGGTGGACCGCAACCGGGTGCAGGCGCTGCTGTCCGCGCTGGCCGATGCGGATGGCCGGCGGCTGCTGGACGAGGCCGCGGAGCTGGCGGAGTTCTCGCCGGACTGGGCCAGCGTGCTGGACGCGATCGCCGAGGCGCTGCACCGGATCCAGGTCCGCCAGCTGGTGCCCGGCGTCGAGGCCGGCAGCGATGCAGTGGACGTGGAGGCGCTGGCAGCCGCCCTGCGTCCGGAGCTGGTCCAGCTCTGGTACCAGATGGCCCTGCATGGGCGCCGCGACCTGGGACTCGCGCCGAGCCCGCGCTCGGGCTTCGAGATGACCCTGCTGCGCATGCTTGCGTTCCGCCCCGACGCGGATGGCGCGCGCGCCGCCCCGCCGGATGCCGTCGCGGGTGTCGCACCCACGGCGCCGGCCGTGCCGTCGCCCACCACGGGACCATCGCCTGCCGCGGCGAAGGCGCGTGCGGCCCTGGACGCGACCGTGGCCGTGCCGACGCCACCGCGCGTGGCTGCAG
>CBFGMM010000079.1:0-9915 GCA_965649855.1 uncultured Thermomonas sp. | reverse complement strand
CGAACCTTTCGCGCCCCTGCCTGCAGTTAGCGGGCGGATCGATGAATCGCTGCTGAGATTTCCAGGCCCTGGCAGGGTGTGCACATCGCGTGAAAGCCCCCGTTCAGCTTCGACGCGAGATCCATTCGACGGCGCCGCGCCCGGCCCGCAGTCCGCTGGCGAAGCAGGCGGTCAGCAGATAGCCGCCGGTGGGCGCCTCCCAGTCGAGCATTTCCCCCGCGCAGAACACGCCCGGTTGCGCACGCACCATCAGCGCCGCGTCCAGGGCCTGCAGGCGCACGCCCCCGGCGGTGGAAATCGCTTCGGCGAGCGGTCGGGTCCGGACCAGTCGCAGGGGCAGGGACTTCAAGGCGTCGGCCACCCTGGCGCTGTCCTGCAGCGCCGCCGCGTCCAGCACCTCGTGCAGCAGGGCCGTCTTGGCGCCGTGGACGCCAACCCGCCGCCGCAGGTGCTCCGCCAGGCTGCGCCCGTTGCGCGGCGAGGCCAGGTCCTGCCGCACCCGCTCGACGCTGCGCCCGGGCACCAGGTCGAGGTGCACCGTCGCGTGGCCGTCGCGCGCGATGACCTCGCGCAGGTCCGCGGCGATCGCATAGACCAGGCTGCCCTCGATGCCGGTGGCGGTCAGCACGCATTCGCCCTGCAGCGCGTTTTCGCGACCGCTGGCGTCGCGCCAGCGTGCGACCACGGGCTTCAGCGGCGCGCCGGCGTGGCGCGCGGCGAGGTGCGCGCTCCAGCCGATGTCGAAGCCGCAGTTCGCCGGTTGCAAGGGGGCGATGTCCAGCCCGCGGGCGGCCAGCGTCTCCACCCACGCGCCATCCGAGCCCAGCTGCGGCCAGCTGCCGCCGCCCAGCGCCAGCACCACGGCATCGGCGGCGAACCGCGCTTCGCCGCCGGCCGTCGCGAAGCGCAGGGCGCCGGCATCGTCCCAGCCCAGCCAGCGATGCTGCACGTGGAACTGCACGCCGGCGTCGCGCAGCCGCCGCACCCAGCCGCGCAGCAGCGGGGCGGCCTTGCGGTCCAGCGGGAACACCCGGCCGGACGTGCCGACATAGGTGCCGACGCCGAGAGCCTTCGCCCATGCACGCAGTGCGTCCGCATCGAGGTCGTCCAGCCAGCGGCCGACCTCCGCCGCGCGTTCGCGGTAGCGCGCATCGAACCGTGGCCGCGGCTCGGAGTGGGTCAGGTTCAGTCCACCCTTGCCGGCGATCAGGAACTTCCGGCCCACCGAGCCCTTGGCTTCGAACAGGTGCACGTCGACACCCGCCGCACGCGCGACCTCGGCGGCCATCAGGCCGGCGGGGCCGCCCCCGATCACGGCAAGGCGTCTGGTGGCGGGGCGCGCGGCGGCTGGCATGCGCGCATGATCCCACGTGCCCGCACGTAGAATCGCCGCATGTGGACCGCCATCGCCGCCGCATGATCCTCAACATCGCGGCCTACCTGTTCGTGGACATCGCCGACGCCGACGCGCTGGCGCCGCGGATCCGTGCGCGGGCCGAGCGGGACGGCCTGCGCGGCAGCGTGCTGGTGGCGCCGGAAGGCCTGAACCTGTTCCTGGCGGGCGAAGCGCCCGTCCTGCGCGGCTTCCTGGACTGGCTGCGCGCGGACCCGCGTTTCGCGGCGCTGCAGGCCAGGGAAAGCTGGAGCGCGTCGGTGCCGTTCCGCAGGCTGAAGGTGAAGCGCAAGGACGAGATCATCGCGTTTCGCCGCCCACGTGCATCGCCGCTGGAAGCGGGGGCCCGGGCGCCCGCGGTCGAACCGCGCACGCTGGCGCGCTGGATCGCGCAGGGCCGCGACGACGCGGGCCGGCGGCTGGTGCTGCTGGACACCCGCAACCGCGAAGAGGTGGCCCACGGGACCTTCCAGGGCGCGCTGACCCTGCCGATCGACAACTTCACCGACCTGCCCGGCGCGCTGGAGCCGCACCGCGAGTCCCTGCGCGACGCCACCGTGGTCAGCTTCTGCACCGGCGGCATCCGCTGCGAGAAGGCCGCGCTGTGGCTGCGCCAGGACGGCATGGACAACCTGCTGCAGCTGGACGGCGGGATCCTGGGCTACTTCGAGCACGCGGGAGGCGCCGGCTACGCGGGCGCCTGCTTCGTGTTCGACGAGCGCATCGCGCTGGATCCGCAGCTCGCGGCGCTGGTCGATGGCGGCCCGGTGGCCTAAGCTGCCCGCAACTCCGGAGGGGACACGCACATGGGCTGGATGGGTCTTGTCATCGCGATCATCGGCATCTGGCTCGCGCTCAAGGTGGTCGGCGTGTTCTTCAAGCTGGCGCTGTGGGCGCTGGTGCTGTTCGGGCTGTACTGGTTCCTCGCCCCGCACCTGGGCCTGCCGCCGATCGGGTGATCACAGGGCGCTGCCGGCGGCGTGGCCCGACGCCCACGCCCACTGGAAGTTGTAGCCGCCCAGCCAGCCGGTGACGTCCACCACCTCGCCGATGAAATACAGGCCCGGCACGTGCCGGGACATCATGCTGGTGGACGACAGGCCGTCGGTGTCCACCCCGCCCAGGGTGACTTCCGCGGTGCGATAGCCCTCCGTGCCGCTGGCGACCAGCGGCCACGACGCCAGCAGCTCGGCGATGGCGCGCAGCTCCGGCGCGGTGTACTGGCGCATCGGCTTGCTTGCGATCCAGTGTTCGCACAGGCGCTGGGCGAAGCGTTTCGGCATGATTTCGCCAAGCAGCGTCCGCAGCTCCGCGTCGCGGCGGCTGGCCTGCCAGTCGCGCAGGCGGGCCTCGATGTCGAGGCCGGGCAGCAGGTCCAGGCGCAGGTCGTCGCCGGGCTGCCAGTAGGAGCTGATCTGCAGGATCGACGGCCCGCTGATCCCGCGATGGGTGACCAGCATGGCATTGCGGAACGCGGCGCCGTTGCAGCGCGCCTCGACGGGCAGGGACACGCCGGCCAGGTCCTGCAGGCGCTGCGCATGCGTGCCGCTGAGGGTGAGCGGCACCAGTCCGGCGCGGGTGGGCAGCACCGCGTGGCCGAACTGCCGCGCCAGCTGGTAGCCGAAGCCGCTGGCGCCCATGCTGGGGATCGACAGCCCGCCGCTGGCCACCACCAGCGCCGCCGCCTCCAGGGGGCCCTGCGAGGTGCGCAGCAGGAAGCCGCCACCGTCCGCGCGCGCCACGTGCTCGATGCTGCAATGGGTGCGTACCTCGGCCCCGGCCGCTTCGCATTCGGCCAGCAGCATCGCGACGATCTGCCGGGAGGACTCGTCGCAGAACAGCTGGCCGAGTTCCTTCTCGTGCCAGGCGATGCCGTGGCGATCCACCAGCTCGATGAAGTGCCACGGCGTGTAGCGCGCAAGCGCAGACTTGCAGAAGTGCGGGTTGCCGGACAGGTAGTTGCCGGGCGTGGTGCCGGTATTGGTGAAGTTGCAGCGCCCGCCGCCCGACATCAGGATCTTCTTGCCGACCTTGTTGGCGTGGTCGACCACCAGCACGCGCGCGCCGCGCTGGCCGGCGGTGATCGCGCACATCAGCCCGGCGGCGCCGGCGCCGATGACGATCGCGTCGAACCGGCGCAGGCTCATGGGCTGGAAGGGCTGTCGCTGCGGGCGCGGTGCACGCGCCCCGGCATCAGGGGCGCGGGCCGCGCGGCTTGAACCCGCCCGGCTTGCGCGGCGCGAAGCTGCGCTTGCGCTTGGGCGCGTCGATGTCGGCGGGATCCGCCTCGCGCATGCGCAGCGGCCGGCTGGCCACGCGCACGCCCTGCATGTGCTGCAGCAGCTCCGGCGGCATGCCGTCCGGCAGGTCCACCAGGGTGAAGTCGTCGCGGATGTCGATGCGGCCGATGAACTGGGATTCCAGGTCGGCCTCGTTGGCGATCGCGCCCACGATGTTGCCCGGCTGCACGCCGTGCTGGTAGCCGACCTCGATCCGGTAGGTCTTCATGCCCACCTGCGGCGCGTTCGGGTCGCGCGGCGTGCGTTCGCGCGGCTCGCGCTTCGGCCGCTCGGGGCGCTCCGGGCGGTCGGCGCCACGCGCCTCGAAGCTGCGCTCGGGCATGGCCGGCTGCGGCAGCAGCAGCGGCGTCTTGCCCTGCAGCAGGCGGGCCAGCGCGGCGGCGATCTCCACCGCCGGCACGTTCTTCTCGCGCTCGTAGCGCTCCACCAGGTCGCGGAACACCGACAGGTCGTCGCTGGCCAGCGCGCCTTCGATCTTGTCCAGGAACTTCGCCACCCGGCGCTCGTTCACCGCGTCCACGCTGGGCAGGTTCATCTGCTCGATCTTCTGCCGGGTCGCGCGCTCGATCGCGCCCAGCATGCCGCGCTCGCGCGGGGCGACGAACAGGATCGCCTCGCCCTTGCGGCCGGCGCGGCCGGTGCGGCCGATCCGGTGCACGTAGCTCTCGGTGTCGTAGGGGATGTCGTAGTTCAGCACGTGGCTGATGCGGTCCACGTCCAGCCCGCGCGCGGCCACGTCGGTGGCCACCAGGATGTCGATCCGGCCGTCCTTGAGCGACTGCACCATCTTCTCGCGCTGCTTCTGCTCCACGTCGCCGTGGATCGCGGCGGCGGACATGCCGCGGGCGGCCAGCTTCTCGGACAGCTCCTGCGCGCCCAGCTTGGTGCGCGCGAAGATCAGCATGCCGTCGAAGGTCTCGGCTTCCAGGATCCGGGTCAGCGCGTCCAGCTTGTTGATGCCGCTGACCATCCAGTAGCGCTGGCGGATGTTCTCGGCGGTGGAGGTCTGCGACTTGATCGCGATCTCCTCCGGGTTCTTCAGGTAGGTCTGCGCGATCCGGCGGATCTGCGCCGGCATGGTCGCCGAGAACAGCGCCACCTGGCGGGTTTCCGGGGTCTTCTTCAGCACCGCCTCGACGTCGTCGATGAAGCCCATCCGCAGCATCTCGTCGGCCTCGTCCAGCACCAGCATGCGCAGCGCCGACAGGTCCAGCGAACCGCGCTCCAGGTGGTCGATGACCCGGCCGGGGGTGCCCACCACCACGTGCACGCCGCGCTTCAGGGCGCTCAGCTGCGGCTGGTAGCTCTGCCCGCCGTAGATCGGCAGGACGTGGAAGCCGGGGATGTGGTGCGCGTACTTCTGGAACGCCTCGGCCACCTGGATGGCCAGCTCGCGGGTGGGCGCCAGCACCAGCACCTGCGGCTTGCTGGCCGCGGCCTCCAGCCGCGCCAGCGCGGGCAGGGCGAAGGCGGCGGTCTTGCCGGTGCCGGTCTGGGCCTGGCCCAGCACGTCGCGGCCGGCCAGCAGGGGCGGGATGGTGGCGGCCTGGATGGGCGAGGGCGACTCGTAGCCGACTTCGCGCAGGGCGGCCAGCAGGGTCTCGGGCAGGCCGAGGTCGGAGAACGACAGGGGGGCGGGATCGGCGCTCATGGGGGCTGTGGCTGGCTCGCCGAAGCGAAGGGGGGCGACAGTGTACGCGGCGCGCATGGAGCACGGGCTCCACATGTGGTCCCGGGTAGGATCGCGGCATGCCGGCCGACCCGATCCACTTCCCGCGATTCGACAACGCCTTCCTGCGCGCCCTGCCCGGCGATCCGGAGCCGCGCAACTACGTGCGCCAGGTGCCGGGGGCGCTGTGGTCGGCGGTCGCGCCGACCCCTGTGCCCGCGCCGCGGCTGCTTGCGCATTCGCGGGAAATGGCGCGGGAACTGGGTTTCAGCGAGGCCGACGTGGCCAGCCCGGAGTTCGCGGCCGTGTTCGGCGGCAACGCGCTGCTGCCCGGCATGCAGCCGTTCGCCAGCAATTACGGCGGGCACCAGTTCGGCCACTGGGCGGGCCAGCTGGGCGACGGCCGCGCGATCACGCTGGGCGAGGCGGTGCTGGAGGACGGGTCGCGCCGCGAGCTGCAGCTGAAGGGCGCCGGCCCGACCCCGTATTCGCGCAGCGCGGACGGACGCGCGGTGCTGCGCTCCTCGGTGCGCGAGTTCCTGTGCAGCGAGGCGATGCACCACCTCGGCATCCCCACCACCCGCGCGCTCAGCCTGGTGGCCACGGGCGAGGACGTCGTCCGCGACATGTTCTACGACGGCCATGCGGCCCCCGAGCCGGGCGCGGTGGTGTGCCGCGTGGCGCCCTCGTTCCTGCGCTTCGGCCATTTCGAGCTGCCGGCGATGCGCGGCGAGGTGGACCTGCTGCGCAGGCTGGCGGACTTCTGCATCGCGCGGGACTTCGCCCACCTGCAGGGGCAGGGCGAGGCGCTGTACGCGGACTGGTTCGGCGAGGTCTGCGCGCGCACCGCGCGGCTGGCGTCGGAATGGATGCGGGTGGGCTTCGTGCACGGGGTGCTCAATACCGACAACATGTCGATCCTGGGCCTGACCATCGATTACGGCCCGTACGGCTGGATCGAGCCCTTCGATCCGGACTGGACCCCCAACACCACCGACGCCCACGGCCGGCGCTACCGCTTCGGCTGGCAGCCGCGGGTGGCGTACTGGAACCTGGGCCAGCTGGCGCGCGCGCTGGCGCCCCTGTTCGCCGACGCCGCGCCCCTGCAGGCCGGCCTTGACCGTTATGGCGCGGTGTACGCGGCCGCGGACCGCGAGGTCACCGCGCGCAAGTTCGGGCTGGAATCCTGCAGCGACGACGACGTGGTGCTGATGCGCGACCTGCACGCGCTGATGCAGGCGCAGCGGATCGACATGACGCTGTGGTTCCGGGCCCTGGCCGACGTCGATCCGGCGGCGCCCGCGCTTGCGCCGCTGGAGGATGCGTTCTACGACCCCGCGCAGCGGCTTGCCGGGGAGCCGGCGCTGCTGGACTGGCTGGCACGCTACGCGCTGCGGCTGCGCGGGGATCCGCTCCCCCCGCAGGCGCGGCGTGCGCGCATGGATGCGGCCAATCCGCGCTACGTGCTGCGCAACTGGCTTGCGCAGGAGGCGATCGATCGTGCCGCCGCGGGGGATCCCGCCGGCATCGCCGAGACGCTGGACGTCCTGCGGCAGCCCTACCGCGACCAGCCGGGCCGGGAGGCCTACGCGCGCCGGCGGCCAGCCTGGCCCGAGGACCGCCCGGGTTGCGCCATGCTGTCCTGCAGCTCCTGACGGCGACGCGCGGACACGAAAACGGCCGGGGGCGCGTGCCCCCGGCCGTCGTGCAGTGACGCTCGCGATCAGGGCTGGGTCGAGACCACCGCGCGGGTCTGCGTGCTGGTCAGGGTGTAGTCGGCCAGCACCGTGGCGTAGCCCTTCACCAGGTACTTGTAGGTGCCCGGCTCCACGACCATGAACTCCAGCGTCTCCGGGTTGGACAGGGTGGCGCCGGTCGCCACCTCGTTGCCGGACGGATCCACCAGCGAGAAGTCCACGTCCACGCCGCCGCCCCAGCCCAGGGTGGCCTTGATCGAGACGGCGTCGTTGCCGACCTCGAACGGGTGTTCGTTGACCACGATGTTCTCGACGGACGGGCCGAGCACGCCGGTGAAGGTCTGGGTCTCCTCCACCAGCTGGGTGCTCGCGTTGTACAGCTTGCCTTCCAGCAGCGCGCCGTCGAAGTAGACGTTGCCCAGCACGCCGCGCAGTTCCAGCTTGTGCAGGCCGTTGCTGAGGTTGTTCAGCGCGAAGCGGCCGAAGTCGCTGGTCTCGCTGTAGTAGCCGATCCGGCCGCGGAACACGCCGTCCACGTAGACGTCGGCCAGGCCGCCCTGCTTGTTGCGCGGATAGATGAGCTGCATCGCCTCGCCCTGGAAGGCCATGGTCAGGCGCGGCACCGACTTCTTGCTGACGGTCGCCTTGCGGTAGCTGCCGTCCGTGGCGCCGGCCACGGCCACGCTGCTCCAGCTTCCGCTGTAGGCCAGCAGGGGCGCGCCGTCCGCGACGGTGTTCCACTTGCCCTGGCTGGACCATGCGGTCTCGCCGCGCAGGAACGCCTGGCGGTTGCCGGTGGTGCGCGAGGCCAGGTCGACGGCCGCCAGCACGTTGATGTAGCCCGCGCCGACCTGGTGGTAGGCATAGCCCGGCATGGGCGTGGCGGTCTGCATCAGGATCGATTCGATCTGGTCCGGCGAGAGTTCCGGGTTGGCCTCCAGCAGCAGGGCCGCGGTGCCGGCCACGAAGGGGGTGGCCATGCTGGTGCCGCTGATGCAGTGGTAGCGCGCGCTGTAGGTGGGGTCGGTGGCGTCCACCAGGGTGCCGGTGGCGCCGATCGCGGTACCCGCGGCGCGGGTCGAGCAGATGCTGGAACCGGGCGCCACCACGTCGATGTGCTTGTAGAAGTCGCCCGGCACGCCCGTGCTGGAGAAGTCGGACAGCGCGCCGGCCTTGGTGCCGGAGCCCACGTTGATCACCCACGGCACCACCGCGTAGGGGTTGAGGGTGTCGTCGCCCGGGCCGTCGTTGCCGGCCGCGAAGGCCACCACCATGCCGCGCTTGTAGGCCTCGTAGCTGGCCTGGTTGACCGGGTGGTTGGGGTCGTACGCCCCCGCGCTGGTGCCCCAGGAGTTGGTGATGATGTCGATCGAGTAGCGCTGCTGGTTGGCCAGCGAGTAGTCGAAGGCCTCCAGCGCGAACAGGATGTTGATGCCCTCGCCGACGCCCAGGCCCAGCAGGCTGGCCTGCGGCGCGATGCCCGCGTAGTAGTTGGGCCGGCGCGGGTCGTTGGCGGAGGCCGCGCCGGTGCCGGCGACGGTGCCCGCGACGTGGGTGCCGTGGCCGCTGCTGGTGTCGGTGTTCGCCACGTTCTCCAGGTTGACGCCCAGGCCCACCAGGCCCAGGTCGCCCGCGATCTTGACGTTCTGGACGGTGGTCTTGCCGAACTGGATGTCCGGGTGGTTGCCGTCGATGCCGGAGTCGATGACCGCGATGGTCTGGCCCTTGCCCTTCAGGCCGATGGCGTCGTGGACGGTGTGGCCGCCGGTGATGCGGCCGGCCTCGTAGTTGAAGTACTTGAGCGGGGCGTTGAAATAGATGCTCTCCACCCCGTCCCAGCCTGCCACCGTCCTGACCTGGGCACTGGTCAGCACGGCGCCCGCCATCGGCAGCTCCCTGAGCGGGCGCACGGTGGAGGTCAGGTTGGCCAGGCGGGTGACCTGGCTGCGGTCGGAGAACGTGACCACCACCTCGTGCGTCGGCGACGTCAGCATCCGCTTCTGCAGGTCCGCGGAGATCAGTGCGTCCGCCTGCGCGGTGGCGGACACGGACAGCCCGGCGAGGATGGCGAGGGCGAGCAGGCTGGGGCTGGGACGGCGCATGGCGGCACTCCGGGTGGGGATGGCGCCACTGTCCCCGCGCGCGGGCACGCCGGCCATCCGCGATAACCCCCGCGCCAGGCAGGGGAAATCACCCAGCGGGGCAGGGCGGAACCGGGTCCGTTCCCCCGGAGGTCTGGCCGCTCCGGACCCCGCCCGGCTACAATGGTGCGGATTTGCACGGCGCCGGTGGCGCCATCCCCCGACCGCGAGGCGCGCGTGCTGGCCGAATACCTGCCACCCCTGCTGTTCCTGATCGTCGCCGCCGGCATCGGCGTGGCGCTGATCGTGATCGGCAACCTGCTGGGCCCCAAGCGCCCGGATGCCGAGAAGCTGTCCGCCTACGAATGCGGCTTCGCCCCGTTCGAGGACGCGCGCATGCAGTTCGACGTGCGCTATTACCTGATCGCCATCCAGTTCATCATCTTCGACCTGGAAATCATCTTCATCGTGCCCTGGACCCTGGTGTTCCTGGAGCTGGGCGCGCGCGGCCTGGTCACCATGGGCCTGTTCGTCGGGATGCTGTTCCTGGGGTTCGTCTACGTGTGGAAGAAGGGAGCCCTGGAATGGGAGTGAGCGAAACCCTCTCGGGGCTGATGCACAACCCGCTGCCGGAGGGCCGGCTGGACGACATCCTGCGGCCCGAAGGGGACAACCCGCTGCTGCAGAACGGCTTCGTCACCACCAGCCTTGACGCGCTGTGGAACTGGGCGCGCACCGGCTCGATGTGGCCGATGACCTTCGGCCTGGCCTGCTG
>CBFGMM010000078.1:0-10060 GCA_965649855.1 uncultured Thermomonas sp. | reverse complement strand
GGCTACGGCCGCCTGGCGGTGGCCGAGGCGGCCCTGGCCAGCGGCAGGCCCGAGGCGCGCGTGGTGCGCGCGGGCGCCGAACAGCGGCTGGCCCTGGCCGCCCCGGTGCGGGACGCCCAGGGGCTGGCGCTGGCCTTCGTCGAACTGCCGCTGGCCCGCCTGACCACCGGGATCGAGGCGGTGCCGGTGGCGGACGGGACCTACCTGGCGCTGCGCCAGGGGCAGCGGAACATCCTGGAGCGGGGCGACCCGGAACTGGGCAACGTGGCGGAAGCGCTGGCGGCCCGGATCCAGGGCAGCGACCTGCGCATCGCCGCGGCCCTGCCGGACGGCACCGCCGCGCCCTTCGGGCTGGCGGCGCTTCCCGCGCTGGTCGCGGGCGTGCTGCTCCTGCTGGGCGTGGCGGTGCTGTGGTTCGTGGTGCGGCCGCGCCTGCGCGGTGCACGGGGAGCGGGCGACGAGGAAGGCGCGCAGCAGACGCTGTCGGAGCTGCAACGCAGCCAGCCGGCGCCGGTGCCCGCGCCGCGTCCGGTCAGCGAGGGCCGCGCGCCGGCCGCGGTGGCGATCGACCGCGGCATCTTCCGCGCCTACGACATCCGCGGCGTGGTGGGGCAGACCCTGGACGCGAACGTGGCGGAACTGATCGGCCAGGCGATCGGCTCGCTGATGCACGAGCAGGGCCTGGACGACATCGTGGTCGGACGCGACGGCCGCCTGTCCGGGCCCGACCTGGCGGCAGGGCTGTCCAACGGCCTGCGCAAGGCCGGCCGCAACGTGATCGACGTCGGCATGGTGCCCACGCCGGTGGTCTATTTCGGCTGCTACCACCTGCGCACCGGCTGCGGCGTGGCCATCACCGGCAGCCACAACCCGCCGGATTACAACGGCTTCAAGATCGTGGTCGGCGGGGCGACGCTGTCGGGCGACGCGATCGTCGACCTCTACGCGCGCATCGCCGAGGACCGCCTGCACGAGGCGCCGGCGCCCGGCGGGTACAGCGAGCGCGACATCGCCGACGACTACGTGGAGCGCATCGCCGGCGACGTGCAGCTCGGCCAGCCGCTGAAGGTGGTGGTGGACGCGGGCAACGGCGTGGCCGGCGTGATCGGGCCGCGGGTGCTGGAGGCGATCGGCGCCGACGTCACCCCGCTGTTCTGCGAGATCGACGGCACCTTCCCCAACCACCACCCGGACCCCAGCGAGCCGCACAACCTGGAGGCGCTGGTGCAGATGGTGCAGCGCCTGGGCGCGGACCTCGGCATCGCCTTCGATGGCGATGGCGACCGCCTGGGCGTGGTCACCCGCGCCGGCAAGAACATCTTCCCGGACCGCCTGCTGATGCTGTTCGCGGCCGACGTGCTGCAGCGCAACCCCGGCGCGGTGATCGTGTACGACGTGAAGTGCACGGGGCGCCTGCCCGCGCACATCCTGCGCCACGGCGGCAGCCCGCTGATGTGGAAGACCGGGCATTCGCTGATCAAGGCGAAAATGCGCGAGACCGACGCCGAACTGGCGGGCGAGATGAGCGGGCACTTCTTCTTCGCCGAGCGCTGGTACGGCTTCGACGACGGCATCTACGCCGCGGCGCGGCTGCTGGAGATCCTGGACGCCGAGGGGCAGACCCCGGATTCGATCTTCGACGCGCTGCCGGACGGCATCTCCACGCCGGAGATCAAGATCGACGCGCCCGGCGGCGATCCGCACGCGTTCGTCGAGCGGTTCCGCGACCGGGCCAGGTTCGAGGGCGCGCGGCTGTCCAAGATCGACGGCCTGCGGGTGGACTGGGCGGACGGCTGGGGGCTGGTGCGCGCCTCCAACACCACGCCGGTGCTGGTGCTGCGCTTCGATGCGGACAGCAACGCGTCGATGGTGCGGATCCAGCAGGCCTTCCGCGAACAGCTGCTGGCGATCGATCCGGACCTGCCGCTGCCGTTCTGAGCCCGCGCCGCGGGTTCAGCGCGCGGGCGGCGGCCCCGACGGCTCGGCGGGCGTGGAGGCGCCGGCGGGCTGCTTGAGGACGCGGTAGCGCTGCACCGCATCCGCGAGGTCGATGTCCAGCGCCGCGCGGTCGCGCCGCTGGTCGGCCAGGATGCGCTGCTGGTGCAGCAACTCGTCGTGCTGGCTGAGGATGGCCGTGCGCAGCGGCGCCGGCACCGCCTCGCCCGCCAGTTCCTGGTCCCCGGCCTGGCGCAGCAGGCTGAGCAGGCTCAGGCGCAGGTTCTGCAGGCCCAGCTGGCTGGTCTTGATGGTCTCGTCCAGCAGGGTGGTGCGGTCCGCGTAGGCACGGCGCAGGTCGGTCTCCGCGGCATAGGATTCGACCATCGCCAGGTCGCGGCGCAGCTGCGCGGCTTCGAGTTCCGCCTGGATCCGGTTGGCTTCCGCCTGCTGGGCCGCCACCACCCGTTCCGCATCGTTGAGCGCGCGCGCGACCCGGCGCGTGGCCAGGCCGCTGCGGGTGCTGAACTCGGTGCGCGCGGCGTTCGCCGCCTCTGCCGGCAGCGCGTCCCCGCAGACCTTGCGCCCGCCCTCATCCCAGCAGTAGACCTTCTTCGCCGCCGCCGGCTGCCCCGGGCGCTGCTGCGCCAGCCCGCTGCCGGCCAGCGTCCCCAGCACCAGCGCAGCGGCGGTGGCCAGGCGGGCAGTGGCAGGGAAGGCGCGAGGGTGCATGCGGAATCCGGGTCGGCGCGGGTCAACCGATGCCGTACCGCCCCTGGTAGGCGCGCAAGGCATCCTGGTGCGCAACAAGGTCGCGGCTTTTGCCGGCGAACGCAAGCAGGTCGGCCAGGGACGCGACGGCGATCACGGGAATGCCATGCGCACCGGCCACGGCCTGCGCGGCGGACTGCGGTGCGTCCTCGTTCACGCGCTCCTGCCGGTCGAGCGCGATCACGATGCCGGCCGGGCTGCCGCCGGCGTCGCCGATGAGGGCCAGCGCCTCGCGGATGGCGGTGCCGGCGGTGATCACGTCGTCCACCACCAGCACCCGGCGGCCGGCCAGCGGCGCGCCGATCAGCAGTCCGCCCTCGCCGTGCGCCTTGGCCTCCTTGCGGTTGAATGCCAGCGGCACGTCGCGGCCCCGTCGCGCCAGCTCGCAGGCCAGCGCGGTGGCCAGCGGAATGCCCTTGTAGGCCGGCCCGAACAGCAGGTCGAAGGACACGCCGGCATCCTCCAGCGCGTCCGCGTAGCAGGCGGCCAGCGCGGCCAACGCCGCGCCCGAATCGAATCGCCCGGCGTTGAAGAAGTACGGGCTGGTGCGGCCGGACTTCAGGGTGAACTCGCCGAAGCGCAGGGCGTCCGCGGCCAGCGCCAGGCGCAGGAAGCGGGTGCGATGGTCGTCTGCGTTCAGGTCCATGCGGCGATTCTCCCACGCGCCCGCGGGGGTGTCGCGGCGGGCGGCGCATCGGCTACGCTCGCGCATCGCCCCTCCCGGTCCGCGCATGCGCATCCTCAGCTTCAACGCCAACGGCCTGCGCTCGGCCGCCAGCAAGGGTTTCTTCGACTGGTTCGCCACCCAGGACGTGGACGTGCTGTGCCTGCAGGAAACCAAGGCGCAGGAGCACCAGCTGGCCGACGCGGTGTTCAGGCCGCCCGGCTACACCGCCTGGTTCAAGGACGCCAGCACGAAGAAGGGCTACAGCGGCGTGGCGATCTACAGCCGGCGCGAACCCGACGAGGTCCGCACGCAGCTGGGCTGGCCGGCGTTCGACGACGAGGGCCGCTACATCGAGGCGCGCTTCGGCAACCTGTCCGTGGTCAGCTTCTACATCCCGTCGGGCAGCTCCGGCGAGCTGCGCCAGGGCTTCAAGGAACAGGTGATGGCCTGGCTCAGGCCGATCCTCGACGACTGGCTGGCCAGCGGCCGCGAGTACGTGCTGTGCGGCGACTGGAACATCGTGCGCGCGCGCAGCGACATCAGGAACTGGACCGGCAACCAGAAGAATTCCGGCTGCCTGCCGCATGAACGCGCCTGGTTGAACGCCCTGGTCGCGGACGCCTGCGGCGATGGGCTGGTCGAGGCCCCGCAACACGGCTGGAAGGATGCCTTCCGGGTGGCCAAACCCGACGCCGTCGAATACTCCTGGTGGTCGCAGCGCGGCAACGCGCGCGCCAACAACGTGGGCTGGCGGATCGACTACCAGTTCGCCACGCCGGGCATCGCCGCGCGCATCGTGGACGCGGCGATCTTCCCGCAGCCGCGCTTCTCCGACCACGCCCCCTGCCTCGTGGAGTACCGCGAATGAGCACGCCAGCGGTTCCACGCAAGGGCACGCGCGAGGTCCTGCGCGCGCTGCGCCAGCCCAAGGTGCTGGCGATGCTGATGCTGGGCTTCTCCTCGGGCCTGCCGCTGTACCTGGTGGGCAACACCATGGGCTACTGGATGCGCGAGGGCGGCAGCGAGCTGTCCGCGATCGGCTTCCTGTCCTGGGTCGGCCTGGCCTACACCCTGAAGTTCCTGTGGGCGCCGATCATCGACAAGAGCGACGTGCCGCTGCTCGGCCGGCTGGGCCGCCGGCGCGGCTGGATGGTGCTCTCGCAGCTGGTGGTGGCCGCGGCGCTGGCCGGCATGGCGATCGTGCAGCCGCAGGGCGGGCTGGTGCTGTTCGGGGCGATGGCGCTGGTGGCGGCGTTCGCGTCGGCCACCCAGGACATCGTGGTGGACGCGTGGCGGATCGAGATCGCCAGCAGCACCGAGGAACTCGGCCTGCTCACCTCCGGCACCCAGATCGGCTACCGCAGCGCGCTGCTGGTCACCGACGCGCTGATCCTGATCCTGGCCGCGCACGTGGGCTGGGCGCCCTCGTACTGGCTGATGGCGCTGCTGATGGGCGTCGGCCTGGGGGCGGCGCTGTTCATCGCGCGCGAGCCGGCCGCCACCCGCGTGCCGGAGGTCGCCGGCGCGGCGCCGCTGTGGAGCGCCAGCGGCCTGTGGGATGCCATCGTCGGTCCGTTCGTGGCGTTCTTCCGCACCCACGGCAAATGGGCGCTGCTGATGCTGGCCGCGATCAGCCTGTACCGGCTGCCGGACTTCGTGATGGGGCCGATGAACAACCCGTTCTACGCCGACATCGGGCTCAGCAAGGAATTCGTGGGCGAGGTGCGCGCGTCGATCGGCCTGGGCGCCTCGCTGCTGGGGATCGCCGCGGCGGGGATCAGCGCGGTGCGCTTCGGCTTCGTGCCCACCCTGCTGGCGGGGGCGATCCTCGGCCCCGGCTCGAACGCGGCGTTCACCTGGGTGGCCTACAGCGGCGGCGACCATGGCGTGTTCGCGGCGGCCATGGCGATCGACGGCTTCGCCACCGGCTTCGCCGGCACCGCGCTGGTGGCGTACATGTCCAGCCTGACCAGCATCGGCTACACCGCCACCCAGTACGCGCTGCTGAGCTCGTTCTACGCGCTGCTGGGCAAGGTGCTGAAGGGCTTCTCCGGCGTTGCGGTGGAGACGCTGGCCATCGGCCGCACCCTGATCGAAGGCTACGCCCTGTTCTTCCTCGGCACCGCGCTGGTGGGGCTGCCGGCGTTGCTGCTGTGCCTGCTGCTGGCGCGCCAGTTGCGGCAGCAGCGCGCGGCGGCGCTTGCCGCCGGGACGGCGACGGGGTAGATAGGGAACGCGCACACCGCGGGCATCTCGCCCGCGCACCTGCATGGAGCCCCCGCCATGAGCGATTTCACGATCCACGGGATCCGTCCCAGGCTGGAGGAACGCATCCGCCGCCTGGCCGAGCTGCAGAACCTGCCGGTGGAGAAGGTCGCCAGCGACGCCCTGTCGCTCGGCCTCGACGCCATCGAGGACCGGGTCCGCAAGCAGTTGCTCGACACCCGCGAGCAGGTCGCGCTCAAGGAGGCGATCGAGCAGATCCAGAAGGTGCCGGACGATGCCTTCGGCAAGATCGGACGCACCGGTCCTGCCTGATCAGGCCGGGTAGACGGCCCCGAGCACGCGGGGGCCGGCGGCGCCGGTGACCGACGCCAGGTTGCCCGGGCGCCCGGCCAGGGTCTCGCGCGCCAGCCAGGCGAACGCCATCGCCTCCACGAAGTCCGGGTCCAGGCCGTGCGCGGCGCTGGACTCCACCACCGCATCGGGCATGGCGCGCGCCAAGGCCGCCATCAGCACCGGGTTGCGCACGCCACCACCGCAGGCGATCACCCGGCGGGTGCCGGGCTGGGTGGCGTGCAGTGCCTGCGCCACGCTGCGCGTGGTCAGGGCCAGCAGGGTGGCCTGCACGTCCGCGGGCGTTTCGTGGCCGCCCAGGCGCGCGGCCACCCACTCCAGGTGGAACTGGTCGCGCCCGGTCGACTTGGGCGGCGGCAGCGCGAACCAGGGCTCGTCCAGCAGGCGCGCCAGCAGGGCCGCGTCGACCTGCCCGGCGGCGGCGAACGCCCCGCCATCGTCGAAGGCCTGGCCCGTGTGGCGCAGGCACCAGGCATCCATCAGCCCGTTCGCCGGCCCGGTGTCGAAGCCCCGGACCGCGCCGTTCGCGGGCAGCAGGGTGAAATTGGCGATCCCGCCGAGGTTGAGCACGGCGCGGTCCTCGCCCGGCGCGTGCAGGGTGGCGGCATGGAAGGCGGGCACCAGCGGAGCGCCATGCCCGCCGGCGGCGACGTCACGGCGGCGGAAGTCCGCGACCACCTGCACGCCGCAGCGCTCGGCGATGGTGGACGGGTCGCCGAGCTGCAGGGTGAACGGAAAGGCGCCGTGCGGGCGGTGGCGCAGCGTCTGCCCGTGCGAGCCGATCGCGCGCAGCGCCGCGGGCGCGATCCCGGCCGCCTGCAGCGCGCCGTTCGCCGCGTCGGCGAACGCCCGGCCCACCTGCACGTCCAGTTCGCCCACCTCGTCGAGCGTCAGCGTGGCAGCGTGCTGGCCCAGTGCGACCAGGCGCGCGCGCAGGGCGGGCTGCCACGGCGCGGTGTGGCCGTGGACCAGCTGCGGGCGGGCGGTGGGGTCGTCGCCGTCGAACCGCACCAGCGCGGCGTCGATGCCGTCGGCGCTGGTGCCGGAGATCAGGCCAAGGAACAGGTGCTCGTTTCGGGCGTCTGGCATGCGCCGCAGTATCCCACCGCGCGCGCCGGCCCGGTCAGCCCTTGCGCGGCGGCCTCGCGGCGGTGCCGGCGCTGGCCACGCGGGTGCCGTCCAGCTGGAACACCACGTCCTCCACCTCGCGGATCTTGTCCAGGGCGCGGCGGGTTTCCTGCTGGAACGCGACCAGTGCGCCGCCGGTCAGCGGCTCGGGCGGCGGCATGGTCATCGACAGCGGGTTGCGGTGCACGCCGTTGACGCGGAATTCGTAGTGCAGGTGCGGGCCGGTCGACATCCCGGTGCTGCCCACGTAGCCGATCACCGTGCCCTGCGCCACCCGCTGGCCCGGCTTGACCTTGGCGAAGCGCGACATGTGCGCGTAGAACGTGGTGTGGCCGCGGCCGTGGTCCAGTTCCACCGCCCGGCCGTACCCGCCCTTCCAGCCCACGAAGCTGACCCGCGCGTCGCCGGCGGCCTGGATCGGCGTGCCGGAGCCGGCGGCGTAGTCCACGCCCTTGTGCATGCGCATCTTGCCGAGCACCGGATGCCGGCGACCGCCGAAACCGGAACTCAGGCGCGCGTACGGGATCGGCATGCGGATGAACGGCCGGCGCAGCGAACGGCCGTCCGCGGTGAAGTACTCGGGCTTGCCGTTGCGCACATGGCGGAACGCGCTCCTGAGCTTGCCGTCGATGGTGAAGGTGGCGGCCAGCACCGGACCGGTCTTCACCAGCTGCCCGTTCTTCCAGGTCTGGTCCACCACCACGCTGAAGCGGTCGCTGTCGTCCAGGTCGGAGCGGAAGTCGATGTCGTACTTGAACATCTCGTCCGTGAGCTGCGCCAGGTGCGTGTTGCCCAGCCCCAGCTTGCGCGCCGAGGCGAACAGCGAGTTGCCCACCTCGCCGGTCAGGACCACGGTGCGGGTGGTGATTTCCTGCGGGATCGCCCGCTCGCGCAATGCGTCCCCGTCGAACTCCAGTTCCACCGGCTCGTCGCCGATGCCGGGGGCGGCCTCGATGCGCATCGCGCGCACGCTGCCGTCGGCCGGGAGGTTGAAGCTGAGCGCCGTGCCCGGGCGCAGCCGGCGCAGCGCCGGCTTGATGCGCGGGTGCTGCATCACCGTCTCGAGCTGGCTGTAGGGGATGCCCAGTTCGTCGAACACCGCGCTCAGTGTCTGCCCCTGCTTGAGGGTCACCGATTGCCACTGGTCGCGGTCCTGCCGGCGCAGCGGCAGGTGCGGCAGCGCCAGCGACATGGTGGTGCGCTGCGCCTTGGGCGTTGCCTGCAGGGCGGTGGAGAAGCCGGGCACGATGGCCGCGGCCAGGAACCCGATGGTGGCGAACAGGCTGGCGTGCGCCCAGTGGCGGCGGGTCCAGCGGCCGTTGAAGGCGGGCGGGAAGCGGGGGGGCAACGCCTCCTGGGCGCGGTTGGCTTCTGCACGTTGCAGGTTGCCGCGGCGTACTGCGTTGCCGGTCGAATCCGTCATGCCTGTTTCCCGCCGTGTGACGAACGCGTCAAGGCGGTACCATAGGGTTGCGAAAAACCCGCGTCAACCCATTGAATCTCCTGTGGTTTTTCTGCCCCGCGTTTTAACGCTACCTTAACGCTCCTTTCAGGGTTCGGTCACACTTCGGCCGCGCAGGTAACCACGTGAACCAGATCACCACTTCCGCCCCGGCCGGGGACGCCCTGTCGCTGATCGTCCGCGGCGCCGACGAGGTCCTCAAGCGCGAGGAGCTTGCAACGCGGCTGGCCTCCGGCCGCCCGCTCCGGGTGAAGGCGGGCTTCGACCCGACCGCGCCCGACCTGCACCTCGGGCACACCGTGCTGCTCAACAAGATGCGCCAGTTCCAGGAGCTCGGGCACCAGGTGATCTTCCTGATCGGCGACTTCACCGGGATGATCGGCGACCCCACCGGCAAGAACGCCACCCGCAGGCCGCTGACGCGCGAGGACGTGCTCGCCAACGCGCAGACCTACGCCACGCAGGTCTTCAAGGTGCTCGACCGGGGGCGCACCGAGGTCCGCTTCAACAGCGAGTGGTTCGGCGCGATGACCGCCGCCGACATGGTCAGGCTGGCCGCGCAGCACACCGTCGCGCGCATGCTCGAGCGCGACGACTTCGCCAAGCGACACGCCGCGCAGCAGCCGATCGCGATCCACGAGTTCCTCTATCCGCTGGTGCAGGGCTACGACTCGGTCGCGCTGGAGGCGGACGTGGAGCTCGGTGGCACCGACCAGAAGTTCAACCTGCTGATGGGCCGCGGCCTGCAGGAGCACCACGGGCAGCCGCCGCAGGTCGTGCTGACCATGCCGCTGCTGGAGGGGCTGGACGGCGTGCAGAAGATGTCGAAGTCGCTGGGCAACTACATCGGCATCGCCGAGCCGGCGATCGACATCGTCAACAAGACCATGAAGATCGGCGACGCCCTGATGTGGCGCTGGATCGAGCTGCTGAGCTTCGACATCTCCGCGGACGAGGCGGCGCGCCTGCGCGCGGAGGTCGATGCGGGCCAGCTCAACCCGCGCGACGTCAAGCTGCGCCTGGCTCGCGAGCTGGCGGCGCGCTTCCACGACGCCGCGGCCGCCCAGACCGCGATCGCGGGCTGGCATGCGGCGGTCACCGGCATCGGCGACACCTCCGTGTTGCCGCTGCAGGAGATCACGGTTCCCGCTGAAGGCATGCGGATCGCCGCGCTGCTGACCGCGGCTGGCGTCACCCCCAGCAATTCGGAGGCTGGCCGCAAGCTGCGGGAGCGCGCGGTGCGCGTGGCGGGCGTGGTGGTGGAGGATCCGGCCACCGTGCTGGAGCCAGGCTTCGAAGGCGTGCTGCAGGTCGGCAAGCGCAACTTCGCGCGCGTCCGGTTGCTGGCGTCCGGCAACGGCTGAATCGCGCGTGGCAGACCCCTTGCTGCAGCGCAAAAAGGCACGCTAGAATGGCCGACCGCGAAGACGCGCCGACGGCGCCCTGAACGGACGAAAACGCAGCTTCACAAGGTGTTGACGTTCTCCAAAACCCTTGTATGATGTGCGGCTCCCTCGGGC
>CBFGMM010000077.1:0-10094 GCA_965649855.1 uncultured Thermomonas sp. | reverse complement strand
CTGCCGGAGCAGGCGTTCTTCCTGGTCGGCGGGATCGACGACCACGTGGCGAACGTGGTCGTGGCGCAGATGCTGTTCCTCGAGGCCGAGAACCCCGAGAAGGACATCAGCCTGTACATCAACTCGCCGGGCGGCATCGTCACCGCGGGCATGGCGATCTACGACACCATGCAGTACATCAAGCCGGACGTGAGCACGATCTGCGTCGGCCAGGCCGCCTCGATGGGCGCGCTGCTGCTGGCCTCGGGCGCGAAGGGCAAGCGCTACGCGCTGCCCAACTCGCGGGTGATGATCCACCAGCCGCTGGGCGGCTTCCAGGGCCAGGCCACCGACATCGACATCCACGCGCGCGAGATCCTGACCCTGCGCCAGCGCCTCAACGAGATCCTGTCCAGCCACACCGGGCAGGCGCTGGACACCATCGCGCGCGACACCGAGCGCGACAATTTCAAGAGCGCCGAGGCCGCCCGCGAGTACGGCCTGGTCGACGAGGTGCTGCTGCGTCGCCCGGACGACTCCATCCAGGCGGGCTGAAGGGCGGTGCGCGGGGCGCCCGGCCGGGCGCCCGGAACAGCGCAATCCGCCGTAAAAACAAGGCGTTAGGCCCCCGCGAGGCCCCGCGGGACGCTATGCTATTCTCGGGCCGACGCCGCGTACCGCGGCCAGCGAGTCGTCAATGAGCGAAGACCGTACCACCCGGACCACCGGCGACAGCACCAAGATCCTGTACTGCTCCTTCTGCGGGAAGAGCCAGCACGAGGTCCGCAAGCTGATCGCGGGTCCCAGCGTGTTCATCTGCGACGAATGCGTCGAGCTGTGCAACGACATCATCCGCGAGGAACTGGAGGAAAAGGCCCAGTCGACGCGCAGTTCGTTGCCCAAGCCGAAGGAGATCCTCGAGGTCCTCGACCAGTACGTGATCGGCCAGAAGCGCGCGAAGAAGACCCTCGCGGTCGCGGTCTACAACCACTACAAGCGGATCGAGAGCCGGCAGAAGTCGGACGAGGTGGAGCTGGCCAAGTCCAACATCCTGCTGGTGGGCCCCACCGGGTCGGGCAAGACGCTGCTGGCCGAGACCCTGGCGCGCATGCTCAACGTGCCGTTCACCATGGCCGATGCGACCACGCTGACCGAAGCCGGCTACGTCGGCGAGGACGTGGAGAACATCATCCAGAAGCTGCTGCAGAAGTGCGACTACGACGTCGAGAAGGCGCAGCAGGGCATCGTCTACATCGACGAGATCGACAAGATCAGCCGCAAGTCGGAGAACCCGTCGATCACCCGCGACGTGTCCGGCGAGGGCGTGCAGCAGGCCTTGCTGAAGCTGATCGAGGGCACCATCGCCAGCGTGCCGCCGCAGGGCGGGCGCAAGCACCCGCAGCAGGAGTTCCTGCAGGTCGACACCCGCAACATCCTGTTCATCGTGGGCGGTGCGTTCGCCGGCCTGGACAAGGTGATCCAGCAGCGGTCCAGCGATTCCGGCGGGATCGGCTTCGGCGCCAAGGTGAAGAGTGCCGAGCGCAAGGCCGACATCGGGCAGGTGCTGGCCAACGTCGAGCCGGAGGACCTCATCAAGTACGGCCTGATCCCGGAGTTCGTCGGGCGCCTGCCGGTGGTCGCCACGCTGGAGGAACTGGACGAGGCCGCGCTGGTGCAGATCCTGACCGAGCCGAAGAACGCGATCACCAAGCAGTTCAGGAAGCTGTTCGACATGGAGGGCGTGGAGCTGGAGATCCGCCCCGATGCGCTGACCGCGATCGCCAGGAAGGCGCTGAAGCGCAAGACCGGCGCGCGCGGGCTGCGCACAATCGTGGAATCGGTGCTGCTGGACACCATGTACGACCTGCCGTCGCTGGAGAACGTGAGCAAGGTGGTGGTGGACGAATCGGTGATCGAGCACAAGTCCGAGCCCTACCTGATCTACCAGAACGCCGCGCCGGTGCAGAAGGTCGCCTCCGCCGACTGACGCGTCGCGGGGCCGCGCGCTGCCGACAGGGCCGCTCCGCAAAGGGCGGCCCTGTTGCGTTCGCCCCCCCATTCATCCGGGACTTCGCTGCTTGCTTGCATCCTTGGCCGCGCAGCCCCATAACCGGGGCTGACGCCGGCGCGCCTCGCCGCCGGCCGTGCCCAGACCCGGAGTCCGCATGACCACTTCCATCGTCCAAGACCCCGAACGCCTCGACCTGCCGGTGCTGCCGCTGCGCGACGTGGTGGTGTTCCCGCACATGGTCATCCCCCTGTTCGTCGGCCGCGACAAGTCGATCCGCGCCCTTGACGTTGCGATGGAGGGCGACAAGCGGATCCTCCTGGTGGCGCAGAAATCCGCGGAAACGGACGACCCCGGGGCGGCCGACCTGCATCCGATCGGAACGCTGGCGCAGGTGCTGCAGCTGCTCAAGCTGCCGGACGGCACGATCAAGGTGCTGGTGGAGGGCCTCACCCGGGCGCGCGTGGACGCCGTGCGCGAGACCGACGGCGCCCTGTTCGGCCGCGGCGAGGAGGTCGAGTCCGCCGCCGAGCGCGAGCCGCGCGAGGTGGAGGCCATCGCGCGTTCGCTGATGTCGATGTTCGAGCAGTACATCAAGACCAACCGCAAGCTGCCGCCGGAACTGCTGCAGACCCTGGCCGGCATCGACGACCCGGCGCGCCTGGCCGACACGATCGCCGCGCACCTCGGGGTGCGCCTGTCGGACAAGCAGAAGCTGCTGGAGACGCTGGACACCGGCGAGCGGCTGGAGCTGCTGGTGGGCCTGGTGGACGGCGAGATCGACGTGCAGCAGATGGAGAAGCGCATCCGCGGCCGGGTCAAGTCGCAGATGGAGAAGAGCCAGCGCGAGTACTACCTCAACGAGCAGATGAAGGCGATCCAGAAGGAACTGGGCGACCTCGACGACGCGCCGAGCGACGTGGACGAGCTGGCGCGCAAGATCGCCGCCGCCGGCATGCCCAAGCCCGTCGAGGCCAAGGCCAAGGCCGAATTCGCCAAGCTCAAGCAGATGTCGCCGATGTCGGCCGAGGCCGGCGTGGTGCGCAACTACCTCGACTGGCTGCTGGGCGTTCCGTGGAAGAAGCGCAGCAAGGTGCGCAAGGACCTCAAGGTGGCGCAGGAGACCCTGGACGCGGACCACTACGGGCTGGAGAAGGTCAAGGAGCGCATCCTCGAGTACCTCGCGGTGCAGACCCGCGTGGCCAAGATGAAGGGCCCGATCCTGTGCCTGGTCGGTCCGCCCGGCGTCGGCAAGACCTCGCTCGGGCAGAGCATCGCCAAGGCGACCAACCGCAAGTTCGTGCGCATGGCGCTGGGCGGGGTGCGCGACGAGGCCGAGATCCGCGGCCACCGCCGCACCTACGTCGGGTCGATGCCCGGGCGCATCGTGCAGAACCTCAACAAGGTGGGCACGAAGAACCCGCTGTTCGTGCTGGACGAGATCGACAAGATGTCGATGGACTTCCGCGGCGACCCGTCCTCCGCGTTGCTGGAGGTGCTGGACCCGGAGCAGAACCACACCTTCAACGACCATTACCTCGAGGTCGACCTCGACCTGTCCGAGGTGATGTTCGTCGCGACCTCCAACTCGCTGAACATCCCGGGCCCGCTGCTCGACCGCATGGAGGTGATCCGGATCCCCGGCTACACCGAGGAGGAGAAGCTCAACATCGCGATGCGCTACCTGGTGCCCAAGCAGCTCAAGGCCAACGGCCTGCGCGAGGGCGAACTGAAGATCGCGGAAAGCGCGGTGACCGACATCGTGCGCTACTACACGCGCGAATCGGGCGTGCGCAACCTGGAGCGCGAGCTGGCCAAGATCGCGCGCAAGGTGGTCAAGGAAATCGCCCTCAAGGGGCCGCAGCCCAAGGGCGCGAAGTCGAAGCTGGTCACGGTGACCGCGAAGAACCTGGACAAGTACCTGGGCGTGCAGCGCTACGACTTCGGGCGCGCCGAGGCCGAGAACGAGATCGGCCTGGTGACCGGGCTGGCGTGGACGGAGGTGGGCGGCGACCTGCTGCAGATCGAGTCCACCCTGGTGCCCGGCAAGGGGCTGCTGATCCTGACCGGCCAGCTGGGCGACGTGATGAAGGAATCGGCTTCGGCCTCGCTGTCGGTGGTGCGCGCGCGCACCGAGCGCCTGGGCATCGACCTGGACTTCCTGCAGAAGTACGACGTGCACGTGCACGTGCCGGACGGCGCCACCCCGAAGGACGGGCCCAGCGCGGGCATCGCGATGACCACCGCGCTGGTGTCGATGCTGACCCGGATCCCGGTGCGCAACGACGTGGCGATGACCGGCGAGATCACCCTGCGCGGGCGCGTCAGCGCGATCGGCGGGCTCAAGGAGAAGCTGCTGGCGGCGCTGCGCGGCGGCATCAAGACCGTGATCATCCCCGACGAGAACCGCAAGGACCTGGCCGACATCCCCGCGGCGGTGACCCGGCACATGAAGATCGTGCCGGTGAAGTGGATCGACGAGGTGCTGGACCTGGCGCTCGAGCGGCCGCTGCCGGGCAGGGTGGCCGCGGGCGCCATGGAGCAGCCGGCGCTGCCCGCGGTGGACCCGCCGGCGCGTCCCGATGTCAAGCACTGACCCGTCCTTTCGTCGGCGGATGGCTGAAACCCGCGCCAGCACTGGTTTTCCGTGTTGCGTGCGAAAAATCCTGCTGGTATAAGGTTCGCAACCGCGGCGCATCGCGCATGGGCCGCGGCAGCAACGAACCACGGCAGGGGAGCGTCGTGGTCCGTCCACGGACATATCGCGCCATATTCCGCACAGGGAGTCATCAATCACATGAACAAAGCCGAATTCGTCGACACCGTCGCCGACGCCGCCGAACTGACCAAGGCAGACGCCGGTCGCGCAGTCGATGCGATGGTCGCCGCCATCACCAAGGCCCTCAAGAAGGGCGACACCGTGACCCTGGTCGGCTTCGGCACCTTCTCGGTGCGCAAGCGCGCCGCGCGCACCGGCCGCAACCCGCGCACCGGCGACACCATCAAGATCAAGGCGTCCAAGAACCCGGCGTTCAAGGCCGGCAAGGCGCTGAAGGATGCGGTCAACTGACCGAGGCGCCACGCGCCACGCGAACGGGGCCCGGCGATCGCCGGGCCTTTTTTTTGGCAGGCGCGCGCGGCGCTCGGGTATGATCCGCGCCGCGGGTGCTTAGCTCAGCGGTAGAGCGGCTCCTTTACACGGAGCGGGTCGGGGGTTCGATCCCCTCAGCACCCACCAGCGCGCGAAAGTGTTGCAAGCCGCGCGGGCGGCCGCTACAATTTCGGGCTTACGCGGAGTGGTAGTTCAGTCGGTTAGAATGCTGGCCTGTCACGCCGGAGGTCGCGGGTTCGAGTCCCGTCCACTCCGCCATCTGATGCAGGCAAAAGGCGCCGGAAACGGCGCCTTTTGCTTTGCGCGCGCGCGAACCGGCGCCTGCCCCTCGCGCTAGACTATGCGGCTACGCCTACTCGCGCCCGCCCACATGCTGCAGAAACTCCGCGACAAGACCACCGGCTGGATCGCCACCGTGATCCTGGGATTGCTCATCATCCCGTTCGCCTTCTTCGGCATGGAGTCCTACATGTCGCAGCGCGTGGACACGTATGCCGCGCGCCTGTCCCAGCCGCCGGGCTGGTGGCGTTCCGCGCCCGACGTGTGGCCGCTCACGATGCTGCGCACGACCCACGAGATCAGCGCGCAGGAGTTCCGCGAGCGCCTGGACAACGAACGCATGCGCCAGCGCGACGCGCAGGGCGAAGCGTTCGACGCCGCCGCGTTCGAGTCGGTCGAGAACAAGCGGCGCATCCTGGACGAGATGATCGACCAGCGCGTGGTGCGGCTGGTGGCGGAGGGCGACGGCATCACGGTCAGCGACATCGAGGTGCGCAACGCGATCCAGCAGATCCCCGACTTCCTGGTCGACGGGCGCTTCGATGCGGAGCGCTACCAGCTGCTGCTGGCCTCGCAGGTGCCGCCGCAGACGCCGCGCCAGTTCGAGCAGCGCGTGCGCGAGAGCCTGCAGGCGGGGCTGGTGCCGGATCGCCTGGCGGCGTCCGCGTTCGTGACCGATGCCGAGGTGGACCGGCTGATGCGCCTGCTGGGCGAGCGCCGCGACGTGAGCTTCGTGGCGATGCCGCCGGTCCCGGCCGACACGGCGCCGGTGACCCCGGCGCAGGTCCAGGCCTGGTACCGGGCCAACACCACGGCCTTCCGCAGCCCGGAGACGGTGCGCCTGGAGTACGTGCTGGTGGACGCGGCGACCCTGCCCGAGCCGGTGGTCGACGAGGCCGCGCTGCGCAAGCGCTACCAGGACGACGCGGCCAAGTACTCCACCGCCGAGCAGCGCTCGGTGTCGCACATCCTGGTGGAAGTCGCGGCGGACGCGGGCGAGGCCGAGCGCAAGGCGGCCGAGGCGCGCGCCGCCAAGCTCGCGGCCGACGCGCGCGCGCCCGGCGCCGACTTCGCGGCACTGGCCCGCGCCAACAGCGACGACGCCGGCTCCAAGGCGAGCGGCGGCGACCTGGGGCTGGTCGCCAAGGGCAGCCTGCCGGCGCCCCTGGAGGAGGCGGCGTTCGCGATGCGGGCGGGGGAGGTGCGCGGCCCGGTGAAGAGCGATTTCGGCCTGCACGTGATCAAGGTGGTCGAGGTGCGGCCCGGCAACCAAGTGCCGTTCGAGACGGTGCGCGCGCAACTGGAGCAGGAACTGCGCCAGGGCGGGCGCGAGCGCGCGTTCAACGAACTCACCGGCAGGCTGGTCGATGCCGTGTACAAGAATCCGAATGCGCTGGAACCCGCGGCGCGTGCGGTCGGCCTGACGGTGCAGACGACCCCCGCGTTCCCGCGCAGCGGCGGCCCCGGGATCGCCGCGGATCCCCGGGTGCTGCGGGCCGCGTTCTCGGAGAGCCTCATCGAGGACGGCACGGCGAGCGACCCGATCGAACTGGACGAAGGCCGCAGCGTGGTCATCCGGGTGCTGGAGCACGCACCTGCGCGCGCGCTGCCCCTGGCCGCGGTGGGGGATGCCGTGGTCGCGGCGATTCGCGCCGACCGCCAGCGCAAGGCCGCGGACGCCGCCGCCGATGCCCTGGTGCAGGCAGCGCGCGCCAAGGGCCTTGCCGCCGCCGCCACGGAGCGGACCCTGGCGGTCGCCGACGTGGACAGCATGGAGCGCGGCAACCCGATCCCGTCGCGCGAGGCGGTGGAGGCCTTCTTCGCCACCCCGCGCTCGGAGGACGGCAAGCCGCAGGTGCGCAAGGTCCGCCTCGACAATGGGCAGTACCTGGTCTACGCGATCCGCGCGGTCCGCGCGGGGGACCTGACCCGGGCCACCCCCGAGCAGCGCCAGCAATTGCGCCAGCAGCTGGCCGCCATGGCCGGCCAGGACGCGCTGCGCGCCTATGTGCGGGCCGCGCGCGCGCAGTACCGGATCGAGGTCGCCGAAGACCGGCTGTAACGCCCGTTTCCCGGGCCACGAAAAACGCCCGGCGCCGCCGGGCGTCTCCGTATCCGGGCGGCTTACTCGATCCCGCTCATGCCCATGATGTTGTAACCGGCATCCACGTACGTGATCTCGCCGGTGATGCCGGCGGCCAGGTCCGAGCACAGGAACGCGGCGGCGTTGCCCACGTCCTCGATGGTCACCACCCGCCGCAGCGGCGCGACCGCCTCGAACTGGCCGAGCATCTTGCGGAAGTTGGCGACGCCGGAGGCGGCCAGGGTGCGGATCGGGCCGGCGGAGATCGCGTTGACGCGCGTGCCCTCCGGGCCCAGCGCCATCGCCATGTAGCGCACCGTGGCTTCCAGCGAGGCCTTGGCCACGCCCATGGTGTTGTAGTTGGCCAGCGCGCGCTCCGCGCCCAGGTAGCTGAGGGTCAGGATGCTGCCGTTGCGGCCCTTCATCAGCGGGCGCGCGGCCTTGCCAAGCGCGGCCAGCGAGTAGGCGCTGATGTCGTGGGCGACGTGGAAGCGCTCGCGGTTCACGCCGTCCAGGAAGTCGCCCTCGATCGCCTCGCGCGGGGCGAACGCGATGCAGTGCACCAGGATGTCGAAGCCTTCCGTCCAGCGTTGTCCCAGCGCCTCGAAACAGGCGTCGATCTGGGCGTCGTCCGCCACGTCGAGCGGCAGCACGATGTCGGTACCGTAGCCCGCGGCGGCGTCCTCCACGCGCGACTTCAGCTTCTCGTTCTGGTAGGTCAGCGCCAGTTCCGCGCCCTGGCGGCGGAAGGCGTCGGCGATGCCGGTGGCGATCGAACGCTGGCTGGCGATGCCGGTGACCAGCGCGCGCTTGCCTTGCAGGAAACCCATGGTGTTCTCCGAACGGATGGCGGGGTGGCGCAAGGGCGGAAGTCTAGCGCGCGCGGCGGCCCGGGTCAGTCGGGCGCGGTACCAGGCAGGCCAGCGCATGCAGCTTGTCGGGATAGTGCCGGGTGATGGGCGACAGGCGCTGCAGGCCATGCCTGCGGGCCGCGCGCGCAGCGCCCTCGCCCGCGTTGTAGGCGATCGCGGTCCAGCGCCAGTCGCGGCCGAAGGCGCGGTGCAGCTGCCGCAGGTAGCGCACCGCGGCGCGGGTGGAGGCCAGCACCTGGCGGCGGTCGTCGCGGCCTTCGCGAATCGCCAGGCCCTGGTGACGACCGGTGGCCGCGGTGAACTGCCAGAGGCCGATCTGCCCGCCGGGGCTGCGCGCGTCGGCGTGGTAGCGGCTCTCCACGAAGGGGATCAGCGCAAGTTCGGTGGGCAGCCCCGCATCGCGGATGGCCTGCAGCACGTGCGCGAAATCCTCGCGCAGGCGGTGTTCGCGCGGACTGCGCAGGCGCCGCGGGATGTCGCCGAAATGGCGCCGCCAGCGGCGCGGCGCATCCTCGCAATCGGGATCCGCGATGCCGCCCCAGAACGCGGTCGAGATCGCCTCCAGGCTGGCGGGCGGGCGCTCGCCTGCGCCCGCCCCGGCAGCGGGGATCGCCGCAGCGACGGCCAGGCACAGGAGGGCCGCGAGCCGGGCGATCGTCATGCGCGGAACCCGTCCTTCCACAGGCGCAGCGCGCCGAACGCGTCCGCATCGTCGTGCGGCGCGCGGCCGAGGTGGCCGGCGATCGCCGCGCGCACCGCGGGCGCCTCGCTGCGCAGGAATGGGTTGCAGGCGCGCTCGCTGGCCATGCTGACCGGCAGGGTGGGCCGACCCTCGGCGCGCGCGGTGCGCGCTTCGTCGGCGCGCTGCCGCAGGTGCGGGTTGAGCGGGTCCACCGCCCGCGCGAAGGCGGCGTTGGCCAGGGTGTATTCATGGCCGCAGCAGACGCGGGTATCGCCGGGCAGCGCGGCCAGCCGCCGCAGCGAGGCCAGCATCTGCGCCGGGGTGCCTTCGAACAGGCGGCCGCAGCCCAGGCTGAACAGGGTATCGCCGCAGAACAGCAGGCCTTCGCCGTGGTAGGCCACGTGGCTGCGCGTATGCCCGGGCACGGCCAGCACCCGGAAACGCCACGGGCCCGCATCGAAGACCTGCCCGTCTTCCACCACGCTGGCCCCCGCGTCGATGCGGTCGTCCTGCGGCGCGAACACCGGCAGGCCCGGCCAGCGCGCGCGCAACGCAGCCACCCCGCCGATGTGGTCGTGGTGGTGGTGGGTCAACAGCACGGCATGCGGCGGCGGGCCTGCCCCCAGCGCGTCCAGCACCGGCTGCGCGTCGCCGGGATCCACCACCAGCGCGCGCCCGGCGCCGTCGCGCAGCACCCAGATGTAGTTGTCGGCGAAGGCGGGCAGGGCCTGCAGCGGGGGCGATCGCATCGGCATCCGTGACGTGTCCCGGGGATTCCCGCAAAATCCGACCATGCCTCCCGCCGCTTTCGCGCGTCAACCCGCCACCGCCGCCGCGGCCTGGTTCTCATCCCCCGCCGGCCGCGCCGTGCTGGACTCGGAGGACGAGGCGGTGCGCCTCGCCGCCCACGAACGTCCCGGCCAGGCCGGCCTGTGGCTGCGCGCCATCCCGCACGCGGCGGGCCCGGACGCCGGCCCGGGCCTGCGCCTGCACCCGGGTTCTGGCGGGCTGCACGGCGCCCTGCGCGCTGGCTGGCCGCTGCCGCTGGCCAGCGAGTGCTGCGGCGTGGTGGTGGTCCA
>CBFGMM010000076.1:0-10112 GCA_965649855.1 uncultured Thermomonas sp. | reverse complement strand
ACCCCGCTGGCGCTCGGCACCGACGCGCCGGCCGCACCGGCCACCGGCGTGGAGGCCGTGGCAGGACGCGCAGCCGGCTGCTGCTCCTTGTTCCACTCCATCCACAACAGCACCGCCACCATCATCCAGGCGATCAACAGGAACGTACGGGTCTGGGTCATCGTGGGGGCGTGCTCGTCCGGCGCCTGGCAACGGCGCTCATGCGGGTGGGGGGGATGCGGGCGGCATTGTGCCGGCCGGGGACGGGCGGGGCAACGCGCCCGCGCGCTGCAGGAGCGCATGCAGTCCTTCGCGGAGGGCTGCATTGTCGGCCTGCGCGGCCGCGCTGCGCGCGACCAGCACGTAGGCGGCGGGGGGCAGCTGGGCCCGGCAGGCGCGGAACGCCTCGCGCAGCACGCGCTTGATGCGGTTGCGCCCGTGCGCGCGGCGGTCGACCTTGCGCGAGACCGCAAGGCCGAGGCGAGCCTGGCCCCCGTCGCCCAGGACGTGCAACGCGAACAGGGGGCTGGCGGTGCGGCGGCCCTTGGCGAACACGGCGTCGAACTCCGCCTTGGCCCGCACCCGCGCGGCCGGCGGCAGGCCGAGCGATGCGCCGGGCGCAGACGCGACGACGCCGGCGGCCTCGGGGGCTGCCGGCGTCGCGGGGACGTGCGGGGACCTCACGCGGGGCTCCGGCACGCCAGGTGCCGGGCGCGGGTCAGACCGTCAGGCGACGGCGGCCCTTGGCGCGGCGGCGGGCAAGGATCTTGCGGCCGTCGGCGGTCTTCATGCGGGCACGGAAGCCGTGGTCGCGCTTGCGCTTGAGGTTGCTGGGCTGGTAGGTGCGCTTGGTCGCCATGGCGTTGCCTGCTGCGGTGTGACCGCGGAAAAGAGCCGGCGACTATAGCAAGCGGCCTGCGCACGGTCAACGCGCCGGCGCGCGGCTTGCGCCACCCCGCCTGCGGCCTGCCGGGGCGTAGCCGATCCGCGGGGCGGGTGCTACGCTCCCTCGCACTCCATGGTTATCCACAGGCGGCCGGTCCGGCGCCCGCATCGTCGTCAGCCGGCCCAGCCCACCCGTGAATCCCCTTGCCACCCAGGATGTCTGGCCGCGCTGCCTGTCGCGGCTCGAGGCCGAATTCCCCCCCGAAGACGTGCACACCTGGCTGAAGCCGCTGCAGGCAGCCCTGCGCGACGACGGCCTGGTCCTGTACGCGCCGAATGCCTTCGTCCGCGACGAGGTCCAGGACCGCTTCCTGCCCCGCATCCGCGAACTGGCCGCGCATTTCGGCGGCGCAGGCCCGGTCTCCCTCGACATCGGCGCCCTGCGCCGGCCCGCGGCGACGGCGGCGACGGCGCAGGCCCCGCTGGCGGTGCGCCCGGGCGAGCCGTTCCAGGGCAACCTGGACGGCCACTACACCTTCGACAACTTCGTGGAGGGCCGCAGCAACCAGCTGGGCCGCGCCGCCGCCTGGCAGGCCGCGCTGAAGCCCGGGGACCGCGCCCACAACCCGCTCCTGCTGTACGGCGGCACCGGCCTGGGCAAGACCCACCTGATGTTCGCCGCCGGCAACCAGATGCGCGCGCAGAACCCGTCCGCGCGGGTGCTGTACATGCGTTCCAACGAGTTCTACAACGCCTTCTTCCGCGCCCTGCAGGAGCGCACCGCCGACCAGTTCAAGCGCCAGTTCCACGGCATCGACGCGCTGCTGATCGACGACATCCAGTTCTTCGCGGGCAAGGACCGCACCCAGGAGGAGTTCTTCCACACCTTCAACGCGCTGTTCGACGGCCGCCAGCAGATCATCCTGACCTGCGACCGCTACCCGCGCGAGGTGGACGGCCTTGAGCCGCGGCTCAAGTCCCGGCTGGGCTGGGGGCTGTCGGTGGCGATCGACCCGCCGGACTTCGAGACCCGCGCGCAGATCGTGCTGGCCAAGGCGCGCGAACGCGGCACCGAGGTCCCGGCCGACGTCGCCCAGCTGATCGCCAAGAAGATGCGCAGCAACGTGCGCGAGCTGGAGGGGGCGATCAACAAGCTGATCGCCGAGGCCGGGATGGCCGGCCGCCAGGTCACCCTGGACTTCGCCCAGGAGAGCCTGCGCGACCTGCTGCGCGCCCAGCAGCAGGCGATCAGCATCGCCAACATCCAGAAGGTCGTGGCAGACTACTACGGCCTGCAAATCAAGGATTTGTTGTCGAAACGGCGGACCCGTTCGCTGGCCCGGCCGCGTCAGGTCGCCATGGCCCTGGCCAAGGAACTGACCGAGCACAGCCTGCCGGAGATCGGGGATGCGTTCGCGGGCCGCGACCACACCACCGTGCTGCATGCCTGCCGGCAGATCCGCCACCTGATGGAAACCGACGGCAAGCTGCACGAGGACTGGGAGAAGCTGATCCGAAAGTTGAGCGAATGACGGCCGCAAGACCGGTGGACGATGTCGGGACAGGCTGTGGATAAGTGGGGAGCCACGAAGTTGTCCACAGGTTGCACGCAGGCACCGCGGGGCTTCTCCACCGCCTTTGACCAGGCAAATAATCGAATGAAATCAGCGCCTTGAGTGACTAGTCCCACGGTTTTCCCTGCTCCAGCACCACCGCTCTTCTTAGTTTTATTCCCAAACCAAGTAGCGTTGCCGTCCATCGCCAGCGCCGCCACCGGAACCTGATAGGGGTCAACATGCGGTTCTCCCTGCAACGCGAAGTCCTGCTCAAGCCGCTGGCGCAAGTGGTCAACGTGGTCGAGCGTCGCCAGACCCTGCCGGTGCTGGCCAACCTGCTGGTCAGGGTGCGCGACGGCCAGGTGTCGATGACGGGCACCGACCTCGAGGTGGAAATGGTGGCGCGCACCACGGTCGACGACGCGCAGGACGGCGAGCTCACGATCCCCGCCCGCAAGCTGTTCGAGATCGTCCGCGCCCTGCCGGATGGCAGCAAGGTCACGGTGTCGCAGGCCGGCGACAAGGTCACGGTCCAGGCCGGGCGCAGCCGCTTCAGCCTGGCCAGCCTGCCCGCCAACGACTTCCCCTCGATCGACGAGGTGGAGGCCACCGAGCGCATCAGCGTGCCGGAGGCCGCGCTCAAGGAACTGATCGAGCGCACCGCGTTCGCCATGGCCCAGCAGGACGTGCGCTATTACCTCAACGGCCTGCTGTTCGACCTGCGCGACGCCACCCTGCGCTGCGTGGCCACCGATGGCCACCGCCTGGCGCTGTGCGAATCCGGGCTGGACACGGGCAGCGGCAGCCGCCGCCAGATCATCGTGCCGCGCAAGGGCGTGCAGGAACTGCAACGCCTGCTGGAGGGCGGCGACCGCATCCTGGAACTGGAGCTGGGCAAGGGCCATGTGCGGGTCAAGCGCGACGATGTGACCTTCACCAGCAAGCTGATCGACGGCAAGTTCCCCGACTACGAGGCGGTCATCCCGATCGGTGCCGACCGCGAGGTCAAGATCGACCGCGAGATCCTGCGCGCCGCCCTGCAACGCGCGTCCATCCTCTCCAACGAGAAGTACCGCGGCGTGCGCGTGGAAGTCTCGCCCGGCCTGCTGCGCATCAGCGCGCACAACCCGGAGCAGGAGGAGGCGCAGGAAGAGGTGGAAGCCGACACCCACGTGGACGGCCTGGCCATCGGGTTCAACGTCAACTACCTGCTGGACGCGCTCGGTGCCCTGCGCGACGAGCACGTGGTGCTGCAGCTGCGCGATGCCAACTCCTCCGCCCTGGTCCGCGGCGCCGAACACCAGCACGCGCGCCACGTGGTGATGCCGCTACGCCTGTGACCGCGAGGTTCCACGTGGAACATGCATTTCGACGCCCGGCCCTGCCGGGCGTCGTCGTTAGCGCGCCCTCCCGGGAGTCTTGAGGTGCTGGTCGAGCGCCTGCAGCTGCACGCGATGCGCAGGATCGTCGAGGCCGAGCTGCGGCCCGCGCCCGGGTTCAACCTGATCACGGGTGCCAACGGCAGCGGAAAGACCACCGTGCTGGAGGCGTTGCACCTGATGGCGCACGGGCGCAGCTTCCGTGGCCGGGTGCGCGACGGGCTGATCCGGCAGGGGGAACCCGCCCTCCAGGTCTTCATCGAATACCGGCGGCACGCGGCCCTGCACCGCGCCGGCCTGCGCCATGCCGGCGGCAGCTGGCAGGGCCGGCTGGATGACGCGCCGGTCGCGCACCTGGGCGACCTGTGCCAGTCGATCGCGGTGATCAGCTTCGAGCCGGGCAGCCACGCCCTGGTGGACGGATCCGGCGATCACCGCCGCCGCTACATCGATTGGGGATTGTTCCACGTGGAACGTGGCGCGCACGACGCGGGCTTCCTGCCGGCATGGCGCGGCCATGCCCGCGCCCTCAAGCAGCGAAATGCCCTGTTGCGGGCTGCGCGGCCCGGAGCGGGCCAACTCGACGCCTGGGAGCACGAGCTGGCGCACCACGGTGAAATCCTGACCCGGTATCGCGAACACTACGTAGCGGAGCTCCAGGCCCAGCTGCAGCCCCTGCTGGATGAGTTGCTGCCGGCGGCCGGCGGCGTCCAGCTGGACCTGCAGCCGGGGTGGCGGCGCGGCGACATGTCGCTGGCCGATGCGCTGTTGCTTGCCCGCGACCGTGACCTGGCGGCGGGCCACACCAGCGTGGGGCCGCACCGCGCCGACCTGCGCATCGCGCTGCGCGACCTGCCGGGGCGCGAGACCCTGTCGCGCGGCCAGGCCAAGCTGCTGGCGCTGTCCCTCCTGCTGGCGCAGGCCGCCCACCTGGCCGGCCACGACCGCCAATGGCCGCTGCTGCAGCTGGACGACCTTGCCGCGGAACTGGATCGCGAGCATCAGCGGCGGGTGCTGGGGGTGCTGGCGCGCAGCGGGGCCCAGGTGCTGGTCACCGGAACCGAAGCCCCCCCGACGCTCGAGGACCTGCAGGTGCCGGTGGCACGCTTCCACGTGGAACAGGGGATCCTGCGGCCGGTCGCCAGCTGACCCCGGGCCGCCGCCGGTGGCGGTTGCTATACTGTCGGTTCCCATAGCTAATGTGTCGCACGCGCGCCTTCCCGGTGCGCGGCGAAGCCGAAGGCGTCGATGTCGCAAACCCCCGAGTCTCCGGGCGTCCAGCCCGAAACCGCCCCGGCCAACACGGCCTACGATTCCAGCAAGATCACCGTCCTGCGCGGCCTGGAGGCCGTCCGCAAGCGTCCCGGGATGTACATCGGCGATGTGCACGACGGCACCGGCCTGCACCACATGGTGTTCGAGGTGGTCGACAACTCGGTGGACGAGGCCCTGGCCGGCCACGCCGACGACATCGTGGTGACCATCCACGAGGACGGCTCGGTCAGCGTGTCGGACAACGGCCGCGGCATCCCGGTCGACATCCACAAGGAAGAAGGCGTCTCCGCGGCCGAGGTGATCCTCACCGTGCTGCACGCCGGCGGCAAGTTCGACGACAACAGCTACAAGGTCTCCGGCGGCCTGCACGGCGTGGGCGTCAGCGTGGTCAACGCGCTGTCCAGCAAGCTCACCCTGGACATCTGGCGCGACGGCGGCCACCACCAGCAGGAATACGCGCTGGGCGAGCCCGTCCATCCCCTGAAGCGGGCAGGCGAGCAGGGCAACCGGCGCGGCACCACGCTGCGCTTCTGGCCGGCCGCCGAGATCTTCAGCGACGTCGAGTTCCACTACGACATCCTGGCCCGACGCCTGCGCGAGCTCAGCTTCCTCAATTCCGGGGTCAAGATCGTCCTGCAGGACGAGCGCGGCGAGGGCCGTCGCGACGTGTTCCAGTACGAGGGCGGCATCGCCAGCTTCGTGGAGCACCTGGCCCAGCTGAAGACCCCGCTGCACCCCAACGTGATCTCGGTGTCCGGCGAGCAGAACGGCATCACCGTGGACGTGGCCCTGCAATGGACCGATGCCTACCAGGAGACGATGTTCTGCTTCACCAACAACATCCCGCAGAAGGATGGCGGCACCCACCTGATGGGCTTCCGCTCGGCGCTGACCCGCACCCTGTCGAACTACATCGAGCAGAACGGCATCGCCAAGCAGGCCAAGATCACCCTGTCCGGCGACGACATGCGCGAAGGCATGATCGCGGTGCTGTCGGTCAAGGTGCCGGATCCCAGCTTTTCCAGCCAGACCAAGGAGAAGCTTGTCTCATCCGATGTGAGACCTGTCGTTGACAGCACGTTCGCTGCACGTTTGGAGGAGTTCCTTCAGGAACACCCCAACGAGGCCCGCGCGATCGCCGGCAAGATCGTCGATGCCGCCCGCGCCCGCGAGGCCGCGCGCAAGGCCCGCGACCTCACCCGCCGCAAGGGCGCGCTGGATATCGCCGGCCTGCCGGGCAAGCTGGCCGACTGCCAGGAAAAGGATCCCGCGCTGTCCGAGTTGTTCATCGTCGAGGGCGATTCCGCAGGCGGCTCCGCCAAGCAGGGCCGCAACCGCAAGACCCAGGCGATCCTGCCGCTCAAGGGCAAGATCCTCAACGTGGAACGCGCGCGCTTCGACCGCATGCTGGCCAGCGCGGAAGTCGGCACGCTGATCACCGCGCTGGGCACCGGCATCGGCAAGGACGAATACAACCCGGACAAGCTGCGCTACCACCGCATCATCCTGATGACCGACGCCGACGTGGACGGCAGCCACATCCGCACCCTGCTGCTGACCTTCTTCTACCGGCAGATGCCGGAGCTGATCGAGCGCGGCCACATCTACATCGGGCTGCCGCCGCTGTACAAGGTCAAGCAGGGCAAGCACGAGCTGTACCTCAAGGACGACGCGGCGCTGGACGCGTACCTGGCCGGCAATGCCGTGGAGGGCGCGCAGCTGGTGCCCGCCGCGGGCGAGCCGCCGATCGAGGGCGCGGCGCTGGAGTCGCTGCTGCTGGCCTTCGCCAACGCGCGCGGCGCGATCGCGCGCAACGCCCACCGCTTCGACCCGATCGTGCTGGAGTCGCTGATCGACTTCACCCCGCTGGACGCGGCAAGCCTGGCCGAGCACACCGACGAGGCGCACGAGCTCGAGGCCCTGGCCGCGAGGTTGAACCGCACCGGGCTGGGCAAGCCGCGCTACACGCTGCGCCTGCAGCCGGCCAGCGACGCGCGCCCCGCCGCGCTGCTGATCGTGCGCCGCCACATGGGCGAGGAACTCACCCAGGTGCTGCCCTTGTCCAGCTTCGAGCACGGCGAGCTCAAGCCGCTGCGCGAGGCCGCCGCGGTGCTGCACGGCCTGGTCCGCGAGGGCGCGCAGATCGTCCGCGGCAACCGCGCGGCCCCGGTCGCGAGCTTCGCCGAGGCGCAGGCCTGGCTGCTCGACGAGGCCAAGAAGGGCCGCCAGATCCAGCGCTTCAAGGGCCTGGGCGAGATGAACCCCGAGCAGCTGTGGGACACCACGGTGAACCCGGAAACCCGGCGCCTGCTGCAGGTCAAGATCGAGGACGCGGTGGCGGCCGACGCGATCTTCAGCACGCTGATGGGCGACGTGGTGGAGCCCCGCCGCGAGTTCATCGAGGACAACGCGCTGAAGGTGGCCAACCTGGACGTCTGACGTCCCCTGCGGAGGGGGCAGGCGCCCGGGCTTGACGCGGCCTTCAAGCGGCGCGGCATACAACGGCGCATCCCCACACGCCAGGACCTGCCATGAAGACCCGGATGCTGCTGCTCGCCACGGCGATCGCCGTGGGCGTCGCCGCCTGCGCCACCGCCACCTCCCCGACCGGCCGCAAGCAGTACGTGGGCGCGGTGTCGCAGGCCCAGTTGAACCAGATGGGCGCGCAGGCCTTTGCGCAGCTGAAGGCGCAGAAGCCGCAGACCAGCAACGCGGGCCAGCGCACCTACGCGCAGTGCGTGACCAGCGCCGTCGTGGCGCAGCTGCCCGCGGACTGGCGCAGCATGGGCTGGGAAACCGCGGTGTTCGCCGACAACGAGCCCAACGCGTTCGCGCTGCCGGGCGGCAAGGTCGGCCTGTACACGGGCATCTTCAACGTCGCGCGCAACCAGGACCAGCTTGCCGCGGTGATCGCGCACGAGATCGGCCACGTCGTCTCGCGCCACCACGACGAGCGCATCACCCGGCAGATGGGCGCGCAGGCGCTGGTCGGGGTGGCCGGCGCCGCCGCCGGCAATTACGGGCAACTGGTCACCCAGGGCGGCGGACTGCTGGCCCAGACCGGCTTCCTGCTGCCGGGTTCGCGTGCGCAGGAAACCGAGGCGGACGTGGTGGGCCAGCAGCTGATGGCGCGCGCGGGCTTCGACCCGGCCGCGGCCGTGAACCTCTGGCAGAACATGATCGCGGCCGGCGGCAGCCGCCCGCCGCAGTTCCTGTCCACCCACCCGGACCCCAGTTCGCGCCTGCGCGAACTGCAGCAGCGCGCCGAGGGCCTCCGCGCCACCATGGAAACGGCCCGGCGTTCCGGCGGAACCCCGCGCTGCCAGTGACTTAACCCACGCGCAGCGAGGCGGCCCGGGGCACATTCCGGGCCGTGCGCTTTCTGCTACGGTGCATCCCCCGCCCGCTCCGGGCGGGGCGCTCCACGCCCACGCCGACCCTGCACCGAGGTGACCGCAATGCCCTGCTCCCCGCGCCTGCTCCTGTCCTCCGCCCTGGCTGGCCTGATGGCCGCGGCGCTCGTCGCGCCCGACGCGCATGCGCAGGGCCCCCAGCTGCCCGGCAAGGACCGCGGCAGCGCCAAGCGCGTCGACGACAAGCCGGCGCTGTACCCGGAAGCCACGCGCACCTCGCCCAAGCCCAAGGTCAGCGCGAAGATGGCCAAGCAGCTCAGGGAACTGCAGGAGCTCTACCAGAAGGACGACAAGGCCGGCGTGCTGGCCAAGGCCGACGAGATCGCCGCGTCGTCCGCCGCGGGCGCCTACGAGAAGGCCTATGCGTTCCAGATCGCGGGCAATGCCGCCGCCGACCTGGACGACCAGGCCAGGGCGATGGACTACTTCCGCCGCGCAGTGGAAGCCGACGCGCTGGACAACGATGCGCACTTCGCCACCATGTTCAACCTGGCGGTGATCCAGGCGTCCGAGGACCGCAACGCCGAGGCGCTGGCCACGGTCGATCGCTTCCTGGCCGAAACCAAGTCCGCCAAGCCGGAGCAGGCCGCGTTCCGCGCCGGGCTGCTGGCCAACCTGGAGCGCTACGACGAGGCCGCCACCGCGTTCAAGGCGCTGGTGGCCGCCAACCCGGACGACAAGCGGCTGCTGATGAACGCGGCGGCCAGCCTGCAGAGCGCGGACAAGGACGCGGAAGCGACCGCGATGCTGGAACAGGCCTACACCCGCGGCATGCTGACCGACCGGCGCGAGCTGCGCGCGCTGTACGTGAGCTACCTCAACGGCGACCGCTACAAGGACGCGATCAAGGTGATCGAGGACGGGCAGGCGAAGGGCGTGCTGCAGGCCTCGCCGGAACTCGCGGCCGACCTCATGGTCGTAGCCAATACCGCGTACTTCGCCGAGGACGAGGCGACCGCGGTGGCGCTGTACACCAAGGCGGGACCGATGGCTGCGGATGGCGAGGCCTGGCTCAACCTCGCCAAGGTGCTGTCCAACCAGGGCAAGCACGCGGACGCCAAGGCGGCGGCGCAGAAGGCGCTGGACAAGGGCTTGAAGCAGCCGGAAGACGCGCGCCGAATTCTCTCTTCGCGCTGAGACAAGCGTTGCAGAAATCCCCCTGCGCCAGCGACAAGGCTTGGAACAAGCTGGGTCGATTGGTATAGACTACGTGGTTCATGCGGCCAGCTGGCCGCGGACTGCCGCCCCGGCGCGAAGCGACCGGGGCTCCCCACACCAGAGCCGTGCGCATGACGCAAAATCTCGACACGACCGAGAAGAAGAAAGACCGCGAAGGCGGTTTGAGCTGGCCGCGCATCACCGGCATCAGCTTCGCCATCGCCCTGCATGCCGCGGCCCTGCTGCTGCTGTTGGCGCCGATTTCCCCGCCCGCGGAGGAAGTGGACGAAGAAGACGTCGTCGCCGTGACCTTCATCGAGCCCCCTCCGCCGCCCCCTCCATCCGACGCAGCGCCCGGCACCGACACGGCAGCCGCACCGAGCGAGCAGGAGCAAAAGAAGAAAGAAGCGCTCGAGCATTTCAAAAAGGGCCTCGAGCTTGCCGCTGACGATGCGCGCCATGTCGAG
>CBFGMM010000075.1:0-10113 GCA_965649855.1 uncultured Thermomonas sp. | reverse complement strand
CCTCCGCCGTCCACCGTCGCAGCGCAGGAGGCCGCGGCACGCGCGAGCGCGCCCCAGGCGGCGGCGACCAAGGCGCGCGGCGAGGAGCGCGACGCGCTCGACACCATCACCGTGAGCGGCACGCGCGTGCGCGGCGATGGCGAACACGGCGCGGAGGCCCACGCCGAGGCCGCGGCGGACGACGTGCCGCCGGCCACCGCGGATTCGCCCGAGGTGCGCGAGGCCTGGCTGGGACGCATCGGCGACCTGCTGCGCGAGGGGCGCGAAGTCGAGGCGCGCGAAAGCCTGGCCGAGTTCCGCCGGCGCTACCCGGACGCGCCGCTGCCGCCGGAGTTGCGCGGCTTGCTGCCCTGACCGCGGCCACGCCGCCGCGAGGGGCTAAAATCCGCGGATGACGTCTCCCCCCCCGGCGCCCGCCAAGGCGCCCCTCGGTTCGCTGCGCGCGCTGTGGCCGTTCGTGCGGCGCCAGCGCGCCCTGTTCCAGGCCTGGCTGGTCGCGCTGGCATGTTCGTCCGCCGCCACCCTCAGCCTTCCGATCGCCTTCCGCACCATGATCGACAGCGGCTTCGCGCAGGGCGGCGGCAGGGCGATCGACCACGCCTTCCTGTTGCTGTTCGGGGTCGCGCTGGCGCTGGCGCTGGCGACGGCCGCGCGGTTCTACTTCGTGTCGCTGCTGGGCGAACGCGTGGTGGCCGACCTGCGCGGCCGGCTGTACGCGCACCTGCTGGCGCTGGACGCCGGCTTCTTCGACCGCACCCGGAGCGGCGAGCTGGTCTCGCGCCTGACCGCGGACGCGGAACTGCTGCGCAGCGTGGTGGCCACCAGCATGTCGGTGGCCCTGCGCAGCAGCATCACCGTGCTGGGCTCGCTGGTCATGCTGTTCGTGACCAGCCCCCGGCTGGCGGCCTGGGCGCTGGTGGGCATCCCGCTGGCGGTGCTGCCGATCGTGGTCGGCGGCCGCCGGCTGCAGAAGATCTCGCGCGCCAGCCAGGACCGGGTGGCCGATGCCAATGCCCTGGCCACGGAAACCCTGGGCGCGGTGCGCACCGTGCAGGCGCACGCGCACGAACCCTACGAGACCCGCCGCTTCGGCGAGGCGCTGGCGGTCGCGGTGGCCACGGCGCGCAAACGCATCCGCGCGCAGGCGGTGGTGACCGCGGTGGCGATCACCCTGATCTTCGGGGCCATCACCCTGGTCCTGTGGTCCGGCGCGCACGACGTGATCGCCGGCCGGATGAGCGCCGGCACGCTGGGGCAGTTCGTGCTGTACGCGCTGATCGGCGGGGGTTCGGTGGGGGCGCTGGCCGAGGTCTGGAACGAACTGCAGCGCGCCGCCGGCGGCATGGGCCGGATCAGCGAGCTGCTGGACGAGGTGGCGGGCGTCCGCGCGCCGGATGCGCCGGTGCCGCTGCCGGCTCCGGTGCGCGGCGACATCGTGTTCGAGGACGTGACCTTCCACTATCCGCAGCGGCCCGACATGCCGGCGCTGCGCGGCTTCAGCCTGCACGTGCGCCCGGGCGAGACGGTGGCGCTGGTGGGCCCGTCCGGCGCCGGCAAGAGCACCGTGTTCGCGATGCTGCTGCGCTTCCACGACCCGCAGCACGGACGCGTGCTGCTGGACGGCGTCGACGTGCGCGCACTGGACCCGGCTCAGCTGCGCGGGACCATCGCGCTGGTGCCGCAGGCACCGACCATCTTCGCCGCCAGCGCGATGGACAACATCCGCTACGGGCGCCTGGACGCCAGCGACGCCGAGGTCCGCAGGGCAGCCGAGTCGGCGGAGGCCGACGGGTTCCTGGACGCGCTGCCGCAGGGCTTCGCCAGCGAACTGGGCGAGCGCGGCTCCCGCCTGTCGGGCGGCCAGCAGCAACGCGTCGCGATCGCCCGCGCATTGCTCAAGGATGCCCCGGTGCTGCTGCTCGACGAAGCCACGTCCGCGCTGGATGCGCAGAGCGAGCGCGCGGTGCAGCACGCGCTGGAGAACCTGATGGCCGGGCGCACCACCCTGGTGGTGGCGCATCGCCTGGCGACCGTGCTGAAGGCAGACCGCATCCTGGTGATGGACGCCGGCCGGGTGGTGGCCGAGGGCACGCATGCGCAGCTGCTGGCGCAGGGTGGCCTGTACGCGGAACTGGCGAAACTGCAGTTCCTTGATTAAGAAAAAACCCCGCGCGCGGCGGGGTTTTCCGGATGCGGCGCGGGCTGCGGCTCAGGCCGGCTTGACCCCCGCGGCCTGCGCGCCCTTGGCGCCCTGCTGCACCTCGTAGCTGACCCGCTGGCCTTCCTGCAGGCTGCGGAAGCCCTGGGCGTCGATCGCGGAGAAGTGCACGAACACGTCCGCGCTGCCGTCCTCGGGCGAGATGAAACCGAAGCCCTTGGCGTCGTTGAACCATTTCACGGTGCCGTATTGCATGGTGGCGATGACCTCTTGCGTGAGCGTTTGCGTCGGTTGGTTGGACCGGGGGTGCGGGGCCGCCGCACGACGCGAGTATGCAGAAACCCCGACTGCGTGCAACGGGGCCAGCGGCCTCAACCGGCCAGCAGCGACTGCAGGATGCGGGGCACGCCATCCATCGCGGCCTGCACGTTGTCCAGCACGTCCTGCAGGGTGATCACCTCGTCGATCTCCGGCCCGGCGCCGGCCGCCCAGTTCGCGACGATGGCGAGGCAGGCGTAGTCCAGGCCCAGTTCGCGCGCCAGCGCCGCCTCCGGCATCCCGGTCATGCCCACCAGGTCGCACCCGTCGCGTCGCATGCGCGCGATCTCCGCGCGGGTCTCCAGGCGCGGTCCCTGGGTGGCGCCGTAGCAGCCCCCGTCGAGCAGCGCCACGCCGGCATGCTTAGCGGCCTGGACCACCTGGCGACGCAGCGCGGGCGTGTACGGGTCGCCGAAGTCCACGTGCAGCACCTCGCTGCCGGGTTCCTCACACAGGGTGGAGATGCGGCCCCAGGTGTAATCGATCAGCTGGTCCGGGCAGGCCAGCACGCGCGGCCCGTACGCCTCGCCGATGCCGCCCACGGTGTTCAGGGCGAGCACCCGGGTCGCGCCCAGGGCCTTGAGCGCCGCCAGGTTGGCGCGGTAGTTGATCCGGTGCGGCGGCAGCGAATGGCCCTCCCCGTGCCGCGCGAGGAACGCAACCTGGCGCCCGGCATAGCTGCCGACCCGGATCGGCCCGGACGGCGTGCCGTAGGCAGTGGCCGGCTGGTGCGCCTGCGCGTCGGCCAGTTCGCCCAGGGCGTAGACGCCGGTGCCGCCGATCACGGCGAGGTCGATGCTCATTGCGTTCGCTCCTCCCACTAACCCCAGATGCGCGGCATGCGTTTGCCGGCGGGGCTTTGACGGACTCTCGGCGACATGGATGTCGCCGAGAAGCCTACATGGATGTATTCACGGCGTGTCCGGCAAAGCCCCGCCGGCGAACACAGGCCGCATCATTCCCCAAGCGCATAGATCGCCGGCAGGTTGCGGCCCTGCTCGTGGAAATCCATGCCGTAGCCGAACACGTACGCGTCCGGCACGTGCACGCCCACGTGGTCGGCGCAGATTCCCTCCACGCAGCGGTCGTGCTGCTTCTCGGCCAGCACCGCGATGCGCACTTCGGCCGCGCCCTGGTCCTCGCACCACTGCTTGACCGCCAGCAGGGTGTGGCCCTCGTCCAGGATGTCGTCCGCCAGCAGGACCTTGCGGCCGCGCATCGGCGTGGCCGGGCGGTGCAGCCACGCAAGGCCCGAGCCGCTGGTCTGGCCGCGGTAGCGCGTCGCGTGCAGGTAGTCGAACTGCAGGTCAAGCCCGCGCTCGCCCAGCGCGAACGCCAGCTGTGCGGCGAACGGCAGCCCGCCGTTCATGACGGTGAGGTACAGCGGCACCTCGCCCTCGGCATATGCACCGCGGATCTCCCCGGCCATGCGCGCGATCGCCACCTCCAGCGCGGCGCGCTCGTGCACCACCCGCGCGGTCGCCAATGCATCCGCGAGCTTCGGGCCAGTCATGCCACGTACCCCGCGTCGTTGGCGCCGGACGCGGCCGCCGCATCGACCGACGCGACCGGCACGCGGGCCAGGCGCGCCTGGACGGCATCGCGGCGTCCATCCGCGAGCAACGCATCCCAGCCCAGCGCGCCGCGCCCCAGCAGGCCCGCCAGCGCCATGGTGTTGGACGTCCGTCCCTGCATGGCCGCCAACGCTTCCGGCACCAGGTCCGGGTGGCAGACAGGCACCACGTCGCAGCCGGCGTCCAGGTGCGCGTCGATCCGTCCCTTGACCCCGCCGGCGCCAAAGGCCGCCGCCATCCCGATGTCGTCCGCGAACACCACGCCGCGAAAGCCCATGCCACCGTCGGCCACGGCCCCGCGCAGGATCTCGCCGATCCAGCGCGGCGAATAGCCGGCCGGCTCGGGCGCGACACGCGGATAGGTCACGTGCGCCATCATCACCGCGTCCGCGCCGGCCGCGATGCCGGCCTGGAACGGCACCAGGTCCAGCGCGCGCAACTCGTCCAGCGAGCGCGCGTCCACCGCGGCCTCGAAATGGGTGTCCTCCGGCACCGAGCCGTGGCCGGGGAAATGCTTGAGGGTGGCGGCCATCCCCGCTTCATGCATGCCCTGCACGTAGGCGCGGGCGAAGGCGGCCACCACCTCCGGCGCCGGCGAGAACGCGCGGTTGCCGATGGCGCGGTTGCCCCGGCCAAGGTCGACCACCGGCGCGAAGCTCAGGTCCACGCCGGTGGCGCGCACCTCGCTGGCCATCAGCCAGGCGTGCTCGCGGGCCAGCGCCAGCGCGGCGTCCGCGTCCTCCCGGTACAGCGCATCGAAGCCCTGCAGCGGCGGCAGCGCGCTGTAGCCGTCGCGGAAGCGCTGCACCCGGCCGCCCTCCTGGTCCACGCACACCAGCAGCGGGCGCGGCGCGGACGCGCGCAGGGCGGCGGTCAACTCCGCCACCTGCGTGCGCGATGCGAAGTTGCGGGCGAACAGGATCACGCCGGCGCAGGCGTCGTGCTGCAGCCAGTCGCGCTCCTGGTCGGAAAGTTCCATTCCCGCGATGCCGATGATCAACATGCGCTTGAGTCCTTCAGGTCGGCGGCGGTGCGTTCGGCTTCGCTCCACTGCGAATACGGGCGCGCTGCCAGGGCCAGATTGTAGTAGCGCTGGGCATGGGTCGCCTCCGCGCCCAGCCAGGCCGGGCGCTCGAAGCGCTCCTCCACGCATTCAAGCTCGATTTCCGCGACCAGCAGTCCGGCGTTGTCGCCCAGGAATTCGTCGATCTCCCACAGGTGGCCCGCGTGCCGCACGTAATGGCGCCGCTTCTCGACCAGCCCGCCCACGCACAGCGCCAGCAATGCCTGCGCATCCGCGACCGGAATCGCGTAATCGAATTCCTGCCGGCGTGGCCCGGCCTCGCGCGACTTGATGTTGAGGAACGCGGCATCGCCCTCGATGCGCACCCGCACCGAGGCCTGCATCGCGCCGGAATCCACCATCGCCAGGTCGTTGAGGTAGCCCTGCGCCATCGGCACCACGCGTTCGACGGCGTCGCGCCAGCCATCGCCGGCCAGCAGGAACTTGCGTTCGATCTCGATGCCCACGGCTCAGCCCCTCTTCGGCGGATCGAACACCGCGATGGATTCGACGTGCGCGGTGTGCGGGAACATGTCCATGACGCCGGCCTGGCGCAGGGTCCAGCCGGCCTCGTTGACCAGCCAGCCGGCGTCGCGCGCCAGCGAGCCGGGATGGCAGCTGACGTAGACGATGCGCCTGAGGCCCTTCAGCGGCAGCTGCCTGAGCACCTCGATGGCGCCGGAGCGCGCGGGATCCAGCAGCAGCCTGTCGAAGCCGGCCTTCAGCCACGGCTGCCCGGCCAGGTCCTGCGCCAGGTCGGCGGCGTGGAACTGCACGTTGTCCAGCCCGTTGTGCGCGGCATTGGCGCGTGCGCGCTGGACCAGGCCGGCGTCGCCTTCCACGCCCACCACGCTGCCACTGCCGCTGGCGCGCGCGAGCGGCAGGGTGAAGTTGCCCAGGCCGCAGAACAGGTCCAGCACGCGCTCGCCGGGCTGCACGTCCAGCAGCTCCAGCGCGCGCGCGATCATCGCCTCGTTGAGCGTCGCATTGACCTGGATGAAGTCCAGCGGCCGGAACAGCAGCTCCACGTTCCATCGGGCCAGCCGGAACGCCAGCTGCGGCGCGTCGCCCGACAGCGGCTGCACCGAATCCACCCCGCCGGGCTGCAGGTAGATCGCAAGGCCGCGTGCCCGGCCGAACGCCTCCAGCTTCGCACGGTCGCCGTCCGACAGCGGCTGCAGGTGGCGGAACACCAGTGCCGTGGCGCCGTCGCCGGCGATGAACTCGATCTGCGGGATGTCGCGCCGCGCGTCCAGCCCATCGACCAGCGCGCCCAGCGCCTCCACGGCGAAGCCCAGCTGCGGCACCACCACGTGGCATTCGCGGATGTCGGCCACGAAGCGCGGATCCTGCTCGCGGAAGCCGACCAGGGTCTTGTCCTTCTTCTCGACCCGGCGCACCGAGAAGCGTCCCTTTCGTCTGTAGCCCCAGGCATCGCCGCGCAGCGGAGGCAGCACCGCCGCGGGCGCCACGTGCCCGATCCGCTGCAGGTTGTCCAGCAGCACCTGCTGCTTGTAGGCGATCTGCCGGTCCTCGGCCAGGTGCTGGAGCACGCAGCCGCCGCACACGCCGAAGTGCGGGCAGCGGGGCGTGACGCGGTCCGGCGAGGCCTCGAGCACCTCCAGCGCCTTGCCCTCGTCGAAATGCCGGGAGCGCGCGGTCTGCTGCATGCTGACGGTTTCGCCGGGCAACGCGCCGCTGACGAACACGGTCTTGCCGGCGTGCGCATGGCCCTCGGGCCAGCGCGCCACGCCGCGGCCGTCGTGGCTCAGGTCGATGATGGAAACGGTCTTGGGGGACTGGTCGAGGCGGGCCACGGGATGCTGCGCAGCGGATGGCCCGCCATTGTCTCAGAACCGCCAACGCGAACGGCCCGCCGGAGCGGGCCGTTGCGGCGGACGCGGCGCGTGCCGGCGCCCTACTTCTGCTTCCAGGCGCCGCCCGACTGGTACCACCATCCCGCGCGCGCGCTCTCGATCCACTGCCGCGCGAACACGTCGCGGATCTGCGCTTCCCATTCCGGATGCCCGTTGGCGACGGCCACCTCGCGGTACACCGCCTTGCGGTCGCGGTTGTCGTCGGCCACCGCGGCGTTCATCGCCACGCGGTCCTTCAGCTCCAGCTTGCCGGCATCGCGCACCGTGATCAGGCCGTCGCCGGTGAATCCCAGCGCGCCGCTGTCGAAGCCGCGGCGCAGGGTGGCGTTGAAGCGCTGCTCCATCCGCGACTGGATGGCCTGGATCGCCGGGGTGCGGATGGTGATGTCGGGCGCGCCTTGCGCATGCGCGCTGCCGATGCCCAGCAACAGCCACGGGTCGAAGTCCACCCGGCGCTGCAACGCGGCCATCCCCCCGCCACCGTCCTTGCGGCCCTGCGCCGGGATGTCCACCTTGTCGGACTCGTCGATCACCTTTTCCACGAACTCGCGCGCCGCTTCCTTGGCCTCCGCCGCGGGGAAGTAGACGTTGATGGTCACGCAGGCGCTGAGCAGCAGCGCGCCGAGGACCGGCATTCCCAACCATTGCTTCATCGCACGCTCCCGTTGCCCTGATCCGATTCGCTCATTCCACCACCGGCTTGACCTCGCCGGAGCCGACCGCCACCAGGCGCTCGACCAGGGTGGGCCAGTCCACGCGCCGGTTGTAGCCCACCACCGTCAGCCGCGGCAGCCCGGCGCCCTCGACAATAGTAAAGGTCTCCGCGCCCTGACCTCCAAGTGAATGGGCAAGCCCGGACATGTGGCAGACCTCGTTGACCAGCCGGCACCCGATGCCGATGCGGCGGTAGCCGAAGTCGTCGAACAGGCCGATCAGCTGGCCCTGCAGGCTGCCGACGAAGGAGCTGCCGCCCACGCTGCCGAGGTTCTGCACCGCGCGCTGGCTGATGCGCTGGCGCACGCCGCGGCCGCCATCGGTGATGAAGCGGGCATCGAACGCGACCGGCGTCCAGTCGACCAGGCGCAGCCCGCGGATGCGCCCGTCGAGGCGACCGCTGATGCTGCCGAAGCCCATCACCTCGGTCAGCCGCAGCAGGTCCAGGCCGTCCAGCGCGATGTCCGCGCCCAGGCTGGGCGCGGTGCCGAACGGGCGTTCCAGCGCCAGCGACGAGATCGCCACCTGGCCATCGAACAGCTGCATCGTCAGGCCGCCGTCGAAGTCGACGCGTTCGTTGGCGTACCGCGCGTGCGGGATCTCGCCGCTGAGCCGGCCCTGGAACGCGGGCAGGCCGAGCGCCTGCGACACCCGGCCGAAGTCGATGTCGTCCAGCCCCAAGCCGAAGCGGATGTCCGCCCCCGACCCGCCGGACGGCGGGCGGATGGCGAGGTCGCGGAAGGTCATGCGTCCACCCATCACCGGCACCGTGGCATCGCCGCGCGCGCGCAGCACGCCGTCCGCGCTTTCGAAGGGGAGGCGCGCCGCCTCGAAGGCCAGGCCGTACAGCTTGCCGCCGTCCCACTGCAGTTCGCTGCGCACCGGCGCGCCCAGCGAATAGCGCACGTCCCCGCGCAGCCCATCGAACACGAACCGCTCCGCCGGGTCGCGCACGTCCACCCCGTGCAGCCGCGCGTCCGCCGTGGTCAGGCGGCCGCCTTCGGCCTCCAGCCGCAGGTCCATCGCGCCGTGCAGGTCCACTTCGCCCAGCCCGAACAATCCCAGCCAACCGGACAGGTAGCGCGTCCGCAACGGGCGCATGTCCGCGCTGCGGACGTCCACCGCCATGGAGCGCAGCGCCAGCGACGGCTCGAACGCGAACGCGCCATGCACCTGCAGGGCATCGCCATCGACCCAGGCCAGGCGCGGGACCTCCCATCCCTGCGCGCCGCGCCTGCGCGCATCCACCTCCAGCGCGACCGGCGACTCCGGCAGCGCGACATAGGTGTTGCCGGCCAGCAGCTCGCCCCCGCGCAGCTGACCGCGCACGGCGACCTCGGTCAGGGCGGGCGCGCTGCGGTAGTCCAGCTGCAGCTGCGCACCCAGTCCCTGCGCGGCGATGCCGGCATCCGCCGTCTCCAGGCCGGCTTCGTGCAGCTGGAGCGGCCCGCTGACCCGCATCGGCCGGCCGGCCGGCGTTTCCAGCAGCAGCCGGCCGTCCAGCGCCCCGGCGGTGAAGCGCGCCTGTGGCCAGGCCTGGGCCAGCAGACCCTGCGCCCACGCCAGCGGCACCTGGCGCAGGTCCAGGCGGGTCAGATCGGGGCTGGCGGTGGTGCGCTCCAGCTCGAGCCGGCTCGCGCGGTTCGACAGCCCGGCCTGGGTGCCCGCCTCGTCGAAGCGCACCGACAGCTGCCAGGGGGGAGCCCCGCCCTGCACCAGTGGACCGGCGCAGCGCCAGCCATTGCGGCCGTTCCGCTGCAGCGGGCAGCGCCAGTGCAGGTTGCGATGGCGCGCGCCCAGGCCGGGCGCATCCAGCCGCGCGGCCCAGACCTGCAGGTCGCCGACCGCCGCGTCCGCCGGCCATGCCAGGCGCACCCGCACCCGTTCCAGGGTGGCGACCGCGGTGGACACGCGCTGCACGCGCATTTCCAGCGTGCGCGCGTGCGCGCCGCCGGCCCAGGGCAGCACCAGCGACAGGAGGCAAACCGCCAGGATCCGGGGCACCATGGCGGCAGCATACAAAGCCCCGGATCGCCGCCCGATGAACCCTGCCGCCGAGCCCCGCCTGCTGCTGGTCGAGGACGACCCGGTCAGCGCCGCCTTCCTGCGCGATGCGCTCGCCTCCCTGCCGGCCGCAGTGGAACTGGCGGGCAGCGTGGCGCAGGCGCTGCAGCTGGCGGGCGCCGGCCCAGCGCACGACCTGTACCTGCTCGACGCCAACCTGCCGGACGGGCGGGGCGAAGACCTGCTGGCGGCCCTGCGGGCGCGCGCCCTGCACGCCCCAGCGCTGGCGCACACCGCGGCGGAGGATCCCGCCATGCGCGCGCGCCTGTTCGCGGCCGGGTTCGTGGACGTGCTGGCCAAGCCGATCGGCGTGGGCGAACTGCACCGCGCGGTGCGTGCCTGCCT
>CBFGMM010000074.1:0-10475 GCA_965649855.1 uncultured Thermomonas sp. | reverse complement strand
ATGGACCTCCACGAAATCGCCCTGCGCATCTACATCCAGCTGGCCGCCGCGCAGCAGGTCGAGCCTGCCGATGCGCAGGCGTGCATCGCGCTCGGGCGCCAGGCCTATCGCTATGCCGAGGCCTTTGGCGCGGCGAAGGATGCGTGGATCCGCGACCAGCCGGTGGCTGCCGTGGACGCCGGGTTCTGATCGATCCCGCTATGCTCGGGTGCCCGACCCGAGGCTGCCCCATGCGCAAGCTCCGCCGTTCCCTGCCCATGTTCCTGCTGGCCTGCACGGCGGCCGTGCTGGTCGCGTGCGCCGGCCCGGGCGGCAAGCGCCGCGTGTCCGAACCGGCCGCCAGCATCCAGCAGCTCAGCGTGCTCGCCGACGGCCGCTGGGAGGTCAAGCTGCGCCTGCACAATTTCAGCAACGTGCCGATGCAGTTCGCGTCGGTGGACCTGCGGCTGGCGCTGGAGGGGTCGCAGGCCGCCGAGTTGCGCGCGCAGCCGTCGATCGGCATCGGGCCGGAGTCGGCGGACGTGGTGGACATCACCGTGAGCCCGACCGCGCAGGCCCGCGCGCGGGTGGCCACCGCGCTGGCCGATGGCCGGGGCCTGGACTACCGCTTGGAGGGGGACGTGCGCGCAGGCCCGGAGCAGTCCGATCCGCGCACCTATGCGATCAACCGCACCAGTGCCCTCTCGCCGGTCCCCGGGCTGCCCGGCGTGCTGCGCTGAAACGGCCTGTTGCGCTGCGGCAGCGCATACACCATACGCCGTAGTATGCTTGGCGTTCCGCGGGCCCGGACGGCGGCCCGCCCCGCCCCGGAAACCCCGCATGAGCACCTACAAGGCCCCGCTGGACGATCTGCGCTTCGCACTGTTCGACGTCCTGGATGCCGAAGCGCTGTTCCAGCGCCTGGGATTCGAGGATGCCAACCGTGAGCTGATCGACGCGGTGCTGGACGAGGCCGCGCGTTTCACCGAGACGGTGCTCGCGCCGCTCAACCGCGTCGGCGACGAGGTGGGCTGCACCTTCGACCGCGGCACCGGCGAGGTGGCGCCGCCGCCCGGGTTCAAGCAGGCCTTCGACCAGTTCGTGGAAGGCGGCTGGACCGGCCTGACCAATGCGCCCGAGCACGGCGGCCAAGGCATGCCGGCGGTGCTGGGCGGCGTGCTGACCGAAATGGTGGACAGCGCCAACCTGGCCTGGGGCAACTTCCCGATGCTCAGCCACGGCGCGGTGCAGGCGCTGGAGATCTACGGCGAGCCGTGGCAGCAGGAGGTCTTCCTGAAGCCGCTGGTGGCCGGGGCGTGGACCGGCACCATGTGCCTGACCGAGCCGCATTGCGGCACCGACCTGGGCCTGCTGAAGACCCGCGCCGAGCCGCAGGCCGATGGCAGCCATTCCCTCACCGGCACCAAGATCTTCATCACCGCGGGCGAGCACGACCTGGTCCCCAACATCGTGCACCTGGTGCTGGCCAGGCTCCCCGACGCCCCGCCGGGCGCCAAGGGCATCTCGCTGTTCGTGGTGCCCAAGTTCAAGGTGGATCGCGACGGCACCGTCGGCGCGCGCAACGCGGTCCGCTGCGGCGCCATCGAGCACAAGATGGGCATCCACGGCTCCGCCACCTGCGTCATGAACTTCGACGGCGCGCAGGGCTACCTGGTGGGCCAGCCGCACAAGGGCCTGCAGGCGATGTTCGTGATGATGAACTCGGCGCGCCTGGGCGTGGGCGTGCAGGGCCTGGGGCTGTCCGAACGCGCGTACCAGAATGCGCTGCGCTATGCGCGCGAGCGCCTGCAGTCGCGTTCGCTGGCCGGGCCCAAGCTGCCGGACAAGCCCGCCGACCCGATCATCGTGCACCCCGACGTGCGCCGCATGCTGCTCTCGCAGAAGGCGCTGGTCGAGGGCGGCCGCCTGCTCAGCCTGCACGCGTATTCGCAGCTGGACATCGCCGCGCGCGCCGATGATCCCGCGGCGCGGCAGGCGGCCGAGACCCTGGTCGGCTTCCTCACCCCCATCGCCAAGGCCTGCCTGACCGAGTGGAGCATCGAGAACACCTACAACGCGATGCAGTGCTTCGGCGGCCACGGCTACATCGCCGAGCACGGCATGGAGCAGCTCGCGCGCGATGCCCGCATCACCACCCTGTACGAAGGCACCACCGGCATCCAGTCGCTGGACCTGATCGGCCGCAAGACCGCCGCCACCGGCGGCGCTGGCCTCAAGCTGTTCCTCGCCGAGGTGGAAGCCTTCGCCACGGCGAACGCCGACAACCCCGCCGCCACTGAATTCATCGCCCCGCTGCGCGCGAAGTGCGGGGAATGGGCAACCCTCACCGAGGGCGTGCTGCAACGCGCCGCCGCCAATCCGGAAGAACTTGGCGCGGCCAGCACCGACTACCTGTTCTATTCCGGCTACGTGGTGCTGGCCTACTGGTGGGCGCGCAGCGTGGTGGCGGCCGCGGCATCGGCGCGCCCGCAGGGGTTCAAGGACGCCAAGCGCGACACCGCGCGCTTCTACTTCGCGCGCATGCTGCCGCGCACGCTGGCGCACAAGTCCGCCATCGAATCCGGCGCGGCCACGCTGATGGCGCTGGACGAGGCCGGCTTCGGGGGCTGACGTACCCAAACCGCGACGAAAGGCGTATAAGCTGGTCTCCCATGGAGACCGATAGCGCGACGCTACGTCCGGTCCATGCCGGAAGCCGCACCGCCCAGCCCTGCGCGGACGGCCTCCTGCCCCCTCCCGATCCCGTCGTCCGCTTCGCGGGCCTGCGCCTGCTGGGCCTGGACGCGCACGGCCGCGCCCTGGACTGGCTCAGCTGGCAGGACGCCACCTGCCTGTATGCACGCGATGCGGTGGCATGGACGCTCGGCGAGCCCTGCCTCGAGGTGCACGGCGGCACCAACCGTGCCAGCGGCCTGCGCAGCGTGCTGCGCCTGCATCCGATCATCGCCGCGCGCGGGCACGCCCGCCCGCAGGCGCTGGATCCCACCCCGGCCCTCACCAACCCGGCGCTGTTCGCGCGCGACCAGCACCTGTGCCTCTACTGCGGGCGCGAGTGCCCGCGCGGCGTGCTGACCCGGGACCACGTGCAGCCGGTGTCGCGCGGCGGCCGCGACACCTGGGAGAACGTGGTCTCGGCCTGTTTCGCCTGCAATTCGCGCAAGGGCAACCGCACTCCCCAGCAGGCCGGCATGCCGCTGCTGGCGGTGCCATACCGGCCGAGCTGGATCGAGCACCTGATCCTCTCCAACCGCAACATCCTGGCCGACCAGATGGCGTTCCTGAAGGCCCAGCTGCCGAAGAAATCCCCGCGCGCGATCGCCGCCTGACCCCGCACCACCCACGACCCATGCTGCGCCGCGCGTTGACGCAGGCGCGCGCCTCTGGCGAAACTGGCCCCCTTTCGCAACGGACGCCGCGCATGGGATTGACACTCGGGATCACCGGCATGGACGGCAAGCAGGAAGCCGACGTGCGCGCAGCCTTCGCCGTCGCCAATGCCGCGAGCGGGGAGCGCTGGACCCTGGTGGAGGGCGATCGCGCGGACGTGGTGCTGGTCGACATGGACAGCCTGTACGGACCGATGAGCTGGCTGCGGCTGCACGCGGCCGGGCGCAAGGTGATCGGGCTGACCGGGATGGAACGCAGCCAGACGGACTACCGCCTGCCGCGCCCGCTGGAGGCCTCGGACCTGGCTGCGCTGCTGGCCCGCATCGCGGACGAGGCGGGCGCACCGGCGCATGCCCCGGCCCCGGTGCCTTCGACCTCCACCCCGGCGCCGGCCCCGACCGACCACCTACCGCCCCTGCCCGCAAAGATCCCGCAGGACGCCACCGAAGCGGCGCCGCCGGAATCGCCGGCGATGGCCGGCGTGGTGGCGACCGGCGACGATCCGGCGGCTACGGCGCCGCCGCCGGCGACAGCCTCCCCGATGCCCGATCCCGAGCCCCAACCCGCGCCGGAGCCGCAACGGCCTGACCGACCGCTGGCGGAGTGGCTCCGGCCGGGAGCCCTGCCGGGCCGCGTGCGCTACCAGTGCGCCGACGCGCCTGCCCTGCTGATCGACCCGGTGCGCCGGGAATGGATCGGCCCGGCGTCGCTGAAGGCGGTCGCCGCCTGTTTCCGGGACACGGTCCTGCGCGAGGACTTCGTTCCCGTGACGGATGCCGAGTGGGACCGCGAGGCCGCGGCGCATGGCCCCGCGCAGCCGCTTGTCCGGCTGCAGTGGCTGGGCGGCCTGGCCAGCGGCAACGGCGCCCTGCTGCCCGGCCTGGATCCGCAGGGCCAGTACCGACTGGTGAAGTGGCCGCAGACCGAGCGCGAATACCCCAAGCACTTCCGCATCGCCACCGCGATGATGAAGGGGCCGGCCACGGTGGACGAGGTGGCCGAGGCCAGCGGCGTGCCGCACGCGGACGTCGCCGATTTCTTCAATGCCAACCTGGCCACCGGCTTCGCCGAATTCGTGCCGCCGGCGCCGCCGGAGCCGACCGAGCCCCCGCCCAAGCCGGGCGGACTGCTGGGCCGGTTGCGCGGGCGCTGATCAGCCCGCGCGGTCCGGCGCGACCAGCCGCCAGGCGCGGTGGATGCGCGGGTTGCGGGCGAAGTCGGGCGGGATGGTGGAGGCGCTGATGTCCTCGACGCCGGCAAAGGCGGACACCTCCGCCTCGTCCAGGCGGAACCGCCGGTAATTGTTGGAGAAGTACAGCACCCCGCCCGGCGCCAGCCGCGCCACCGCGGCGCGCAGCAGGCGCACGTGGTCGCGCTGCACGTCGAAGTCGTCGGCGCGCTTGGAATTCGAGAAGGTGGGCGGGTCGCAGAACACCACGTCGTAGAAGCCGCTGTCCGCTTCCAGCCACTTCAGCGCATCCGCCTGCGCGATCCGGTGGCGCGTCCCGCCGATGCCGTTGCCGCGCAGGTTGTCGGCCAGCCACTCCAGGTAGGTGGACGACAGGTCCACGCTGGTGGTCTGCGCGGCGCCCTGCACCGCGGCCTGCACCGTGGCCGCGCCGGTGTAGCAGAACAGGTTGAGGAAATGCCGGCCGCGCGCCTCCAGCGCCATGCGCGCGCGCAGCGGGCGATGGTCCAGGAACAGTCCGGTGTCCAGGTAGTCGAACAGGTTGACCTGGAGCCTGGCCGCGCCCTCTTCCACGGTCAGGAATTCGCCGCGGTGGTCCAGATGGCCGTACTTGCTGCCGCCCTTCCCGGTGCTGCGCGTCTTCAGCGCCACCCGTTCCCGCGGCACCGCGAATACCTCGCGCGCGGCGGCCAGCACTTCGTTCAGTCGCTTGCGGGTGGTCGCCTCGGGTATCTCGGCGGGCGCGGCGTATTCCTGCACGTGCAGCCAGGTTTCGCCATCGACGGTGGTGTAGACGTCGATGGCGCAGGCGTACTCGGGGATGTCGGCATCGTAGGCGCGGAAGCAGGACACCTGTTCCTGCTGGCGCCACCGCTTGATCCTGTCCAGGTTCTTGCGCAGGCGGTTGGCGACCATCTGCGCGCCTTCCGGCAGATCGCGCTTCGACGCCGCATCGCGCACCGGCGGGGCGATCGGATCGCACACGATCAGGCTGCATTCGATCGGGCCGTTGAAGACCTGGTAGCGCTTGTTGGCGCGCAGGCCGGTGGCCTTGGCCAGCTCGAAGTCGCCGCACAGCAGGCTGGCGCGCCAGTCCGGCGCGGCGCCCTTCAGCGCGTCGCCCAGCGCGCGGTACAACGCGGGGTCCGCGGCCAGCCGCGCATCGTAGGGCGGGTTGCACACGGCAACTCCGCGCGGGCTGCGCATCGCCGGCAGCGCGCCCACATCGCGCACCGCGAAGTCGATCGCCGTATCCACGCCGGCCACGCGCGCGTTCTCGCGCGCGGCGCGGATCGCGTGCGGGTCCACGTCGCTGCCGTGCAGGCAGGGGCGCAGCGCCGCAAGCCCGCGCGCCTCGCGCGCGATCGCCTCCACCCGCAGGCCCTGCCAGGCGTCGGCGTCGAAGCCCAGCCAGCGCGTGGGCAACGCGTCGCCATGCCGGCGCAGGCCGGGCGCGACGTCCGCCGCCATCAGCGCGCCCTCGATCAGCAACGTGCCGCTGCCGCACATCGGGTCCAGCAGGTCGCCGCCCTCGGCGTGGGCCTGCGGCCAGCCGCCGCGCAGCAGCACGGCCGCGGCCACGTTCTCCTTGAGCGGGGCCTCGCCCTGCGCCCGGCGCCAGCCGCGCCGGTGCAGCGGCCCGCCACCCAGGTCGATCGACAGGATCGCCCGGCCCTTGCGCACCACCAGGTTGATGCGCACGTCCGGCGATTCCACGTCGACGTCCGGCCGCTGCCCGGTGCTGGCGCGCAGGGTGTCGACGATGGCGTCCTTGACCCGCTGCGCGGCGTAGCGCGCATGCGTGATCGCGCTGCCGGAGACGTGCGCGTCGATCGCGATGCTGTGGGTCGGCAGCAGGTGCCGCGTCCAGTCCACCGCGGCGGCGCCTGCGTAGAGCGCATGTTCGTCCGCGCATTCGAACTCCGCGACCGGCCACAGCACGCGGCTGGCCAGGCGCGACCACAGCACCGCGCGCTGCGCATCGTGCAGCGTGCCTTCCACGTTGGCACCGGCGATCGCCGCGGTGGCGCGCGCGCATCCCAGCGCCACCAGCTCGTCGGCCAGCAGGTATTCCAGGCCCTTGCCGCAGCTCGCGAAGAACTTCATGCCGTCACAACCCGCGCAACAGCTCGGCGAACGCGTCAGCGCCCGCCTGCACGTGCGCCGACAGCCGATGCGAGTCGTCCACCAGCAGCAGGCGCGCATTGCGCGGCGCGGCCCATTCGACCACCTGCTGGGCGGGGATCAGTTCGTCGTGCCAGCCGTGCACGATGGAGGTCGGCACCGCCGCGGCCTCCAGCGGGGGCGCGCGCCCCATCGACACCGGCGGCGCCAGCAGGAACAGCGCGCGGGTGGGCACCTGCAGCGACACCCGTCCGGAGATCCACGCCCCCAGGCTGGACCCGGCCAGCACCAGCGGTCCGCGCCCCGCGGCGCTCCGGGCGAGTTCCAGCAGGCGCTGCAGGCGGGCCGGCACGTCGCCCAGGTCGCTGACCTCGCGCCGGGCGTCCAGGTCGGTGTAGTCGGGCCGCTCGTGCGACCAGCCCAGCCGCTGCGCGACCTCGGCCAGGGCGGTCACCTTGGTCGCGTCCGGTCCGCTTTCGAAGCCGTGCGAGAGGATGCAATGCCCGTTCATTCGGCAGCCACCGGATCGCCGATGCGCAGCGCGCCGCCCGCGATGATCCGCGCGCACAACCCGCCCATGCCGCGCATCGCGTTGTAGCCGCCCGGTCCCAGCGCCGCTTCCATGCGCGAACACGGATCGCAGGCGTCGGTGCCTTCCAGCACCACCTCGCCGATGCGGAAGCGGCGACCCTTGAGCGCCACCAGCGGAATGCCGGAGACCACCAGGTTGCGCCGCAGGGTCGCCGGCGCCACCCGCGGATGCCCGGACAGGCCGGCGATCACCGGCAGGTGCTCGGCCTGGATCAGGGTGACGCCGCGCTTGCCGCTGCCGCCGCGGTAGCGATCGCCGGCCAGCCCGCCGCCGGTGTCGGCCTGCGCGGTTGCCACTTCGTGCATCGGCACGTCGCGCGCCGGCCGCACGCCGATCCACTCCACCCGCCCCGCGCGCGGGAACTGCGCGAACAGGCGGCCGAGTTCGGAATCGGGGGGCGGTTGCTTCATGCGCGAATGCTAGCATCGGCGCATGCCCGCACCCGCGCTCGACCTGCAGCCGCTGCCCTACGTCGAACTGCTGGAAACGCGCCCCACCGGGCGGATCGACACCGTGGTCATCCACTGCACGGAACTGCCGGACCTGGCCACGGCGCGCAGCTATGGCGAGCTGGTGCTGTACGCCAGCGGCACCGGCAACAGCGGCCACTACTACATCGACCGCGACGGCACCATTTCCGAGTACGTGCCGCCGCTGCGCATCGCCCACCACACCCGTGGCTGGAATGCACGCAGCATCGGCATCGAGCTGGTCAACACCGGCCGCTGGCCGCACTGGACCGACTCCCGCCACCAGGCGATGGACGAGGCCTACCCGGATGTCCAGATCGAAGGCCTGATCGCCCTGCTGCGCGACCTGCACGCGCGGTTCCCGTCGCTTGCGCAGATCGCCGGCCACGAAGACCTCGACCTGGACGAAGTGCACGCCAGCGACGATCCCACGCTCAAGGTCCGCCGCAAACGCGACCCCGGCCCATTGTTCCCCTGGAAGCGGGTGCTGGCAGGCGCCTCCCTCACGCGCATCGTCGCCACCACCGGCGGCGAGACCGTCGCGCGTTCCGCGTAGCGGCATTTAGAGCCGCGCAGCGGAATGCCCGGCGGTAGGCGCCGTCGGGCCAGGACACCCGCTTGCCCGCCCTCACACCGCGATCAACCGTCAACCGACGGCGAAATCATCGGACGTTCCGCGTAGCGGCATTTGAGCCGCGGAGCGAACGCCCGGCGGTAGGCGCCGTCGAGCGGGAACCTCCGCCCATTTGACCGGGCGCAGCGTGCAACCTGCCGCCACCTATAATCCCGCCCATGACCGCCCCCGTATCCGAACTGATCGAACTGCTCTCCCTGGAGCGGCTCGAAGACAACCTGTTCCGCGGCCAGAGCCGCGACATCGGCACCAAGTACGTGTTCGGCGGCCAGGTCCTGGGGCAGGCCCTGTCGGCCGCGCAGGCCACCCTGTCCGAGCCGCGCAGCGCGCACTCGCTGCACGCCTATTTCCTGCGCGCCGGCGACATCGAGCATCCCATCGTCTACGACGTGGACCGCACCCGCGACGGCGGCAGCTTCTCCGTGCGGCGGGTGACAGCGATCCAGCACGGCAAGGTCATCTTCTTCTGCGCCGCCTCCTTCCACGAGGACGAGCCGGGCGGCGAGCACCAGCTGACGATGCCCGAAGTGCCGATGCCCGAGGACATCGAGCCTGCACCCGCCATCCCGCCGGCCCAGCTGGCCCAGCTGCCCACCAAGGTGCAGCGCTGGCTGGACCGCATGGGCCCGTTCGAATTCCGCCACGTCTACCCGCGCGACGAACTCAGGCCGCCCAAGCGCCCGCCCTACCAGCAGGTCTGGTTCCGCCTGTCGCAACGCGTGGGCGATGCGCCGGAACTGCACCGCGCCCTGCTGGCCTACGCCAGCGACTTCCACCTGCTGGGCACCACCACCTTCCCGCACGGGATCAGCTACTACCAGCCGAACGTGCAGATGGCATCGCTGGACCACGCGCTGTGGTTCCACCGCGCCTTCCGCGCCGACGAGTGGCTGCTGTACTCGCTGGACAGCCCCAGCGCGCAGGGGGCCCGAGGCCTGGCGCGGGGCATGGTCTACGACCGCCAGGGCCGCTTGGTGGCCAGCACCGCGCAGGAAGGCCTGATCCGCGTGATGCCCGAAGGCGTTGGCTGATGCGCCAGGTCTTCACCAGCCCGCGCCTGGAGAACGTGGAGGCCGTGGCCGAGTTGCTGCGCGCGCAGGGCATCGAGGTGCGGATCAGCGAAGGCCGCTCCTACCGCGGCAAGCGCCGCAGCAGCTTCAGCTACCGCGAGCGCGAGGACGCCGGCCCGCAACCGGCGGTGTGGATCCTGCGCGCGGAGGACCAGCCGCGCGGCCGCCAGCTGCTGCGCGAGGCCGGCCTGCTGGAAAGCTCGCGCGCCGGCGAGGGCAGCTACCTGCCGGTGTCCAGGCTCGGGCCGCAGCCGGAAGGCCGCAAGGGCCTGGGCGGCGCGATGCGGGCCAAGCTCGGCCTGCTGGCATTGATCGGGCTGGTGATCGGCCTGGCGGTGTTCGGCGTGCGCAAGCACGGCCAGGGCGTGGAGGCCGCTGCCGCAGCCGCAGCCGCGCGTCCCGCCCCGCCGCCGCTGGTGCCGCAGATGGTCGACCAGCCGCAGCCCTACACCGCCGCCGTGCCGACCGCACTCGCACGGCTGCTGGTCGAGGACGCCCTGTCCGGGCGCACGGCCGTTGCCGCGTGCCTGCAGGTGGATGGTGGGCCCGCATCCCCCGCGGCGCTGGAGGCGCTGGCGTCCGCGCCTGCGCGCATCGCAACCCCGCCAGGATGCCCGGACGACGCGCTGCCCATCGCCATCGCCGGCTACACCACCGACGGCAGCGGCGTGGGCAGCGTGTCAGTCGCCGTGGGCGACGCGGCGCCGCGCGAACTGCAGGTGGAGCGCGACGGCAGCCGCTGGCGGATCCTGCCGGCGCGCTGAGCGCATAAAAAAACGCCCGGACAAGCCGGGCGTCGTGTTGCCGCAACGGCCAGGACGATCAGCCCTTCCGGTGCTTCCTGCCGGCCATCGGCTTGAACGCGTCGTACTCCGCGCGGGTCACCACGCCGTCCTTGTTGGCGTCAATGCGGTCGAACATCGCGCCGGCGCGCTGCACCTGCTCGGCCTGGGTCGGGGCCGGACGCGCGGGCACCTGGCGGCCCGCGGCCGCGGCGCGCTGCTGCCAC
>CBFGMM010000073.1:0-10538 GCA_965649855.1 uncultured Thermomonas sp. | reverse complement strand
GCGCCATGCTGCGCGACCCGTCCCGTGCGCGGCTGGGCGTGCCGCGCGACCCCGCGCTGGCCCTGCAGCCGGTGGATGCGGTGTCCGGCGCGCTGCTGCTGCTGCCGCGCGCGCTGTTCGCGCGGCTGGATGGCTTCGACGAGGGCTACCGCCTGCACGCCGAGGACCTCGACCTGTGCCGCCGCGCGCGCGCGGCCGGCGCACTGGTCGCCTGCGCGAACGATGCCACCGTGCTGCACCTGCGCGGCGTGTCCAGCCGCGCGCGGCCGGTGTTCGTGGAGTGGCACAAGCACCGCGGCTTCTGGCGCTATTTCCGCAAGTTCGAGGCATCGCGGCGCAGCGCGCCGATGCGCGCCGCGGTGTGGGCATTGATCTGGGGGCGGTTCCCGCTGGCCGCGCTGCGGGCGTGGCGGGCGGCGCGTCCGTTCAGCGATAGCGGTTGATCGCGTCGCGCAGCCCGCGGGCGGCATCGGCGGCAGCGTCCGCGTAGCCGGCGCCGCTGGAGGCGTACAGGATCCCGCGCGAGGAATTGATCATCAGCCCCGTGCCGTCGGCGGTGGCGCCGTTGCGCACCGTCGCCTCCACGTCGCCACCCTGCGCGCCGATCCCGGGGATCAGCAGCGGCATGTCGCCGACGATGCCGCGGATCACCTTCAGCTCCTCCGGGAAGGTGGCGCCCACCACCAGCGCGCAGTTGCCGTCGCCATTCCACTCGCCGGCGATGGTGCGGGCGATGCGCTGGTACAGCGGTTCGCCGTCCACCAGCAGTTCCTGGAAATCGCGCGCGCCCGGGTTGGAGGTGTGGCAGAGGAACACGCAGCCACGGTCGTTGCGCGCCAGGAACGGCGCGGCGGAATCCCGGCCCATGTACGGGTTCAGGGTCACCGCGTCGGCGCCGTAACGGTCGAACGCCTCCACCGCGTAGCGCTCCGCGGTGCTGCCGATGTCGCCGCGCTTGGCGTCCAGCACCACCGGGATGTCGGGATGCGCGCCGTTGATGTGGGCGATCAGGCGCTGCAGCTGGGCCTCGCCGCCGTTGTGCGCGGCGAAATGGGCGGCCTGCGGCTTGAACGCGCAGGCGTACTCCGCGGTGGCGTCCACGATGTCGCGGCAGAACGCGAACAGGGCGTCCCCGCTGCCGTCGAGGGCGTCGGCGACGAAGGCGTCGGGGAATTTCGCCGGGTCGGGATCCAGGCCGACGCAGAGCAGCGAATCCGAGGTTGCCCAGCGCGTGCGCAGTTTGTCGATGAAGGTCATTGGTCCTCCGCAACTTGTAGGAGCGCGCTCGAGCGCGACGGGATCATCGCGCCCGGTCGCGCCCCAGTGCGCTCCTACATGGGGCTTATCACTTCAGCGCCTTGAAGCGCAGGCGGTGCGGCCTGGCGCCTTCCTCGCCCATGCGGCGCTTCTTGTCTTCCTCGTACTCGCGGTAGTTGCCCTGCACGAACTCCACGTGCGAGTCGCCCTCGAACGCCAGGATGTGGGTGGCGATGCGGTCCAGGAACCAGCGGTCGTGGGAGATCACGAAGGTGTTGCCCGGGAACTCCAGCAGCGCGTCTTCCAGCGCGCGCAGGGTCTCGATGTCCAGGTCGTTGGACGGTTCGTCCAGCAGCAGCACGTTGCCGCCCTGCAGCAGGGTCTTGGCCATGTGCAGGCGGCCGCGTTCGCCGCCGGACAGGCTGCCGACCAGCTTCTGCTGGTCCTGGCCCTTGAAGTTGAAGCGGCCGATGTAGGCGCGCGACTGGATCTCCACGCCGTTGATGTTGAGGATGTCCAGGCCGCCGGAGACTTCCTGGAACACGTTGTGGTTGCCGGTCAGCGCGTCGCGGCTCTGGTCCACGTAGGCCAGCTTCACGCTGGGTCCGATCTCGATGGTCCCGGAGTCGGGCTGCTCCTGCCCGGTGATCATGCGGAACAGGGTGGACTTGCCGGCGCCGTTCGGGCCGATGATGCCCACGATCGCGCCCGGCGGCACCGAGAACGAGAGGTCATCGATCAGCAGGCGGTCGCCGTAGCGCTTGGACACGTTCTTGAACTCGATGACCTTCTGGCCCAGGCGCTCGCCCGGCGGGATGAAGATCTCGTTGGTCTCGTTGCGGCGCTGGTAATCCACCGCCTGCAGTTCCTCGATGCGGGCCAGGCGCGCCTTGCCCTTGCTGCGGCCGCCCTTGGCGTTCTGCCGCGCCCACTCCAGTTCCTTCTGGATCGCCTTCTGGCGCGCCTTTTCCTGCGAGTCCTCGCGCTTCAGGCGGTCGTCCTTCTGCACCAGCCACTCGGTGTAGTTGCCCTTCCACGGGATGCCGCGGCCGCGGTCCAGCTCCAGGATCCACTCGGCGGCGTTGTCCAGGAAGTAGCGGTCGTGGGTCACCGCCACCACGGTGCCGGTGTAGCGCGCAAGGAACTGCTCCAGCCACTCCACCGATTCGGCGTCCAGGTGGTTGGTGGGTTCGTCCAGCAGCAGCATGTCCGGCTTTTGCAGCAGCAGGCGGCACAGCGCCACCCGGCGCTTCTCGCCGCCCGACAGCTTGCCCACGATCGCGTCCCACGGCGGCAGGCGCAGCGCGTCGGCGGCGACTTCCAGCTGGTTCTCGAGGGTGTGCGCATCGCCCGCGGCCAGGATCGCCTCCAGCCGCTCCTGTTCCTTGGCCAGCGCATCGAAGTCCGCGCCTTCCTCGGCATAAGCCGCGTACACGGCATCGAGGGCGGCCTGCGCGTTGAGCACCTCGCCCACGCCTTCCTCAACCGCCTGGCGCACGGTGTGCTCCGGGTTGAGCTCCGGCTCCTGGGCCAGGTAGCCCACCTTGATCCCGGGCTGCGGGCGCGCCTCGCCGGAGAAATCGGTGTCCACGCCGGCCATGATCTTGAGCACGGTGGACTTGCCGGCGCCGTTCAGGCCCAGCAGGCCGATCTTGGCGCCGGGGAAGAAGCTCAGCGAGATGTCCTTGATGATCTGGCGCTTCGGCGGCACCGTCTTGGACACGCCGTTCATGGTGTAGATGTACTGCATGGAATGCTCCGCAGGCGGGCGGCGGCGCCTGCACGTGGCGGGCACCGCGAAAGGGGGTCTGGATGGCGAAATTATAGCGGGAACGGACAGTTGCAGCCGGGCCGCGCCGGCAAAAGCCGCTAAAATCCGGGTCTCCCCGCCAGCGCCCGGACCCCCAGCAATGTTCTCCCGAGCCGACACCATCGCCGCCTTCGATCCCGAGCTGGCCCAGGCCATCGCCAGCGAGAACCGTCGGCAGGAGGACCACGTCGAACTGATCGCCAGCGAGAACTACGCCAGCCCGCGGGTGATGGAGGCGCAGGGCAGCCAGCTGACCAACAAGTACGCCGAAGGCTACCCGGGCAAGCGCTACTACGGCGGCTGCGAATACGTGGACATCGCCGAGCAGCTGGCGATCGATCGCTGCAAGCAGTTGTTCGGCGCGGACTACGCCAACGTGCAGCCGCATTCCGGCAGCCAGGCCAACCAGGCCGTGTACTTCGCGCTGCTGCAGCCGGGCGACACCATCCTCGGCATGAGCCTGGCGCACGGTGGGCACCTGACCCATGGCGCCAAGGTCAACCTGTCCGGCAAGGTGATGAACGCCGTGCAGTACGGCGTGGACGAAGCCGGCCTCATCGACTACGACGAGGTGGAACGCCTGGCGCTGGAACACAAGCCGAAGATGGTCGTCGCCGGCTTCTCCGCGTATTCGCAGGTGGTCGACTGGGCGCGCTTCCGCGCGATCGCCGACAAGGTCGGCGCGTACCTGTTCGTGGACATGGCGCACGTGGCCGGGCTGGTCGCCGCGGGCGTGTACCCGAGCCCGCTGCCGCATGCGCACGTGGTCACCAGCACCACCCACAAGACCCTGCGCGGGCCGCGCGGCGGGATCATCGTCGCCAGCAAGGCGGGCATGGGCGAGGCCGCCGAGGAGATCGAGAAGAAGCTGCAGTCGATCGTGTTCCCCGGCATCCAGGGCGGCCCGTTGATGCACGTGATCGCGGCCAAGGCGGTGGCGTTCAAGGAAGCGCTGGAGCCCGGCTTCAGGGCCTACCAGCAGCAGGTGGTCAGGAACGCGCAGGCGATGGCGAAGACGATCATCAACCGCGGCTACAAGATCGTGTCGGGCGGCACCGAGAACCACCTGATGCTGGTCGACATGATCGGCAAGGATGTGTCCGGCAAGCAGGCCGAGGAAGCGCTGGGCAAGGCCCACATCACCGTCAACAAGAACTCGGTGCCCAACGACCCGCGCAAGCCCTTCGTCACCTCCGGCCTGCGCATCGGCACCCCGGCCGTCACCACGCGTGGCTACACGGAAGCCGACTGCGTCGCGCTGGCCGAATGGATGTGCGACGTGCTGGACAACCCGAACGACGACAACGTGATCGCCGGCGTGCGCGCGAATGTCGAGAAGCAGTGCAGGCAGTTCCCGGTGTACGCGGACTGACCCGCGCGTGCACTGCCTGTTCTGCCAGCACGACAACACCCGGGTGATCGACTCGCGCGTGAGCGAGGACGGCGCCACCATCCGCCGCCGGCGCGAGTGCGAGGCCTGCGGCGAGCGCTTTTCCACGCTGGAAACCATCGAGCTCAAGCTGCCGGCGATCATCAAGTCCGATGGCCGGCGCGAGCACTTCGACGCGCGCAAGCTGCGCCACGGCTTCGACCGCGCGCTGCACAAGCGGCCGGTGTCGGAGGAGCAGATCGAATCGGCGGTGCGCGCGGTGGTGCACCAGCTGCGCATGACCACCGAGCGCGAACTGGGCAGCCGCCGGATCGGCGAGTTCGTGATGGAGGAGCTGCGCAAGCTGGACCACGTGGCCTTCGTGCGCTTCGCCTCGGTGTACCGCGCGTTCGAGGACGTGGCCGATTTCCGCGAGGAACTGGACCGGCTGGAGCGCGAGTTGCCGGTCGAGGGCCAGCTGCCGCTGCTCGCGGGCGGCGGCGTGGTACCGCTCGACAAGCACCGCAAGCGCTGATGCCCGCCCCGCCACGCCGCACTGGAGCCGCGCCATGAGTTTCTCCGCCACCGACCACGCCATGATGGCGCGCGCCCTGCGGCTGGCCGAGCGCGGGGCCTACACCGCGCGGCCCAACCCGATGGTGGGCTGCGTGCTGGCGCATGGCGACGCGGTGGTGGGCGAGGGCTGGCACCAGCGCAAGGGCGGGCCGCATGCGGAGACCGTCGCGCTGGAGGCGGCGGGCGAGCGCGCCCGCGGCGCCACCGCCTACGTGACCCTGGAGCCCTGCGCGCATACCGGCAGCACCGGACCCTGCGCCGAGGCGCTGGTGGCGGCAGGCGTGGCGCGGGTGGTGGCGGCGATGCGCGACCCCTATCCGCAGGTCGACGGCGCGGGATTCGAGCGGTTGCGCGCGGCCGGCATCGTGGTCGAGGACGGGTTGATGCAGGCCCAGGCGCGCGAGCTCAACCGCGGCTTCCTGTCGCGGGTGGAACGCGGCCGGCCGTGGCTGCGGGTCAAGCTGGGCGTCAGCCTGGACGGCCGTACCGCGCTGTCGAACGGCGAATCGAAGTGGATCACCAGCCCGGAGTCGCGCGAGGACACGCACCGCTGGCGCGCGCGCTGCGGCGCGCTGATGACCGGCGCGGGCACGGTGCTGGCGGACGATCCCCACCTGACCGTGCGCCTGGACGATGGCGCGGAGGTGGTGCCGCCGCTGCGCGTGGTGCTGGATCCGGGGCTGGCCACGGTGGCGCGCGGCCACGTGCGCCTGGGCGAGGCGCCGACGCTGTACGTGCACGCGCCGGACGTGAAGCCGCCGCGCGGATTCGCGTTCGAACGGGCCGCGGTGCCGGTGCGCGGCGGCATGTTCGACCTCGCCGCGGTGATGCGCCTGCTCGCGGAGCGCCAGGTCAACGAGGTGCAGGTGGAAACCGGCGCAACCCTCGCTGGCGGCTTCCTCAACGCGGGGCTGGTCGACGAGATCCTGCTCTACGTCGCGCCCACCCTGCTGGGCAGCGATGCGCGTCCGATGTTCGCCGGCCTGCATTTCGACAGCCTGGCGCAGCGCATGAAGCTGCAGACGGTGGACGTGCGCGCGGTCGGCGGCGACCTGCGCCTGCTGCTGCGCCCGTTGCCGGCATGAGCGCCGGCCTGCGGAGCGCGACCCTGCGCGGGAGGGCGGCCGCGTGTTCACCGGACTGATCGCCGGCGTGGGCCGGCTGGCCGCGCGCGAGGCGCGGGGCGGCGATGCGCGGTTGCGCATCGAGGCGGGCACGCTGCCGTTCGATCGGGTGCAGCCTGGCGAGAGCATCGCGGTCAATGGCTGCTGCCTGACCGTGGTCGACTTCGACGCCACCAGCTTCGCCGTGGACGCGTCCAACGAAACCCTGGCGCTGACCACGCTGGGCCGGCTGCCGCCCGGCGCGCCGCTCAACCTGGAGCGGGCGATGCTGCCCACCGACCGCCTGGGCGGGCACCTGGTCAGTGGCCACGTGGACGGCCTCGGCATCGCGGCACGGCGGTGGGACGATGCGCGCGCGGTGCGCTGGCGCGTCGAGGCTCCGATGGCCCTGCTGCGCTACGTCGCGCACAAGGGCTCGGTCTGCGTGGATGGCGTCAGCCTGACCGTCAACGCCGTGGACGACGCCGGCTTCGAGGTCGCGCTGATCCCCCACACCGTCGCCCACACCGCGTTCCACGCGCTGCGCGAGGGCGATCCGGTCAACCTCGAGGTCGACCTGCTGGCGCGCTACGTGGAGCGCCTGCTGGCATGCAAGGACACGGCATGAGCTTCGCGAGCATCCCCGAACTGCTGGACGAACTGCGCGCTGGCCGCATGGTGGTCATCGTCGACGACGAAGACCGCGAGAACGAAGGCGACCTGATCATGGCCGCCGAACTGGTGCGACCGGCCGACATCAACTTCATGGTCACCCATGCGCGCGGCCTGGTCTGCCTGTCGCTGACCCGCGAGCGCTGCAGGCAGCTGGGCCTGAACCCGATGGTGCGCGACAACACCTCGCCGCACCACACCAACTTCACGGTCAGCATCGAGGCCGCCGAGGGCGTGACCACCGGCATCAGCGCCTACGACCGCGCGCACACCGTGCGCACCGCGGTGCGGCCGGACGCCAAGCCCGCCGACCTGGCGCAGCCCGGACACATCTTCCCGCTGACCGCGCAGCCGGGCGGGGTGCTGTCGCGCGCCGGGCACACCGAGGCCGCCAGCGACCTGGCCCTGCTGGCCGGGTTCGAGCCCGCCGGGGTGCTGGTGGAGATCCTCAACCCCGACGGCTCGATGGCGCGGCGGCCGGAGCTGGAGGCCTTTGCGCGCGCGCACGGGCTGAAGATGGGTTCGATCGAGGACCTGATCCGGCACCGGCTGGCGACCGAGCACACGGTGGAGCGGGTGGACGCGCGCGCCATCGAGACCGACCACGGGCCGTTCGAGCTGGTGACCTACCGCGACCGCCTGACCCGCGGCCTGCACCACGCGCTGGTGCGCGGCCAGGTGGCCGGCGATGCCGCGGTGCTGGTCCGGGTGCAGGCGCAGAACCCGCTGGCCGATGCGCTGCACTGGCGGCGCGACGACTTCGGCCCGCTGGTCGGCGACGTGCTGGCGATGATCGCCGCCGAGGGCCGCGGCGTGCTGGTGCTGCTGGGCGATGCGCCCGATCCCGACGCGCTGCTCTCGCGCATCCGCGAGCAGCCTGCCGCGCCCGCTTCGCGCGCCGGCGCGCTGGCGGAGTGGCGGCGCAATGGCGCCGGCTCGCAGATCCTGGCGGAGCTTGGCCTGCGCCGACTGCGCGTGCTGGGCACCCCGCGCCGCCAGGTGGGGCTGGCCGGCTTCGGGCTGGAGGTGGCCGGGCACGTGGCGCTGCCCGCCCGTTGAGGCGCGCTAAACTGCACGGCCCCGCCAGGCACCCCTGCATGCCACACATCGAAGGCGACCTGCGCGCTCCCCGCGACGCGCGCTTCGCGATCATCGCCAGCCGCTGGAACCCGCGCATCACCGATGCGCTGGTGGCCGGCGCGCGCCAGGCGTTCGAGGCCAATGGCGTCAGCGCCGACGCGGTGGACGTGGTGCGCGTGCCCGGCGCCTGGGAGCTGCCGATGGTCGCGCGCGACCTGGCGCTGGGCGGGCGGCATGCCGCGCTGGTGGCGCTGGGCTGCGTGGTGCGCGGCGACACCCGCCACTACGAGCAGGTGGCCGACGGTGCGTCCGATGCGCTCATGCGCGTGGCGCTGGACAGCGGCGTGCCGGTGGCCAACGGGCTGCTGGCGGTCGAGCGGTTCGAGGACGCGGCGGCGCGCGCCGGCGGCGCGCACGGCAACAAGGGCGAGGAGGCCGCGCTGGTGGCCATCGAGATGGCCGACCTGCGCCTGAAGCTGGCGCATGCGGGACACACCACGGAAGCGACCGATGCATAAGAAGCACCGCAACGACGGCATAGACCCGGTGGCCCGCTCGCGCTCGCGCCGACGCGCGCTGCAGGCCGTGTATGCCTGGCAGCTCAGCGGCGCCGGCGAGCGCGACCTGATCGCCCAGTTCGCGCACGAGCAGGCGCACGAGGCCGCGGACCTCGAGTATTTCGAGGACCTGGTGCGGGGCGTGCTGCGCCACGTGGCCCAGCTCGACGAGGCACTGTCGCCGTACGTCGACCGCACCATGGAGGAGGTCGACCCGATCGAGCGCGCCGCGCTGCGGATCGCCGCCTACGAGTTCATGCACCGCCCGGACGTGCCCTACCGCGTGGTGATCAACGAGGCCATCGACTCGACCAAGCGCTTCGGTTCCGAGCACGGGCATACCTACGTCAACGGCGTGCTGGACAAGGCCGCGGCCGCGCTGCGCAGCGTGGAAGCCAGGCGCTAGCGGCGGCCGGACCCCGGGCCGGGCCGCGATGCACGAATTCGACCTGATCGCGCGCATCCGCGCCCGCGCGGCCACGCGCGGCGACGTGGTGCTGGGCATCGGCGACGACGCGGCCCTGTTGCAGCCGCCTGCGGGCCTGCAGCTGGCCGTGGCGATGGACACGCTGAACGCCGGCGTGCATTTCCCACTCGATACCGATCCGCACGACATCGGCTGGAAGGCGCTGGCGGTGAACCTGTCGGACCTGGCGGCGATGGGCGCGCAGCCGGCGTGGTGCACGCTGGCGCTGTCCCTGCCCGAGGCGGAGGCGGGCTTCGTCGATGCCTTCCTCGACGGCTTCCTGGCCTTGGCGCAGGCGCACGGGGTCGCGCTGGTCGGCGGGGACACCACGCGCGGGCCGCTGTCGGCGTGCGTGACCGTGCACGGCTTCGTGGAACCGGGCCAGGCCCTGCGGCGCGACGGCGCGCGGCCCGGCGACGAGGTCTGGGTCAGCGGAACCCTGGGCGATGCGGCGGGCGCGCTGGCGCAGTGGCCAGGGGCAAAAGGGGGTCAGAGTCATTTTTCGGCCCATGTGCCTGATTCAGTGAAGCATCGCGTCCGAAAAGATGACTCTGACCCCCTTTTGCTCCTTCGCGCGCGCCTCGACCGCCCCACGCCGCGCCTGGCGCTGGGACGCGCGTTGCGCGGCATCGCCAGCGCCTGCATCGATGTCTCCGATGGCCTGCTGGCCGACCTTGCGCATGTGTGCGTGGCGAGCGGCGTGGGCGCGCGGCTCGAGGTCGACGCGCTGCCGACTTCCGCGGCGCTGGCGCGCGCGTTCGATGCCGCGGCGCGGCGGGGGTTGCAGGCGAGCGGCGGCGACGACTACGAGCTGTGCTTCACCGCGCCGCCCGTCGCACGCGCGATGGTGCAGGCGTTGGCCACCGACGAGGTGCCGCTGAGCCTGATCGGCGTGGTGGCGGCGGATGGCGGGGTGCAGGCGTTCACCGCGGAGGGAACGCCCTGGCAGGCGACCCGCGGCGGCTACCGGCACTTCGACTGAGCCGACAAGGGTCGGGTTGGCCCGGACCCTGCGCGCATGAGGCAAGCGGCGTGCTAGTCGTCCGCGCGGAACGCGTCGCGGATCCAGTCGAGGCGCGGGGCCCGGGGATCGCCGGCGGCGTCCACGACGTCGAAGCGGCACGGCAGCGAAGCGAGCCGCGGATGCCGCGCCAGGTGCACGCGCGCGGCAAGCACCAGCTTGCGCCGCTTGCGCGCATCCACCGAGGCCGCGCCGCCGCCATAGCCGGCGCTGGCGCGATAGCGCACTTCGACGAACACCACGACGCCCGGCTCGGGCGCCGGCTCCAGCATCACCAGGTCGATCTCGCCGCCGCGCGCGCTGGCATTGCGCGCCAGCAACCGCAGGCCCTGCGCCTGGAGGTGGGCGAGGGCGGCGTCTTCCACCGCATCCCCGCGGTGTCGTGTCGAGCGCGCCTCGCCGTCAGCGCGCGCCATCGGCGAGCGGCACCGGCACCCCGCCGCTGAAACGCACCCAGGCCGGGCGCCGCTGCACATGGCCCAGGCCGTCCAGCGACAGCGCGCCGGTGGCGCCGGACACGCTAGCGTCCGGATCCGTGGCGAGGCGCTGCAGGTAGGCCGTGGCCAGCCAGGCGTCGTGGCCGAACGCGAACAGGCGCCCCGCGGGACCGCGCGCGCTGGCCAGGCG
>CBFGMM010000072.1:0-10551 GCA_965649855.1 uncultured Thermomonas sp. | reverse complement strand
GCGGCGCCACGAACACTACGGCGAGGGGGTCGCCGCCGGTGCTGCGCAGCGCGACCGAGGTAATGCAAGAACCGCCGTCCATCGCAGCGGTCAGCGCTTGCGGAACCTCGTGCTGGTCGACGCCCGCGTCGGGCGCGCAGAACTGCTGGCCGAACTTGCGCGCGACTTCGTCGGGGAATCCGTAGGACCACAGGGGCGGGAGACAGCGTCCGCTGCGCGCATCGATCGGGCAGAACGCCGCGGCCGGGGCGTCCATGGGTTCGCCGCGGAGCCGCTCATGCAGCACGCGTGCCAGGCCCGCCAGCCCATCCTCGTCCATCGCGTCCAGCGGCAGGTCGATGCTGGCGTTGCGGCGCAGCGTGACCACTTCGCGGGTCTTGTCCACCGCGATGGACATCGCGCCGCACACCGTGCCTGCCGCGTCGCGCAGCGGGCTGTAGGAAAAATCGAAGTAGCACTCTTCCGGCGTGCCCCGCTTGTTCAGCGGCAGCAGGGAGTCGTGGAAGCTGAGGTTGGCGCCGGTCCGGCGGATCTCGTCCAGCGCCGGCGCCAGGAACTCCCAGATCTCGGGCCAACTGTCGCGCGCAGGTCGTCCAAACGCGGCCGGGTGCTTGTCGCCGAAGATCGGGTTGTAGCCATCGTTGTAGATCTGGATGGCATCCGGTCCCCACACGGTGCACACCGGAAACCCCGAGGCCATGACCGCGCGCAGCACCGCATGCATGTCCGCGGGCCACGCATCGCGCGGTCCAAGCGGCGTGGCCGCCCAGTCGGTGCTCTCCAGCAACTCCAGGTTGGAGGCCATGTGCGCAGTCCGTGACCGTTGCCTCAATCCTAGCAACTCGCGGCCGTTGCGCGATCCGTGTTGCGTATGTTCTTTTCACGAGGGACGCAATCGTGGCCGCGCGTGAAGGCGTGCAGACGGTGCGTGGGGGATAGTCGGCGCAGCGAGGTGGTGGATGGATGCAGGCAGGCAGGTGTTCCTGGTCCTGGACGACGATGCGAGCGTCGCGCGCACGCTTGCGTTCGTGGCCGAGGCGCAGGGCTTCGCCGTGGAGTGCCACGAGGATCCGCAAGCCTTCCTGGCCGCCGTGGACGCGCAGCAACCGGCGGTCGTGGCCCTGGACCTGGTCATGCCGCACATGGATGGTGTCGAGGTGCTGCGCCAGCTGGCCAGCCGCGGGTGCCAGGCCGGCCTGATCCTCACCAGCGGGATGGGCCAGAAGGTCCTCGAGGCCGCGCAAGCCACCGCGCTGGAGCGCGGCCTGCATATCCTGGGCGTGCTGCCCAAGCCGTTCCGGCCGATGCAGCTGCGCGAGCTGCTGTCGCGGCAACCGACCTGCACGCGCGCCGCGGCGATCGCGGATGCCCCGCGGCCCGCCCCGACGGTCGCCGACCTGCGCCAGGCCATCGCGGACGGCGCCATCCAGGTGGTGGCGCAGCCCAAGATGGAGATGGCCACCGGCCGCATCCTGGGCGCGGAAGCGCTGGCCCGCTGGAGCGACCCGCGCTTCGGGCACGTGCCACCGGACGTGTTCGTCCCCCTGGCGGAGCAGCATGGGTTGCTGGGGCCGCTGACCGAAGCGGTGCTCGACCGGGCGCTGGCCTGGTTCCGCACCAGCCCGCTCAGCGCCCGCGGCAGCCTTGCGGTGAACCTGTCGACCCGCAGCCTGGTGGACGTGGACCTGGCCGACCGCGTGCTGCGCTCCTGCGAACGGCATTCGGTCTCGCCCAGCCGGGTGATCCTGGAGATCACCGAAACCTCGGCGATGGAACACAACGCCGATTCCTTCGACACCCTCACGCGCCTGCGCCTGAAGGGCTTCCGGCTCAGCATCGACGACTTCGGCACCGGGTATTCGTCGCTGTCGCAGCTGGCCCGGCTGCCGCTGTCGGAAATCAAGATCGACCGCTCCTTCGTGGCGCTGATGGGCACCTCGGCCGACGCGGCGAAGATCGTGGATGCCACGATCCAGCTGGCGCGGGCGATGGGCCTGGACTGCGTGGCCGAGGGCGTCGAGGACCAGGCCACGCTGGACGCGCTGGTGCGGCTGGGTTGCGCGCTGGCGCAGGGCTACCACATCGCGCGGCCGATGCCCGGCGCAGACTTCGACCGCTGGCTGGACACCCGGCAGGCCGCGGCGGGCTGATCGCGCGCGGCCGCTTCGCGCTAAGCTCGCGGCGCGCCCGGATGGCGAAACTGGTAGACGCAAGGGACTTAAAATCCCTCGGCCGCAAGGCCATGTCGGTTCGATCCCGACTCCGGGCACCACGTCGATCGAGGACGCGCATTGAGCCGCTACGCCGCCTACCTCGCCAGCATCGCGCTGGCGCTCGCATCCATCGCCCTGGCCATGCGCTGGCCCGCCTGGTGGTGGGGTGCGATCGCGTTCTCGGCGCTAGCCGCCGTCGGCACCGTGGACATCCTGCAGCGGCGCAGCACCCTGCGCCGCAACTACCCGATCCTGGCCCACTTCCGCTACGGGCTGGAGGCGATCGGGCCGGAGATGCGGCAGTACTTCATCCAGTCGGACACCGCCGAGGTGCCGTTCTCGCGCGAGCAGCGCGCCCTGGTCTACCAGCGCGCCAAGCGGGTCAACGACGTGCGCCCGTTCGGCAGCCTGCAGGACCCGTACGGCATCGACTACGAGTGGATCAACCATTCGATGTCGCCCACCGCCATCGAATCGGCGGACTTCCGGGTGCTGGTCGGCGCCGGCCGCGCGCAGCCGTACTCGGCCAGCCTGTTCAACATCTCGGCGATGAGCTTCGGCTCGCTGTCGTCCGCGGCGATCCGCGCGCTCAACGCGGGCGCGAAGGCGGGCGGCTTCTACCACGACACCGGCGAGGGTTCGATCTCGCCGCACCACCGCGCCGGCGGCGGCGACCTGGTGTGGGAGATCGGCTCCGGCTACTTCGGCTGCCGCAATGACGACGGCAGCTTCAGCGAGGAGCGCTTCGCCGCGAACGCCGCCGACCCGCAGGTCAGGATGATCGAGGTCAAGCTCTCGCAGGGCGCCAAGCCCGGCCACGGGGGGGTGCTGCCCGCGCCCAAGGTCACCGCGGAGATCGCCGCCACCCGCGGGGTGGCGGTGGGGGTGGACTGCGTCTCGCCGGCCCGGCACGCCGCGTTCGACACCCCGATCGGCCTGCTGCGTTTCGTCGAGCGCCTGCGCGAACTGTGCGGCGGCAAGCCGGTGGGCATCAAGCTGGCGGTGGGACACCCGTGGGAGTGGTTCGGGATCGCCAAGGCGATGCACGAAACCGGAATCGTGCCGGACTTCATCGTGGTGGACGGGGCGGAAGGCGGCACCGGCGCGGCGCCGGCCGAGTTCATCGACCACGTGGGCCTGCCCATGCGCGAGGGCCTGATGCTGGTGCACAACACCCTGGTCGGGCTGGGCCTGCGCGACGCGGTGCGGGTGGCCGCGGCGGGCAAGATCGTCAGCGCGTTCGACATCGCGCGGGCGCTGGCGATGGGCGCGGACTGGTGCAACGCGGCGCGCGGCTACATGTTCGCGCTGGGCTGCATCCAGTCGATGAGCTGCCACAACGACAAGTGCCCGACCGGCGTGGCCACCCAGGACCCCAAGCGCTGGCGCACCCTGGACGTGCCGGACAAGGCCAGCCGGGTGGCGGAGTTCCACGACAACACCCTGCACGCGCTGCGCGACCTGCTGTGCGCCGCCGGGCTGAATGACCCGGCGCAGCTGGGTCCGGAGCACATCCTGCGGCGGGTCTCGCAGGTGGAGGTGCGCTCGCTGGGCGCGCTGTACCGGTTCCTGCAGCCGGGCGACCTGCTGGACGGCCGGGTGCCGCCGCACGCGGTGTTCCAGGACTTCTGGCGGGGCGCGCGCAGCGACGCGTTCGCGCCGCCGGGCGACGTGTCGTCGGTGCGCGCGGCGAAGGCGAACTGATACCCTGCGCCGACCCGTCGGAAGCCCCCGCGCAGTGCCCAACGCCACCGCCCATCTCGATCGCCTGGAAGCCGAGAGCATCCACATCCTGCGCGAGGTCGCCGCCGAATTCGCCAACCCGGTGCTGCTGTATTCGGTGGGCAAGGACAGCTCGGTGCTGCTGCACCTGCTGCTCAAGGCGTTCAGTCCGGCGCGTCCGCCGATCCCGCTGCTGCACGTGGACACCGGCTGGAAGTTCCGCGAGATGATCGCGTTCCGCGACCGGCGCGCGGCCGAGACCGGCGTGGAGCTTCGCGTGCACACCAATCCGGACGGACTGGCCCGGGGGATCGGTCCGGTCAGCCACGGCGCCACCGTGCACACCGACGTCATGAAGACCCAGGCGCTGAAGCAGGCGCTGGACCAGTGGGGCTTCGATGCCGCGATCGGCGGCGCGCGCCGCGACGAGGAGAAGTCGCGCGCCAAGGAACGCATCTTCAGCTTCCGCTCCGCGCAGCACCGCTGGGACCCCAGGCAGCAGCGCCCGGAGCTGTGGAACCTCTACAACGCGCGCATCCACAAGGGCGAGTCGGTGCGCGTGTTCCCGCTGTCCAACTGGACCGAGCTGGACATCTGGCTCTACATCCACCGCGAGCGCATCCCGGTGCCCGGGCTGTACCTCGCCCGCCCGCGCCCGGTGGTCGAGCGCGACGGCGCGCTGATCCTGGTGGACGACGACCGGCTGCCGCTGCGCGATGGCGAGGTGCCGGCGCTGCGGTCCGTGCGCTTCCGCACCCTGGGCTGCTATCCGCTGACCGGTGCCGTCGCGTCGGACGCCGACACGCTGGAAAAGGTGATCGCCGAGATGCTGGTGGCAACGACATCGGAGCGGCAGGGCAGGGTGATCGACCACGACCCCAGCGCATCGATGGAGAAGAAGAAGCAGGAGGGGTACTTCTGATGGCCGCCGACGACGCCGGCGCCGCGGTCGCCGCCTACCTGCGCCGCCACGAGGAGAAGTCCCTGCTGCGCTTCATCACCTGCGGCAGCGTGGACGACGGCAAGAGCACGCTGATCGGGCGCCTGCTGCACGACACCCACCTGCTGCTGGACGACCAGCTCAGCGCGCTGCAGGCGGACAGCCGGCGGCACGGGACCCAGGGCGACGCGCTGGATTTCGCGCTGCTGGTGGACGGGCTGGCCGCCGAGCGGGAGCAGGGCATCACAATCGACGTGGCCTACCGTTACTTCGGCACCGAACGGCGCACGTTCATCGTGGCCGACTGTCCCGGCCACGAGCAGTACACCCGCAACATGGCGACCGGCGCCTCCACCGCGGACGTCGCGGTGGTGCTGGTCGACGCGCGCAAGGGGCTGCTGGCGCAGACCCGCCGGCACAGCTACATCGTGGCCCTGCTCGGCATCCGCCACGTGGTGCTGGCGGTCAACAAGATGGACCTGGTGGGCTACCGGCAGGGAGTGTTCGAGGAGATCGTCGCCGGCTACCGCGCGCTGGCCGCGCGGCTGGGCATCGCCAGCGTGGAATGCATCCCCGTCTCGGCCCTGGCCGGGGACAACGTGGCATCGCGCAGCGGTGCGATGCCGTGGCACCAGGGGCCAGCACTGCTCGAGCACCTCGAAACCGTGCAGGTCGCGCGCGACGCGGCGCCGGGGCCCCTGCGCCTGCCGGTGCAGTGGGTGTGCCGGCCGCACCAGGACTTCCGCGGCTACGCGGGCACGCTGGCGGCGGGCACGGTGGCGCCGGGCGATGCGGTGGTGGTGCTGCCGTCGGGCCGGCGTTCGCGGGTGGCGCGGGTGCTGGGGCCGGATGGCGACGTGCAACGCGCCGATGCCGGATGCGCCGTCACCCTCACCCTGGAGGACGAGGTGGACGCCAGCCGCGGCGACGTGATCGCCGCGGCGTCCGACCCGCCCGAGGTCGCCGACCAGTTCGCCGCGCACCTGCTGTGGATGGGCGATGCGCCCCTGCTGCCGGGCCGCCCGTACCTGCTGAAGTGCGGCGCGCGCACCGTGGGCGCCTCGGTCACCGAGATCAAGCACCGGGTGGACGTCAACACCCAGGAGCACCTGGCGGCCAAGCACCTGGACCTCAACGAGGTGGGCTACTGCAACCTGCACCTGGACCAGCCGCTGCCGTTCGAGCCATATGCCAGCAGCAAGGCGCTGGGCGGCTTCATCCTGATCGACCGCCACAGCAACGCCACGGTGGGCGCGGGCACGATCGATTTCGCGCTGCGCCGCGCCGCCAACATCCACTGGCAGCACCTCGACGTGGACCGCGCCGCGCGCGCCCGCCTGCTGCACCAGGCGCCGCGCTGCGTGTGGTTCACCGGGCTGTCCGGTTCCGGCAAGTCGACCATCGCCAACCTGGTGGCGCGCAAGCTGCATGCGCAGGGCCGGCTGGCCTACGTGCTGGACGGGGACAACGTGCGCCATGGCCTGAACAAGGACCTGGGGTTCACCGACGAGGACCGGGTGGAGAACATCCGTCGGGTGGCCGAGGTGGCGCGGTTGATGACGGATGCCGGCCTGATCGTGCTGGTCAGCTTCATCAGCCCGTTCCGCGCCGAGCGCGAGATGGCGCGCGCGCTGTTCGCGGACGACGAGTTCATCGAGGCGTTCGTGGACACGCCGCTGGAGGAGGCCGAACGCCGCGACGCCAAGGGGCTCTACGCGAAGGCGCGGCGCGGCGAGCTGCGAAACTTCACCGGCATCGATTCCCCGTACGAGGCCCCGCTGCGGCCGGAACTGCGCCTGCGCACCACCGAGGCAACGGCCGAGGCCCTGGCCGACCGGGTGGTGGCCGCCCTGCGCCTGGGGTGATCCGCGCGGCCCGGGTCAGGCCCAGCCGCGCACCCAGTCCGGGAAGTCCTGCGCCGGCATCGCGCCGGCCACGAAGAAGCCCTGCGCCAGGTCGCAGCCGCATTCGCGCAGCAGGTTCCAGTCCTCGCTGGTCTCGGCACCCTCGGCCACCGACACGATGCGCAGCTTGCGCGCCATCTCCAGGCTGGATTCCAGGATCATCCGGCTGGATTCCTGGTGCGCCGCGTGCATCACGAAGGACTGGTCGATCTTGAGTTCGGTGAAGGGGATGCGGGTGAGCTGCTGCATCGACGAGTACCCGGTGCCGTAGTCGTCGATCGACAGCCCGAAGCCCTTCATGCGCAGCCGGCTCAGGTTCTCCAGCACCGGGCCCACGCTCTGCATCGCCGCCGACTCGGTGATCTCCAGGATCATGTGGCGCGGCTCCAGCCCCTGGTTGGTGACCTGCCAGGTGATCGCGTCGGCGATCGCCGGATCGGCCAGCAGCTTGACCGAGATGTTGACCGAGACGTTGAGGTCCAGGCCGGCATCGCGCCATTGGCGGCAGTCGCGCGCGCTCTGCGCCAGCATCAGCCAGGTGAGCTCGCCGATGTGGTCGCTGTTCTCGAGCTGCCCGATGAAGGCATACGGCAGGATCACCCCGCCGCCGGGGCGCTGCCAGCGGGCCAGCGCCTCGGCGCCCTTGACCCGCCCGGTGCGCAACTCGATCTTCGGCTGGTAATAGGGACCGAATTCCTCCGCGTGCAGGCCGGCCAGGATTTCCTCCAGGCTGAACAGGGACGCCCGCTTGCCGGCGCGTTCCGGGTTGGGGCGCGACTTCCAGTGCAGGGCGACCAGGTCGGCGAAACGCTCGGGGGACGGCGGCTTCTCGATCGTGCCCAGCAGGCGCATCCCGTACGCCCCGGCCATGGTCTCGATGGTGTCCAGCAGGGCCCGCTCGAGCGCGCTGGTGATGATCAGCGAGGAGCGCGCGCGCGCCTCGCCCAGGCGGCGGATGAAGGCCATGCCGTCCATGCCCGGCATGTCGATGTCGGTCACGATGACGTCGAACGCCTGGTCCAGCTCGCGGATCACCTCCATCGCGGAGAACCCGTCGGCGGCCTCGTGCACGGCGCTCGCGCCGATGCTCTCCAGCATCTCCACGACCATCGCGCGCTGGAACTCGTGGTCCTCCACCACCAGGAAGGTCAGGCCCTCGCCAGGCAGCGTCCGCGCCTCGGCCGGCGCGCGGTCATCGTCCATCGAGTTCGGCATACATCCGCTCCAGTTCAACCTTGAACACGTCCATCAGCCATGCCACCCCTGGCCCGTCCTGGTCACGCCCCGCCTGCTCCAGCATGCCGCAGACGCCGGCGAGGTCGCTCGCCCCTATGAAACCACACGCCCCCCTGATCCGGTGCGCCCAGTGCGCCACGGCAGGCAGGTCGTCCTGCGCGACGGCCTGGAGCAGGCCCGCGACGTCGGCGTCGTTGACCTCGCGGAACTTGGCCAGCGCGCGCGGACCCACGTCGGCGAGCACCAGGCGTGCGGACTCGCGCACCAGCCCTTCGCCCGGGGGAGGGTCCGGCGCCTGCGTGGCGACGGCCGGCGCCTCGCCCCCAGCGGGAACGTCGCGCGGCAACCAGCGTTCCAGCTTGCCGGACAGCGCCGCCAGCTGGATCGGCTTGGCGATGTAATCGTCCATGCCCGCCGCCTTGCACTCGTCCACCACGCCCGGGATCGCATTGGCGCTGCACGCGATCACCGGGGTGCGCGGCAGCCCCGCGACGCCCTCGGCTTCGCGCAGGGCGCGGCAGAACTCGAAGCCGCTCATGCCGGGCATGTTGAGGTCGGTCAGCACCAGCGCGTGGCGCACCTCGCCCCAGCACGCCAGGGCCTGCGCGCCGCCCTCCACGTCGTCGCAGGGATAGCCCAGCACCTCCAGCTGGCGGCGCATCACCATCCGGTTGATCGGGTGGTCGTCGACCACCAGCACGCGGGGCCCGTCGCCCGCGCCCTGGTCGGTGGCCGGCGCGCCGGTGGCGGCGGGCGAGGGGGGTGGCAGCAGCGGGAGGCCCGGGGCGGGCGCGGCATCCGCTTGCGCGGGAAGATCGATGGTCTTCGTCCACAGTTCGAATTCCATCGTGGTGCCGAAGCCCGGGGTGCTCTTCATGCTCACCTGGCCGCCCATGAGCTCCGCCAGCCGCCGGCTGATCGCAAGCCCCAGGCCGGTGCCGCCGAACCGCCCGGCCACGCTGCCCGCCTGCTCGAAGGGCTGGAACAGCTTCTCCTGTTCCTGCGCGGACACGCCGATCCCGTTGTCCTCCACCTCGAAGCGGAGCAGGGCGCGGTCGCCGTCGCGGTCCAGGCAGGTCGCGCGCAGTTCCACCGCGCCGGCGGGGGTGAACTTGATCGCGTTGCTGACGAAGTTGCCCAGGATCTGCCGCAGGCGCAGCGCGTCGATCAGCACCACCGGGGGCAGCGACGGATCCACGTGGGCGGTGAACGCCAGCCCGGTGCTCTGCGCGCTGCCCGCGTAGGTGCGGTGCAGCGCGCCCACCACCTCGCCGATGCGCGTGGGCTCCAGGTGGATCTCCAGCTTGCCGGCCTCGACCTTGGAGAAGTCCAGGATGTCGTCGATGATCCGCTGCAGCGAACGCCCGGACTCGCGCACCGCCTGCAGCGAGGTGCGCAGGTCGTCGCTCATCGCCATCCGGTCGATCAGTTCCAGCAGGCCGAGCATGCCGTTGAGCGGGGTGCGGATCTCGTGGCTCATGGTGGCCAGGAAGGTGCTCTTGGCGTGGCTGGCCGCCTCCGCCACGTCCTTGGCCTGGGCCAGGCCCAGCTCGATCGCCTTGCGCGCGCTGATGTCCTGCAGCGTCCCGTGCATCCCCGCCACGCCGCCCGCGGCGTCGCGCGCCGGCAGCACGATCATCTCCAGCCAGCGCAGGGTGTCGTCGGCCAGGCGCAGGACCGCCTCGAAGGCCTGCGGCTCGCCGGTTTCCTGGGCCGCGACGAACGCATCCGCGGTGGCCAGCGACCCGTCCTCCAGCAGGCCCACCGCTTCGGCCAGGGTCGGCGCGCCATGGGCGGGGTTGCGCTGCATGATCCGGTAGACCTCGGGGGACCACGTCAGCTGGCCGGTGGCCAGGTCGCAGGTCCAGTCGCCCACGCCGGCCACCGCCTGCGCCTGGCGGTAGCGCGCCAGTTCGGCATGCAATGCCTGCTGCGCCTCCTGCGCCGCATCCAGCGAGGCGTCCAGCGCGTGCAGCCGGGCGGCCGCCGCGCGCGATTCGTTCCGCGCGCGTGCCAGCAGCGCCCCGAGCGCCCCCAGGGCGACGAGGGCCGCCACCGCGGCCAGCAGTGCAGCGGGGCCGGCCGAGGGCGCGTTGCCGTCCAGCCCCAGCGCGCCCGCCAGCAGCCAGCCCAGCAGCGGCACGGCTGCCAGCGCCGCGACGGCGGCTAGCCAGGTGTCCGCGCGCTTGCGCCGTGCCTCCATCCCCGATTCCCCCGCGATCCCTGCGCCGGTGCCTGCCTGCCCGCAGAGGGCCGAGGGCGCCTCCAGCCGCCGGCCGGCAGGTCTTTCCCCACTCTACCGCACCCCCGGCGTGGCCTGCCCGCGGGTGTCCGGCGCCGTGACCGCGGTCTCGGGCCGCGTCGCCGTCCCGGCGATCCAGCCGGCGCCGCCGGGCTTGAACGCGAGCGCCGGCTTTTCCACCAGGCGCCAGGACAGCCACGCCAGTGCTGTCGTCACGACCGCACTGGTCGCCAGCAGCAGGGCGAAGGGCGCGCCGGGCAGCAGGGCCACGGCGATCTGCTGCACGGGCCAGGC
>CBFGMM010000071.1:0-10674 GCA_965649855.1 uncultured Thermomonas sp. | reverse complement strand
CCGCGCCTGCGTCCCGCGCCCGGCGCTGTGCACCGACAACGGCGCGATGATCGCCTTCGCCGGCGCCCTGCGGCTGCAGGCCGGCCAGCGAGACGATGCCGCCGTGCATGTCACCCCGCGCTGGGACATGGCGACCTTGCCGGCGGTATAGGGGTGATCGTTGGCGCCGCGCCCCAGGCAGCGCACCCACCACTCCCGCGTTCCCACCCCCTAAGATCGCGATGCGGCGAGACCATCGGGCTGCGCGCAGCGGCATTTCGAGCCGCGTAGCGCACAGCCCGGTGGTAGGCGCCGCCCCCAACAAAGCGTTACTGAGGAAGCCGCATGCGGGACAAGGTCTTCATCGAAGGGCTCGAGATCGAGGCCCTGATCGGCATCTACGATTGGGAACGGCGCGTCCGCCAGCCGCTGGTGCTGGACATCGAGATGGCCTTCGACAACCGCATTCCCGCGGCCAGCGACGACATCGCCCTGACGCTCAACTACAAGGACGTGAGCAAGCGCTTGATCGACTACGTCTCGCAGTCGGGGTTCGGGCTGGTGGAAACCCTGGCCGAGCGCTGCGCGGCGATCATCCTGGAGGAGTTCGGCGTCTCCCAGGTGCGCCTCAAGTTGAGCAAGCCCGGCGCCGTGCGCGGCGCGCGCGCGGTGGGCGTCATCATCGAGCGGAGCCGGGCCTGATGGGACGCGCCTGCCTGAGCCTGGGCAGCAACATCGATCCCGAGGCCAACCTGCGCTCCGCCGTGGCGGCGCTGCGCGCGCGCTTCGGCGACGTGGCGGTGTCCGATGCGTACGTGTTCCCGGCGGTCGGATTCGACGGGGGCGATTTCCTCAACGCCGCCGCAGTGATCGAGACCGACCTCGACCCGCAGGCGCTCAACGCCTGGCTGCACGCGCTGGAGGACGCGCACGGACGCGACCGCAGCGGCCCGCGCTTCGGCAACCGCACCCTGGACATCGACATCGTGCTGTACGACGACCTGGTGCTGGATGGACCCGGCCACCTGCGCCTGCCGCGCGACGAACTGCGCCACGCCTTCGTGCTCAAGCCGCTCGCGGAGATCGCGCCGGACGTGGTGGTGCCGGGCACGCAGCGCGCGCTGGGCGCCTTGTGGGCGGAGCATCCGCAGCGCGATGCCGCGTTCGCCCGCGCGCCACTCTGATCCGTGCCTCAGCCGATCCCGCGCCCGCCATCCACCCGCAGCGTCTGGCCGGTGACATAGGCCGACTCGGGCCCCAGCAGCCAGGCCACCGCCGCGGCCACCTCCTCCGGCGTGCCAAGCCGGCCCATGGGCACCTGCGCCAGCACCGCCGCGCGCGCCGCCTCGTCGGCGCCGTCTTCGGCACCGGGGTGCTCGGGCCACAGGATCGCGCCGGGCGCGATCGCGTTCACCCGCACCTCCGGCGCCAGGTCCCGGGCCAGCGCGCGGGTCAGCATCCGCAGCGCCGCCTTGGCCATCCCGTACACGGCGTGCCCGGCCAGCGGCTGGCCGGCATGGATGTCGACCAGGTTGACGATGCCGCCGCGCGTCGCCTTCAGGTGCGGCGCGGCCGCCTGGGCGAGGAAGAACGGCGCGCGCGCGTTGCTGGCGAACAGGTCGTCCCACTGCGACGGCGTGGTGGGGCCGATCGGCGTCGGATAGAACGCGGACGCGTTGTTGACCAGCGCATCCAGCCGGCCGTAGCGGCCGATGGTGCGGGCCACCAGCTCGGGCAGGCGGTCGAAGTGCGCCAGGTCCGCCTGCAGCGCGATGGCGCTGCCGTCGCGGCGGCCGTTCAATTCGGCCAGCAGCGCCTGCATGTCCGCGTCGGAATGCCGGTAGTGCAGGGCCAGGTCGTGGCCGTCCGCGTGCAGGCGGCGCGCGATGGCCGCGCCGATCCGGCGCGCGGCGCCGGTGACCAGGGCGACGGGGCGTGGGCTGCGTTGCATCCACGCAGGATAGCGCCACGCCTGCGTATCCTGTGCCGATGCAGACCCTGCCGCCCCCCGACGCCGATGCGCTGGCGCACAGCGCCCGCCTGCGCAGCCTGATCCAGGCGCAGATCCTCGCCGCCGGCGGCAGCATTCCCTTCTGGAAGTTCATGGAGCTGGCGCTGTACGCGCCCGGCCTGGGCTACTACAGCGCAGGGGCCACCAAGTTCGGCGGCGCGGGCGACTTCACCACCGCGCCGGAGCTGTCGGTGCTGTTCCCGGCCTGCGTGGCGGACGCGCTGACCCCGGTGCTGCAGCAACTCGGCCCGGAGGCGATCTTCCTGGAGGTGGGCGGCGGCAGCGGGGCGTTCGCGGAAACGTGCCTGTCGAAGCTGCTGGCCAACGACGCGCTGCCGGCGCGCTACGCGATCCTGGAACCGAGCGCCGACCTGCGCCAGCGCCAGCGGGAACGCCTGCAACGCCGCCTGCCGCCGCTGCTGTTCGACCTGGTCGAGTGGCTGGAAGGACCAATCCCGCACGACTGGAACGGCGTGCTGTTCGCCAACGAGGTGATCGATGCGCTGCCCACGCCGCGCTTCTGCATCCGCCAAGGCGAGGTGTTCGAGGAACACGTGGCGCTGGACGGCGACGGCGGTTTCCTGCGCACCGAGCGCCCGGCCGATCCGTTGCTGGCCGCCGCGGTGCGCCACGTGGAGCGGCAACTGCCGGCGCCGTTCGAGGAAGGCTATCGCAGCGAGCTGCTGGCGCAGCTGCCGTACTGGGTGCAGGCGGTCGCGGGCGGCCTGCGCGATGGTGCGCTGCTGTTCGTCGACTACGGACATGGCCGCGCCGAGTACTACCAGCCGCAGCGCCGCGACGGCACCCTGCGCGCGTTCCGCCGCCACCACCTGGTGCACGACGTGCTGGCCGAACCAGGCCTGCAGGACATCACCGCCTCGGTGGACTTCACCGCGCTGGCCGAGGCCGGGACCGGCGCGGGCTTCGACTTCGCCGGCTACTGCACCCAGGCCAGCTTCCTGATCGGCAACCGGCTGCAGGAGAACCTGGCGCTGGCGGAATCGCGCGCCACCGACGACATCGCGCGGCACAACCTGCGCCAGCAGGCGAAGCAGCTCACCTTGCCCAGCGAAATGGGCGAGCGCTTCCAGGCCATGGGATTCCAGCGCGGGGTGGAACTGGGCGCGGCCTTCCTGGCCGGCGACCTGAGCCACCGCCTGTGAGCCGCGTCGGGCGGCAGCGGCCGCGGCGCGTCGGTCGCTCGCTCAAGCCGTTCCGTCGGCCATGGCTGTGGGCGGGCCTGTGGATGCTGGCGATCGGCGGCGTGGTCGCCGGTTCGCTGATGCCGGCAAGCGGCCTGCCGGACATCGACGTGAGCGACAAGCTGCAGCACCTGGCGGCCTACGGGCTGCTCTCCGCCGGCGCCGTGCAGCTGTTCGCGCGGCGGCTGTCCTGGGCGTTCGTGTGCGTGCTGCTGGTGCTGATGGGCATCGGCCTGGAACACCTGCAGGCGCAGATGGCGCTGGGCCGGCAGCTGGACCGCGTGGACGCGCTGGCGAACACGCTGGGCGTTCTGGCGGGGCTGGCCACCGCGCTGACGCCGTGGCGGGATGCGTTGTTGCGGTTCGACGGCGGGTTGCCAGCGCGCTAGCCCAACGACGCACGGCATGGGCGAACGGCGTCCGCCATCGGCCCCGGGTTGCGTTGGGTACAGGAGCCACCACCCAACACCGGAGCGTCCCCATGCCACGCTACATCATCGAACGCGAGATCCCCGGCGCCGGCAACCTGTCCGCGGCGGACCTGCATGGCATTTCGCAGAAATCGTGCGCCGTGCTGCAGGAACTCGGCCCGCAGGTGCAATGGGTGCGCAGCCACGTGACCGCGGACAAGATCTACTGCGAGTACATCGCGCCCGACGAGGCCAGCATCCGCGAACACGCCCGGCGGGGCGGGTTCCCGGCCAACGCGGTCAATCGCGTGGCCACCACCATCGACCCGACCACCGCCGAATAGCGCGGCTCAGCCGCGCGCGGCGGCGATCGCCGCGATCCGCGCCTTGCGCAGCGCCTCCCCGACCGCGGGGCCTTCGAGTCCCTGGGCCACGTCCGCGCTGCGCACCGCCAGCGCGGCCGCATGCAGGCGGCGCAGCGCAGCGCCCTGCGGATAGGGCTCATGCGACAGCCCGGCCCGGCCACGCTTGTCGGCCTCGCAGACGGTGGCCAGGCGATCGATCCGCGCCGGCTTGCGGAAGCCGTCGCAGCGCGCGATCAGGTCGTGCACGGTCGCCGGCTTGAGCTCGTCCAGGCGGTGAACGTTGAGGTGCTCGCGACAGCACAGCACGGCCAGCTCACGGTGCTCCGCCGGCACCTTCAGGCGCTCGCTGAGCGCGATCACCGGGCGCACGCCCCGCGTCTCGTGCATCAGGTGGCGCGGCAGCACGTCCTCCGGCGTCAGCGCCTTGCCCAGGTCGTGCACCAGCGCGGCGAAGCCGATGCCGTCATCGCCGGGCGCCAGCTGCGCGGCCATGTCGCAGACCAGCTCGACGTGCACGCCGGTGTCCACCTCCGGGTGGTACTCGGCGCGCTGCGGCACGCCGTACAGCGCGTCCACCTCCGGCAGCACCGCGCGCAGGGCATCGGCCTCGCGCAGGGCGCGCAGGAAGGCGCTGGGCGCGGCGTTGCGCAAGGCCTTGGCAAGCTCCTGCCAGACGCGCTCGGGGACGAGCTCGGCCAGCTCGCCGCCGGCCGCCATCCGTCGCATCAGGGCCAACGTTTCCGGGGCGATGGTGAAGCCGAGCGGCGCAAGCCGCGCCATGAAGCGCGCGGCGCGCAGCACCCGCAGCGGATCCTCGACGAAGGCCTCGCCCACGTGGCGCAGGACGCGCGCCGCGATGTCGCGCGCGCCGCCGAACGGATCCACCAGGCTCCCGTCATCCGCCTGCGCGATGGCGTTGATGGTGAAGTCGCGACGCGCCAGGTCCTCCTCCAGCGTCACCGAAGGATCGGCGTGCACGACGAAGCCGGTATGTCCGCGCGCCGACTTGCGCTCGGTGCGCGCCAGCGCGTACTCCTCGTTGCTCACCGGGTGCAGGAACACCGGGAAGTCGCGGCCCACCTGGCGGAAACCGGCCTTCAGCATGTCATCCACGGATGCGCCGACGACGACGAAATCACGGTCGCCCGGCGGCAGTGCGAGAAGCGCGTCGCGCACGGCGCCCCCGACCAGGTAGGCGCGCGCGTGGCTGGGGAGCGTGGCCTGCGTCATCGCCGCCGATGATGCCCGAGCCGCGCGCTCAGCGCGTGCGGGCCGCTGGCGTGGCGGGAGCGGCAGCGGCCGGCGAGGGGGTTCCCGCCGGGCAGGCGAAGCCCTTGCGCGGGCCGTCGGTGCGGCCCAGCAGCCGGTCGCTGACCCGCAGCGCGTCGCCGTTGAGGCGCCAGTCGTACACGGTGCTGAAGCTCAGCACGCGGCCAACGTAGTCGCGCGTCTCCTTGTAGCTGATCGTCTCGATCCAGAAATCCGGATCCATCGTCGGCCGCTGCGCCATCCAGCGACCGACCGGCGCCGGGCCCGCGTTGTAGCCGGCGATGACCTGGTAGGTGCGGCCGCCGTAGCGGTCCTTGAGCTGGCCGAAGTAGGCCGTGCCCAGCGCGATGTTGGTGTCCGGGTCGAACAGCGCCTCCGCGCCATTCCACGGCCGGCCCAGCCTGCGCGCGACCTCCGCGCCGGTGCCGGGCAGCAGTTGCATCAGCCCGCGCGCATCCGCGCTGGAGCGCGCGCGCGGGTCGAACGCCGATTCGGCGCGGATCTCCGCCGCCACCAGGGCCGGGTCCAGGCCGTGGCGCGCGGACTCGCGGCGGATGGTGGCGTCGTGGTGCAGGGGGAAGCGCAGGTGGTACAGGCGCTGTTCCTCGGGGTAGCGCTTGCCGTCCACGTTGATCAGGCCGAACACCCCGCGGTCGAACCAGCCGTTGTCCTGCGCCACCTCCACGGCGATGCGGCGCTGCGCATCGGTGAAGCGCGACAGCGCATCCTTCCATTCGCGCTCGGCCCAGCCCTTGCGGTCCAGGGCGAACAGCTGCAACGCGCGCACCAGCGCCGGGTCACGCGCCACCGCCTGCTTGGCCGCGGGCGCCACCGCGTGGGTCCACGGGCACAGGGCATACGGCTGGTCGATGCGGTCGGCGGCGAGGAAGCCGTGGAAGTCGGGCTTCTGCGCGGCCTGCGCGTACAGCGCGCGGGCGCCGGCGGCATCCCCGGTCAGCTCGCTGGTGCGCGCGGCGAAGTAGGTCCAGCGCGAATCCTCGCGCTGCGCCTGCGGCATGCGCCGGATCGCGGCCAGCGCGGCGCGCCAGTCGCTGCGCGCCAGCGCCTCGCGCGCCTGCCATTCGTGCAGGCGCTCGTCGTAGGCCGACAGCGGCACCGCCGCGAGCCGCCGCGCGGACTCGGGCCCGTACGAGGCGACCGTCCACAGGGCCACCGGATGCAGGACGCGGCCGCGGTCCGCCTCGGTGAAGCCGAGGGTGCCGGCGACGCCGGGCAGCAGGGCTTCGGCCTGGTCGGGCGCGTTGCGCGCCAGCTTGGCCAGTCCGTGCGAGGCGGCCAGCCGGCTGCGCGCGGTCTTCGGCCACGACCCCACCGCCGCGCCTGGCGCGTCCAGGTAGGCGGCGTACGTGTTGGCCAGGGCGGCCTCGTCGGCGGGAAGGCCGCGCGCGATGGCCCGGATCACGCCGGGCTGCACCTCGGCGATGGCCTTGTCGATGCGCTCCCAGCGCAGCGCCGGCGGCAGCGCCTCGCGCTCGGCCAGTTCGGCGAACACCGCATCGCAGGCGTCGGGGAGCGAAGCGCCGCTGCTGCGCCAGAGCGCCTGGGCCTCCGCGGTCCATCCGGGCGTCCCGGCCTGGCCGGTGGCGCGCAGCGCCTGCAGGCGCGCGCAGCGCAGGGCCGGCGATTCGATCCCGGGGTCCCACGCCTGCAACAGCGCCTGCCACGCGTTGCGCCTGCCCAGCGCGGCCAGCCATTCGTTGCGGAACACGGTCGCCACGGGCTGCCCACGATGGCGCGCGAGGAAGTCGGCGCCCAGTTCGACCGGCAGGCTGTCCAGCCCGCGGCGCAGGCTGGCGTACTCGATCCACCCGGCGATCGGGTGATGGCGCAGGCCGGCAAGCCGCGCCGGCTCCAGGGTGCCACGCTCGGCGGCGGCCAGTGCCTCGCGCACCGTGGTGTCCGGGGTGGGCACCGAGACCGGGGGGTTGGCGACCAGGGGCGGCGGGGGGGAGCGGGTCTGCGCACAGGCGCTGCCGCCCAGCACGCCGGCGCTGCACACCAGCGCCGCCATCAGGAGTGAGGTCTGCTTGTGCATGCCGGGACTATAGCCGAGCATTTCTGAACGACTTTTTCCGGAAATGGTGCATGTCCGCACTGGTGCTCTACCTCCTGCTGGGCGCATGCGCCGGGCTGCTCGCCGGGCTGCTGGGGATCGGCGGCGGGCTGGTCCTGGTGGGCGCGCTGGCATGGTTGCTGCCGCGCCAGGGCATCGCGCCCGAGCTTGCGATGCACGTCGCGCTGGCCACCTCCCTGGCCAGCATCGTGCTGACCGCGGCAGCGTCCGCGCGCGCGCACCACCGGCGCGGCAGCGTGTCGTGGACCACCGTGGCCTGGATGGTGCCGGGGGTGCTGCTGGGCGGATGGCTGGGCAGCCTGCTGGCGGTGCGGCTGGACGGCGACGTGCTGCGCTGGTGCGTCGCCGCGTACTGCTTCATCGCCGCGGCGCAGCTGCTGCGCAGCGGCCAGCGGCAGCGGACGGATGCGCAGGGCGCGCCGCGCGGACCCGGGTACACCCTGGCGGGGGCCGGCATCGGCGCGGTGTCGGCGGTGGTGGGGATCGGCGGCGGCAGCATGACCGTGCCGCTGCTGGTCTGGCGCGGCGTGGCGCCGGTGCGCGCGGTGGGCACCTCGTCGGCCTGCGGCGTGTTCATCGGGATCGGCAGCGCGCTGGGCTATGCGCTGCATGCGCCGCCTGCAGCCGGGGACCTCGCCGGCATGGCGGGGTACGTCTACCTGCCGGCGGCCATCGGCGTGGCCGTGGCATCGGTGCTGGCGGCACCGCTTGGGACGCGGCTGGCGCATGCGATCAGCGGGCCTGCGCTGAAGCGGGTGTTCGCGGTCTTCCTGGCGCTGGTCGGCGCCGGATTTGCGTACAGTGCGATGGCCTGACCGCGGGCGTCCGCGGCAACGGTCCCTCAGGAGTTCCCATGCGCAGCGCAACCCACTCCGCTTTCGGCGATCCCGCCGACGTCCTCGCCCTGGCCGATGCCACGGTGCCCGAGCCCGGCCCGGGCCAGGCGCGCGTGCGAATGACCCTGTCGCCGATCCACAACCACGACCTGTGGACGGTGCGCGGACAGTACGGCTACAAGCCCACCCTGCCGGCGATCGGCGGCAGCGAGGCGGTGGGCGTGGTGGACGCGCTGGGCGACGGGGTCGAGGGCCTCGCGCTGGGCCAGCGGGTGGCCACGGCGAGCGCGCGCGGCGCCTGGGCCGAGTATTTCGTGGTGCCCGCGCACACCCTGCTGCCGGTGCCGGACGCGATCGACGACGGCACCGCCGCGCAGCTCATCGCGATGCCGCTCAGCGCGTTGCTGCTGCTCGAGATGCTGAAGGTGCCGCCGGGCGAATGGATCGTGCAGAACGCGGCCAACGGCGCGGTGGGCAAGGCGCTGGCGATGCTGGGGCAGGCGCGCGGTGTCAACGTGCTGAGCCTGGTGCGGCGCGAGGCGGGCGTGGCCGAGATGCACGCGCAGGGCATCGGCAACACGGTGTGCACCGCGGGCGAAGGCTGGAAGGCGCAGGTGCGCGAACTGCTGGGCGGCAGGCGCGCGGTGGCCGGCATCGATTCGGTGGGCGGCGCCGACAGCGGCGTGCTGGCCGCGCTGCTGGGCGAGGGCGGGGTGCTGGTCGCGTTCGGCAGCATGACCGGCGAGCCGATGCAGATCCCCAGCGGCGAGCTGATCTTCAAGCAGCTGCAGGTGCGGGGCTTCTGGGGCATCCCGGCGATGAAGGCGCTGACCCCGCAGGACCAGCGCCGGCTGATGGGCGAGCTGCTGCAGCGCGCGGCCAGCGGCGAATTGCGCCTGCCGGTCGCGGCGATCCATGGGTTGGACGAGATCGGCGTGGCGGTGCGCGCCTGCGAAACGCCCGGCCGCGCCAGCCAGGGCAAGATCCTGCTGCGCCCGCGCTGAGGCCTAGACCAGCGCGTCCTCGGGCACGTCCAGTTCGACCGACAGGGCCAGGTGGTCGGACAGCGCGGCCGGCAGCGCGCGCATGGTGGCCACGGCCAGGCTTGCGGTGACCAGCACGTGGTCGATCGCGCGCTGCGGCCGCCACGACGGGAACGTCGGCACGCAGTCGGCCGGCGGCTGCAGCCCGGTGTGGCGGTACAGCGCCTGCATCTCCGGGCGGTGCGGGTCGCAGTTGAAATCGCCCATCAGCACCGCGTTGGGATGGTCGGCCAGCAATTCGGCGATGAAGGCGATCTGCGCCATGCGCGACTGCGCGCCCAGCGAGAGATGGGCCACCGCCACGGTCAGCGCGGCATCGCCGTCGCCGAAGCGCGCCATCAGGATGCCGCGGCCCTTGACCCGGCCCGGCAGGGCGTGGTCCTCGACCCGGCGCGGCTCCAGCTTGCTCAGCAGGCCATTCGCGCTGGAGGCCACCCCGCCCATGCTGCGGTTGGGCTGGTGGCTCCAGTAGGCGAAGCCGCCGCGCTCGGCCAGGTAATGGGTCTGGTTGGTGAAGCCCGAGCGCAGGCTGCCGGGATCCGCCTCCTGCAGGCCCACGATGTCGTGGCGGCCCGCCAGTTCGGCGATGGCGTCCAGCGCGCCGCGCTTGTTGCCCGCCGGCAGCACGTGCGACCAGCTGCGCGCCACGTAGTCGTGGTACCCGCGGGTGCTGGAACCCGCCTGGATGTTGGCGCTCAGCAGTCGCAGCCGGCGCGGTGCAGGGCCGGCCACGGGCGCTGGATCAGGACTGGGCGGGCGCCGCGGGTGCGGGTTCGGCCGCCGGCGCCTCCGCTGCGGGCGCTGCGGCCTTGCCGGCGCGCTCGGCCACGATCAGCTGGTTGAGGATGCGGAACATGTCCTCCTGGTTGCGGCCCTTGACGCGGTACTTGCCGTTGACCAGGAAGGTCGGGGTGGAGGGGGTGTCGCCGTTGGCGAAGGCCGCGGTGACGTACTGGCGCGCGCGGTTGACCTTGGTGGCCACCGCGAAGCTCTGCATGCTGCTGTTGAACTGGCCGGCGTCCGCGCCGTACGCCGCGTAGAACGCCGCGATCTCCTCCGGGGTGTCGGAGCCGGACATGCCCTTCAGGCTGCGGTCGATGTGGATGGCGCGGAACATCGCGTCGTGGGTCTTGTCCAGCAGCCCCATCGCCTCCGCGGCGTAGTAGGCCTTGGCGTAGTTGTCCCAGGCGCCGCCGAAGGCCGCCGGGATGTACACCACGTTGACGTCCGGCGGCAGCTTGGCCTTCATCGCGCGCACCGAGGGCTGCACGGCGGCGCAGTGGCCGCAGGTGTAGCCGAAGATCTCGGCGACCTCGATGCGCCCGTCGGTGGTGGCGAACGGCTGGCCGTTGGCGATTTCCACGTAATCGGTGCCGGCCACCGGCGGCGGGGCCTGCGCGGCGGCCGCTTCGGCGGCCGCGATCGCGGCCTCGGCGGCGGCCTGGGTCGCGGCGTCCTCGGCGC
>CBFGMM010000070.1:0-10829 GCA_965649855.1 uncultured Thermomonas sp. | reverse complement strand
GCCCAGGAGCGCCTGCGCGTGCTCAGCGCGGACACCCCCGCGCAGGCGATCCGGGAGTACCAGCAGCTGCGCGCCAAGGGGCCGCTGGACGCCGCGAAGCGCTACGGGCTGGCGTTCGCGCAGCTGCAGGCCGGCCAGAACGCCCAGGCGCTGGCCGAACTGGCTCCGCTGCAGGCCGAGCATCCGGACAGCCTGTGGCTGGCGATCACCCTGGCCACCGCCGAGGCCCGCGGCGGCCGCGGCGCCGAGGCAGAGCGCCGCTTCGAGCGCCTGCTGGCGCAGCGCCCGACCCACCGCGCGCTGGCCCTCAGCTATGCGCAGATCCTGGGCGAGCGCAACGACCGCGCCGCCGGCACCCGCGCGGTGGCCGTGCTGCGCCCGCTGCTGGCCAGCGCATCGGCCGACCCGGTGTTCCAGCAGGTCTATGCGCGCGCCAACGAGATCGCCGGCGACGACGTGCGCGCCGGCGAGGCCTGGGCCGAGGCCGCCTACCTGGGCGGGCGCCCGGAGCAGGCGCTGGTCCAGCTCAACAACCTCAAGAAGCGCGGCAACCTGGACTATTACGCGCGCAGCCGGATCGATGCGCGGATCGCCGCGATCACGCCCGCCGTGCTGGAACTGCGCCGGCAGGGCGTGCGCGACGAGGACGCCACCGGCAAGTTCGGCGTGCGGGCAGGTCCGCGGGCGGGCGCGCTGCCGTTCTGAGCGCGTCACGAAAGCGTCATGAAACGGTCGTGTAATGGCACGATAGCCGCACTGCGGCGCCCGAGCCGTCCGCCATGCAGACCGCGTCATGCAAAAGCGCATCCTGATCGTCGACGACGAACCCGCGATCCGCGACATGGTCGCCTACGCCCTGCGCAAGGGCGATTACGAGCCGGCGCACGCGGGCGACGCCCGGGAAGCGCAGGCCGCGATCGCCGAACGGGTGCCGGACCTGATCCTGCTGGACTGGATGCTGCCGGGCACCAGCGGGCTGGAACTGGCGCGCCGCTGGCGCCGCGACGGCCTCACCCGCGAGGTCCCGATCATCATGCTGACCGCGCGCGGCGAGGAGAACGACCGGGTCGGCGGGCTGGAAGCGGGCGTGGACGACTACGTGGTCAAGCCGTTCTCGGCGCGCGAACTGCTGGCCCGGATCCGCGCGGTGATGCGCCGCTCGCGCGAGGACGACGAGGACGGCAGCGTGCAGGTCGGCCGCCTGCGCATCGACGGCGCCGCGCACCGGGTGTATGCCGACATGGCCGGCGCGCCGACGCCCATCCACATCGGCCCGACCGAATACCGCCTGCTGCATTTCTTCATGACCCACGCCGAGCGCGTCTACAGCCGCGCCCAGTTGCTGGACCATGTATGGGGCGGCAGCGTGTACGTGGAGGAACGCACGGTGGACGTGCACATCCGGCGCCTGCGCAAGACCCTGGAGCCCTACGCGCTGGACGCGATGGTGCAGACGGTGCGCGGCGCGGGCTACCGCTTCTCCGCGGCGGCGTGAGCGGCCGCGCAGGGCGGGCGCAAGCGCCTAGACTGGCCGGATGACGCCCGACGCCCGTTCCGCCTGGCTGCTGACCCTGGGCCACCTGCTGCTGGTGCTGGCCGCGGCCCTGGGCCTGGGCCTGCTGGTCGGCCAGCCCTGGCCGCTGCTGACCCTGGCCGCGCTGGCGGTGGTGGCCTGGCACTACTGGCGCCTGCGCACCCTGCTGCTGCGCCTGACCGCGCGCCAGCGCATGCCGGCACCGGCCGGCAGCGGGGTCTGGAGCGAGCTGGACCGGCTGCTGCACCGCGGCCAGGGGGAGATGCGCGCGCGCAAGCGCCGCCTGCTGTCGATGCTGCGCGCCTATCGCGCCGCCGCCGCCGCGCTGCCCGATGCGGTGGTGGTGGTCGAGCGCAACACCCAGCGCGTGCTGTGGTTCAACGAGGCGGCGACGCCGCTGCTGGGCCTGGCCCACCCGCGCGACCAGGACGCGCCGGTGGTGGCGGCGCTGCACCCGTTGCCGATCGCGCAATGGCTGGCCGCCGGCCGGCATGCCGAACCGCTGACCGACGTGGCCGCGCCCGGCAACCCGGACCTGCGCCTGAACCTGCGCCTGATCCCCTACTCCAGCGAGCTGTGGATGCTGGTGGCGCGCGACGTCACCCGCACCATGCGGCTGGAACACATGCGCCGCGACTTCGTGGCCAATGTCTCGCACGAGCTGCGCACGCCGCTCACGGTGGTCCACGGCTACCTGGAGATGCTCGACCCGGCCGACAACCCCGAGTGGGCGCCGATGCTGGCCGAGATGCAGCGCCAGTCGCAGCGGATGGCGCAGCTGGTGGAGGACCTGCTGACCCTGTCGCGGCTGGAGGCGCGCGATTCGCTGCCGGAGGAACGGGTGGCGATGGCGCCGATGCTGGCCACCCTGCGCCGCGAGGCGGAGGCGCTGAGCCAGGGCCGCCACCGGGTGCTGGTGGAGGATGGCTCCGGGGGGCTCGACCTGCTGGGCTCCACCAAGGAGCTGCACAGCGCCTTTTCCAACCTGGTCAGCAACGCGATCCGCTACACCCCCGCCGGCGGGGAGGTCGACATCCACTTCGCGGCCGACCCGGACGGCGGCGCCAGCGTGTCGGTGCGCGACTCGGGCTACGGCATTCCCGCCGCCCACCTGCCGCGGATCACCGAGCGCTTCTACCGCGTGTCGACCAGCCGCTCCCGCGAATCGGGCGGCACCGGCCTGGGCCTTGCCATCGTCAAGCACGTGCTGGGCCTGCATGGCGCGCGCCTGGACATCACCAGCGAGGTGGGCCAGGGCAGCGTGTTCCGCTGCCGCTTCACCCCCGAGCGCATCCTGCCGCGCGACACTGCCTTGCCCGACGCCCCCGCATGAACGCCGAACGCCCCGTGAGCCCGCTGCGCGACCCGTCGCTGTACGCCAACCGCGAGCTGTCCCAGCTCGACTTCAACGTGCGCGTGCTGGCGCAGGCGCAGGACCCCTCGGTGCCGCTGCTGGAGCGCCTGCGCTTTTTGTGCATCAGCTGCACCAACCTGGACGAGTTCTTCGAGATCCGCGGCGGCTCGGTGCGCCATGCCATCGAGTTCGGCCTGCCGCCCGCCGCCGACGGCCTGGCGCCCACCGCCCTGATCAACCGCATCCACGAGCGTGCCGCCGACCTGGTGGCCGCGCAGTACCGCTGCTTCCAGGAGGAGCTGCGGCCCGCGCTGTGGAGCGAGGGCATCCGCCTGCTGCAGCGCGAGCACTGGACGCCCGAGCAGACCGAGTGGCTGCGCGCGCACTTCCGCGACGAGATCATGCCGGTGCTCTCGCCGCTGGCGCTGGACCCCGCCCATCCGTTCCCGAAGATCCTCAACAAGTCGCTCAACGTGGTGGTGCTGCTGGAGGGCCGCGACGCCTTCGGGCGCGAGGGCCACATGGCGATCGTGCGCGCCCCGCGCTCGCTGCCGCGCATCATCCGCCTGCCGGACGCGGACGGCGACGGCGACGCCTGCCACGACTTCGTGTTCCTGTCCTCGGTGCTGGCCGCCTTCGTCCACGAACTGTTCCCGGGCATGCAGGTCAACGGCGCGCACCAGTTCCGGGTGACCCGCAACTCGGAACTGCTGGTCGACGAGGACGAGGTCGACAACCTGGCGCTGGCCTTGCGCGACGAACTGCTGGGCCGCGGCTACCTGCGCGCGGTGCGCCTGGAGATCGACGAGCACTGCCCTGCGGAAACCGTGCGCTTCCTGCTGGACAACTTCGACCTGCCCGACAACGCCGTCTACCGGATCAACGGGCCGGTGAACCTCAACCGCGCGATCCAGGTGTACGACCTGGTGCACCGGCCCGACCTCAAGTTTCGCCCGTTCCAGCCGCGCCTGCCGCGCGAGACCGAGGCGATGTTCGACCTGGTGCGGCAGGGCGACCTGCTGCTGCACCACCCGTACGACGCGTTCACCCCGGTGCTGGAGCTGATCCGCCAGGCCGCCGAGGACCCCAACGTCCTGGCGATCAAGCAGACCCTGTACCGCACCGGCAAGGACTCGGCGATCGTCGAGCACCTGGTGCAGGCCGCGCGCAACGGCAAGGACGTGACGGTGGTCGTCGAACTGCGCGCGCGCTTCGACGAGGAGGCCAACCTGGGGCTGGCGGACCGGCTGCAGGACGCGGGCGTGCAGGTGGTGTACGGCGTGGTCGGCTACAAGACCCACGCCAAGATGCTGCTGGTGGTGCGCCGCGAGGGCAGCGGCCTGCGCCGCTACGTGCACCTGGGCACGGGCAACTACCACAGCGGCACCGCGCGGGCGTACACCGACTTCAGCCTGATGACGGCGGACCCGGGCATCGGCAACGACGTGCACCTGATCTTCCAGCAGCTGTCCGGCCTGGCCGCGCCGCTGCGGCTCGCGCACCTGCTGCAGTCGCCGTTCACCCTGCACAGCGGCGTGCTCGAGCGGATCGCGCGCGAGGCCGCGCACGCGCGCGCCGGTCGGCCGGGGCGGATCCTCGCCAAGATGAACGCGCTCAACGAGCCCGGGGTGATCCAGGCCCTGTACGAGGCCTCGCAGGCGGGCGTGGAGGTGGACCTCATCGTCCGCGGCGCGTGCACCCTGCGCCCGGGCCTGCCCGGCATTTCCGAGAACATCCGCGTGCGCTCCGTCGTCGGCCGCTTCCTGGAACACCATCGCGTCTGGTGGTTCGGCAACGACGGCGCGCCGGAGCTGTTCTGTTCCTCCGCCGACTGGCTGGAGCGCAACCTGCTGCGCCGGGTGGAAACGGCCTTCCCGGTGCTGGAGCCGGCGGCCGCGGCGCGGGTCAGGCGCGAGGGCCTGCTCAACTACCTGGACGACAACCAGAACGCCTGGGCGTTGCGCGCCGACGGCAGCTACACGAAGGTCGAGCCCGCCGATGGCGAGGCGCCGTTCTGCGCGCAGCTCTCGCTGCTCGATGGCCTCTACGTCGACCGCACGTAGAATGCCGCGCATGCCCGCGCACCCCGCCAGCCCCCGCGCATGAGGACCGCCCCCCGCAAGCCGGCGCCCTCCCGCGCGGCCGCCGCGCCGCGCGACGGCGACATGCTGGCGGCGCTGGACCTGGGGTCCAACAGCTTCCACATGGTGGTGGCGCAGCGCGTGCTGGGCCAGCTGCGGGTCATCGACCGGCTGCGCGAGACGGTGCGCATGGCGGAAGGCCTGGACGGGCATGGCGGGCTGGCGCCGGCGGTGCAGGCCCGCGCGCTGGACTGCCTGTCGCGCTTCGGCCAGCGCATCGCCGACATCCCGCGGCAGCGGGTGCGCGCGGTGGCGACGAACACCGTCCGCGCGCTGCGTGCGCCGCAGGCGTTCCTGGCGCCGGCCGAGGCGACGCTGGGGCATGCCATCGAGGTTGTCTCGGGCCGCGAGGAGGCGCGCCTGGTGTACCTGGGCGTGGCCCACGCGCAGCCGCCGCCGGATGGCCAGCTCAGGCTGGTGATCGACATCGGCGGCGGCTCCACCGAATGCATCATCGGGCGCGGCCTGCAGCCACTGGAACGCGAGAGCCTGCAGGTCGGCTGCGTGGCCACCACGCGCCGCTTCTTCGCCAACGGCAAGCTCGGCCGCAAGCGCTGGAACGCCGCGCTGACCGAGGTTTCCGCCGAGTTCCAGCAGTTCGCGTCGGCCTACCGCAGCCTGGGCTGGGACGAGGCGATCGGCTCGTCCGGCACCATCAAGGCGATCGGCGCGGCCTGCGCCGAGATGAAGCTGACCAAGGGCGCGATCACCGCGCAGGCGCTGCCGCACGTGCGCGAGCGCCTGCTGCAGGCGCAGCGGATCGAGGACATCGACCTGCCCGGGCTGTCCGCGGAGCGGCGGCCGATCATCGCCGGGGGCGTGCTGGTGCTGGAGGCCGCGTTCGCCGTGCTTGGCCTGGAGCGGATGCAGGTCAGCAAGGCCGCGCTGCGCGAAGGCGTGCTGGTCGACATGCTGGGCCGCGGCGGCGCCGACGATCCGCGCGATGCCTCGGTGGCCGCGCTGATGCAGCGCTACGGCATCGACGCGGGGCAGGCGCGGCGCGTGGAGGCCACGGTGCTGCGCCTGTTCGACCAGGTGGCGGCCGACTGGAACCTGGGCGCGGACGACCGGCGCATGCTGGCGCGCGCGGCGCGGCTGCACGAGCTCGGGCTTGCCATCGCGCACAGCGGCTACCACGTGCATGGCGCCTACGTGCTGGAGCATTCCGACATCGCCGGCTACTCCCAGCAGGAGCAGCGGGTGCTGGCCGCGCTGGTGCGCACCCAGCGCCGCGGCATCCCCAAGTCCGCGTTCGACATGATCCCCGACCGCCTGCTGGCCGGCGCGCGCCGCAGCGCGGCGTTGCTGCGGCTGGCGGTGCTGCTGCACCGCTCGCACGAGGCCGACGACATGCCGGGGTTGAGCCTGCGGGCCGAAGGGGAGGATCTCGTGCTGGCGCTGGATCCCCGCTGGCTGCAGGCGCGTCCCCTGCTGCGCGCGGATCTGGACGGCGAACCCCAGTACTTCCCGGCACTGGGCCTGCAGCTGCGCCTGGACGCCGCCTAGCGGACGCATCCGCGCGTCACCCGCCGGTCACGCCGCCGACACCCGCCGGTCATCCCGCCCCGCCAGGCTTGCGCAAACGCGGAGCCGCGCATGCGCTACAGCATCGTCACCGAAACCTGGCCGCCCGAAGTCAACGGCGTCGCGCTGACGGTCCAGGGCCTGGCGCGCGGCCTGCGCGAGCGCGGCCACGCGGTGGAGGTGGTGCGGCCGCGGCAGCCGGTGGCGGCGGGCACGCAGGACGACTTCCCCACCGTGCCGGTGCGCAGCGTGGGGCTGCCGCGCTACCCCGGCCTGCGGCTCGGCCTGCCCGCCTCGGGCATGCTGCTGCGGCGCTGGACGGAGCAACGCCCGGATGCGGCATACGTGGCCACGGAAGGCCCGCTGGGATGGTCGGCGTTGCGCACCGCGCGCCGGCTCGGGATCCCGGTCGCCACCGGATTCCATACCCGCTTCGACGCGTACATGCGCGATTACGGCCTGGGCCTGCTGGAGCGCCCGGCGCGGGCATGGCTGCGGCGCTTCCACAATGCCGCGCATGCCACCGTGGTGCCCACCCGCGAGCTGCAGGACGCGCTGCGGGAACAGGGATTCCGCAACGTGCAACGGCTGGCCCGCGCGGTGGACACCGGACGCTTCGATCCGGCGCACCGCGACCGCGCGCTGCGCGGCCGCTGGGGAGTGGGCGAGAACGGACTGGCGGTGATCCACGTCGGGCGGATCGCCGCGGAGAAGAACCTCGCGCTTGCGGTGCGCGCCTTCGATGCGGTGCGGGAGGTGCGGCCGGAGGCGGTGCTGGTGTGGGTGGGCGACGGACCGGAGCGCGCGCGCCTGCAGCGCGAGCATCCGCGCTTCGTGTTCTGCGGGGTGCGCCGCGGCGCGGATCTCGCCCGCCATTTCGCCAGCGCGGACCTGTTCCTGTTCCCCAGCCTCAGCGAGACCTTCGGCAACGTCACCCTGGAGGCGCTGGCCAGCGGCGTGCCCACGGTGGCCTTCGACTACGGCGCCGCGCGCGAAACCCTGCGCCACGGCGTGCACGGCGCGGCGATCGCACGCGAGGCGGCGCACCGCGACCGCGACTTCATCGCCGCCGCGGTGCGGATCGCGGCGGACGACGGGCTGCGGCGGGCGATGCGCCCGCGCTGCCGCGAGGCGGTGCAGGCGCTGCGGCCGGCGCGCGTGGCCGAGGACTTCGACCGCCTGCTGCTCGCACTGGGAGCGGAGAACGCCGATGCCGCGCTCGCTGCCCGCTAGCCGGCTTGCGCTGGCCGAGCATGGCTGGTGCCTGCGCGCGAACCGCATGTGCGCGCGCGAAGGCGCACTGCGCTATTTCGCGACCGTCAGCCGGCTGGGCGACGGCCTGGCCTGGTACGCGCTGATGGCCGCGATGGTCGCGCTGGACGGGATCGACGGCCTGCGCGCATCGTTGCACCTGGCGGCGACCGGACTGGTCGCGCTGGCGCTCTACACCGGCCTGAAGCGCTGGACCCGGCGCCCGCGGCCGTTCGCCACCGACGCGCGCATCCGCGCCTGGGTGGCGCCGCTGGACGAATACAGCTTCCCGTCCGGGCACACGCTGCACGCGGTCGCCTTCAGCCTGGTGGCGCTGGCGCACTACCCGGCGCTCGCCTGGCTGCTGCTGCCCTTTTCCGCCAGCATCGCGGCCTCGCGCGTGGTGCTGGGCCTGCACTACCCCAGCGACGTGCTGGCCGCGTCCGCGATCGGCGGCGCGCTGGCGGCCCTGTCGCTGCGCGCGGCGCACGGCGCGGGCCTGATGCCCGCGTACGCCGCCGTCTAGGCGATTTCCCCCAGCGGCGCTGGGGCGGATTCCCGATGCCCCGGCCCCGGGCGGGCCTGCACGCTTGCACGGCGCAATGTCGCGCGCCACGCCGCGAGCCCCGCATGTCCACCCTCCCCCGCCTGTTCCGCGCCAGCCTGCTCGCCGCCGCGATGCTGGCCACCCCGATGTTGGCCGAAGCCCGCAAGCTGGACCTGCAGCTGGAGCAGCTGATGCCCCAGGTCGCCCCCGGCGAAACCCTGGAAGTGATCGTCAGTTTCCATGGCAACGGCGCCCTCACCCCGGTGCAGCTGGACGCGCTGCGCGCCATCGGCCTGCCCGGCGTGAGCATGCGGCGGCTGCCGATGGCCGGCGTGCGGGCCACCCCGGCGCAGATCCAGCAGCTGCTGGCGATGCCGTCCGTCCGCTCGGTCTGGCACAACGCGCCGCTGGACTTCGAGAACCGCGAGGCCACCGCGCTGACCGGGGTCGACAAGCTCCGCACCGACTCGAACATGCGCATCGCCGGGCTGCCGGTCAGCGGCCGCGGGATCGGCGTGCTGGTCAACGACTCCGGGGTGGACGGCCTGCACCCGGACCTCAAGTTCCCGCAGCACGTGCGCCAGAACGTGGCCGCGCAGACCAACCTGCACGCGGTCAGCGACCTGCTGCCGGTGACCTACGTGGAGGACGTGCACAACACCGACATCGGCGGCGGCCACGGCACCCATGTCGCCGGCACAATCGGCGGCAACGGCGCGGCCTCCGGCGGCGAGCAGGAAGGCGTGGCGCCCGGCGCCGGCATCATCGGCTACGGCTCGGGCGCGGCGCTGTTCATCCTGGACACACTGGGCGGCTTCGACTACGCGCTGACCCACCAGGCGCAGTACAACATCCGGGTGGTGTCCAACTCGTTCGGCGCCACCAGCGACGTGGGCACCGAGTTCGACCCCGACCACCCCACCAACATCGCCACCAAGGCGCTGGCCGACCGCGGCGTGGTGGTGGTGTTCTCGGCCGGCAACGCGGGTTCGGGCGAAGGCACCATCACCGGCAACTTCAAGAAGGCGCCGTGGGTGGTCACGGTGGCCGCCGGCGACAAGCAGGGCCGGCTGGCCAGCTTCTCCTCGCGCGGCGAGGACGGCAAGGGCGGCACCAGCGTGGTCGACGGCGAGACCTACACCTGGGTCGACCGCCCCACGGTGACCGCGCCCGGCGTGGACATCGCCTCCGCGCGCGCCTCGCTGGGCGCCCTGGACAAGGCCAGCCTGGACGCCGACGCCGAGTTGCTGGGACCGGCGCAGGCGGTGTACTACACCCACATGTCCGGCACCTCGATGGCGGCGCCGCACGTGTCGGGCATCGTGGCGCTGATGCTGGAGGCCAACCCGTCGCTGGGCTGGCGCGAGGTCAAGGCGATCCTGCAGGAGACCGCCAGCAACATCCCCGGGCGCGAGGCGTGGGAAGCCGGCGCCGGCTACGTCAATGCCTACGCCGCCGTGCAAAAGTCGCTGGGCAAGGGAGCGTTCGGCAAGACCGTCAACGCGAGCAACACCTTCAATGCCAATGCGGTGGTCTCCACCGGCCGCAGCGACGACTACACCGTCGCCTTCAGCCCGGTCGGCGAGCCGGCGGTGCAGCAGTTCACCGTGGGCAGCGACATCTCGGTGGTGGCGGCGCGCGCCAACGTGGGCAGCAACACCGTGGCGATCTCGCTGACCGATCCCAACGGCAACCGCTACGGCTCCTCGATCGCGCTGCCGGTGCTCGGCCAGAACATCGCGGTCAGCGCCCCCGGCGTGCCCGGGACGTGGACGCTGCAGGTGCGCGGCGTGGGCGCGGTGTCGGGCGTCGCGCTGGACCCGGCCAAGGTCACCAATGGCTACGGCGTGCCCGGGGATGTCCGGGTCAACGTCAAGCAGCTGCGCATCGACGGCTTCACCGGCCTTGCCGACATCGCCGGCCACCCGGGCCGGGCCTTCATCGAATACGGGGTGGCCAACCGGCTGGTGGACAGCTACGCCGACGGCAGCTTCCGGCCCGACGCCCTGCTCACCCGCGGCGAGATGGCCACCTACCTGACCATGGGCCAGGGGCTGCGCCAACAGCTGCCGATCTCGGGCACGTCCAGCTTCAGCGACCTTGCCGCCGGCAGCCTGCTGTCGCCCTACGCCGAAGCCGCGGCCGGCCCGGGCGGTTCCCAGCGCGACCTCAGCCACCGCCAGGAAGGGGTGATGGGCAAGGTCGGCACGGCGTTCCGTCCCGGCGACGCGGTGACCCGGGTCAGCCTGGCCTACTCGCTGGTGCAGTCGCTCGGCCTGCAGGCCGAAGCCACCGGCTTCAACGGCGAACTGAGCGTGCTGGCGGACGGCAAGCGGATCCCGATCGACGATGCCGCCGCAGTCCCCGCCAGCCTGCGCGGCTACGTGCAGCTGGCGCTGGACTTGGGGCTGATCGATGCGCGCTTCGGGCTGGTGCAGGGGCCGTTCGACCTGCAGCCGACCCTGCGTGCCTGGTTCG
>CBFGMM010000069.1:0-10907 GCA_965649855.1 uncultured Thermomonas sp. | reverse complement strand
ACCAGCGCCTGCACGTAGGCCAGCAGCGCCTCGCTGGCGTGCACCTGCTGCACCGCCCGGCGCAGCGCGATCACCCGCGCGGCGTCCAGCAGCGGCGCCACCCGCGCGATCAGGTCGCGGCGGTCGCTGCCGGCCAGCAGGGCGCGCTCCGCGGCCTCGTCCGGATAGCCGAGCGCCAGCCGCAGCAGGAAGCGGTCCAGCTGCGAATCGGGCAGCGGGTAGGTGCCCGCCAGGTCCACCGGGTTCTGGGTCGCGATCACAAGGAAGGGATCGGGCAGCGCATGGGTCTGCCCGTCCAGGCTGACCTGGTGTTCGGCCATCGCCTCCAGCAGGGCGCTCTGGGTGCGCGGCGGGGCGCGGTTGATCTCGTCGGCCAGCAGCACGTGGGTGAACACCGGACCGGGATGGAACTCGAAGCGCCGCGCCTGCGCCTCGTACACCGACACGCCGACGATGTCGGCCGGCAACAGGTCGGAGGTGAACTGCACCCGGGCGAAGCCGAGCCCCAGGGTGGCCGCCATCGCGTGGGCCAGGGTGGTCTTGCCGAGGCCGGGCAGGTCCTCGATCAGCAGGTGGCCCTCGGCCAGCAGCGCGACGAACGCCAGCCGCACCTGCGGCGCCTTGCCCAGCACCAGCGTGTTGACCTGGGCCTGGGCGCCCAGCAGGGCCTCGCGCAGGGCATCGGGTAGGATCGCCTCGGAAACCGTCGGTGCGTGGATGGCGTTCAAGGGGGCGGCTCGCAGGGGTCGCGGGCAGTGTAGCGGGGTCGGGTGAGGATGCAGGTCCAGCAGGACGCGGTGGCGGCGAAGCGGTGGTTCCTGGGCCTGTGGCTGGCGCTGTGCGCCGCCAAGCTGGCGCTGGCCGCGCGCCTGCCGCTGTTCGTCGACGAGGCGTTCTACTGGCAGGACGGACGCCACCTGGCGTGGGCGTATTCGGACCTGCCCGGCCTTACCGCGTGGCTGGCGCGCCTGGGCGAGACGCTGGGCGCGGGCAGCACGCTGGCGCTGCGCCTGCCGTTCCTGGCGATCGCCGCGGCGATCCCGTGGCTGGTCGCGCGCATGGCCGCGCGCGAATTCGGCCCGCGCACCGGCTGGCAGGCGGGCACCCTGGCCCTGCTGCTGCCCTTGTCCGGCAGCCTGGGCCTGCTGGCCTTGCCCGACGTCGCCCTGCTGCTGGCCACCGCGTTGTGCCTGGACGCCGGCCTGCACCTGTTGCGGCGGGTGGACGCGACGGCCAGCGTGCAGTTGGCGCTCGGGCTGTGCATCGGCGCGCTCAGCCACTACCGGTTCGCGGCGGTGATCGGGGTCGGGTGCATCGCCTTGCTCATGCTGCGCGAGGGACGCCTCGCGCTGCGCGACCCGCGGGTCTGGCTGGCCCTGCTGGCCGGGGCGCTGGCATGGCTGCCGCTGCTGCTGTGGAACCTGCACAACGCGGATGCGGGCCTGCGCTTCCAGCTGGTCGACCGGCATCCGTGGAGCTTCAGCGGCGAGGGCCTGCGGCTGGGGCGCATGCAGCTGATGCTCGCCACACCGTTGCTGCTGGTGGCGCTGGGCGTGGCCGCGTGGCGCGGCGTCCGCGACCGGCGACCCGCGGCGCGCTTCCTGGCGCTGTGCGGCGGGATCATCGTGCTCGGTTTCCTGCTGCTGGGCTTCTTCGCCGACCGCGAGCGGGTGAGCTTCCACTGGCCGTTGCCGGGCTACCTGGCGTTGCTGCCGCTGGTGCCGGCGGTGCTGGACGGCTGGCGCCGCGCATGGCGGTGGCTGGCCTGGGCCGGCGCGGCGGTCGGGCTGGTCGCGGTGCTCGGGTACTACGTGGTGGCCGCGGTGCCGGACTGGCGCGCGCGCACGGCCGCGCGCAATTTCCATCCCACCAACTTCGCCGGCTGGGACGTGCTGGACGCCGCGGTGCGCGATGCCCTGGCCCGCATGCCGGCGGGCACGCGGCTGGTCGCCGGCAACTTCAAGATCGGGGCCGAACTGGGGTTCGCGCGCGGCGAGCCGCGCATCCCGGTGCTGGACCACCCGCTCAACCACAAGCACGGGCGCGCCCCGCAGCTGGCCGCGTGGGGCCTGGCGCACGGCGACCGCTCCTCGCTGGGCGCCGCCCCGTTGCTGGTCGTGACCGGCGCCACCGACGTGGACTTCAGCGACCTGCTGGCGCATTACCACGCGCTGTGCAGGCAGCTGGGGCCGCTGCCGCCGCCGCGCGTGGTCAGCGTGGACCATGGCCGCCAGCGCTTCCTGCTGTTCGCCCTCGATGCAGCGCCGCAGCCTGGCCCGTGCACCACGCCGGCCTTGGCCTTCATCGATTTCCCGTTGCCGGCCGGCGAGGTGGGATCGACGTTCGAGGTGGCGGGCTGGGCGTTCAAGGACGGCGTCGGCCTGCGCGCGGTGGAGCTGCTGCTGGACGGGCGCCCGGTGGGCCGCGCCACGTATGGCGAAGCGAATGCCGGGGTCGCCGGGTTCTGGAAGATCAGCACCGACCCCCGGCACCCGGACGTCTACTTCCGGGGGCGGCTTGCCGGCGTGGCGCCCGGCCGCCACTGGCTGGGCCTGCGCCTGCACGGCCTGGATGGGAGCGTGGAGGACTGGCCGGCGCAGCCGCTGCGCGTGCGCTAGGGCAGGTCGAAGCCCGCGGCGCGCAGCAGGCCGCAGGTGGCGATCAGCGGCAGGCCGACCAGGGCGGTCGGGTCGCGGGTGTCGACCCGCTCGAACAGCACGATGCCCAGGCCCTCCGACTTGAAGCTGCCGGCGCAGTCGTAGGGCTGCTCGGCATCCACGTAGCGCGCGATCTCGCGCGCGCCGAGCGGGCGCATGGCCACCTCGGTGAGGTCGATGGCCGGCAGGGTGCGGCCATCCGGATGCGCAAGGCATGCCGCGGTGTGGAAGCGCACGGCGCGGCCCGCCATGGACGACAGCTGGGCGATCGCCGCGTCGCGGTTCCCCGGCTTGCCCAGCGCGCGGCCGTCGAGGTCCGCGACCTGGTCGGAGCCCAGCGCCCACGCATCGCCATCCAGGCCTGCGGCGATCGCCTGCGCCTTGGCGCGCGCCAGGCGGGTGGCCAGCGCGGGCGGTGACTCGCCGGGCCTGGCGTTCTCGTCCACCTCGGGACGGGCCACGTCGAACGGCAGCCGCAGCCGCGCCAGGAGCTCGCGGCGGTACGGCGAGGTCGACGCCAGGACCAGGCGCGGCATGTCAGGCGCCCGCCCGCGCGCGCGCGATCAGGCCCAGTTGCCGCTCCAGCAGCACCCGCGCCTGGTCGAGGGCGTCGCGGACCTCGTCCAGCTGCGCCAGGCTGGCGTGCTGCGCGTGTTCCTGCAGCCACAGGCGTTGCCTGAGCAGGTCCTGCATCGCGCCGCGCACCGGGTTCTCGTGGTCGCCGGCCACCGCTTCCAGCTCGCCGCGCGCGTCGCGCAGGCGGGCCTCCAGCGCATCGGCGGCGTCCATCACGCCCACGATGGCATCGCGCCGGGCCAGGATGCCGGTCCGCTCCCGGCGTACCATCACCACGTGGGCGACCACGGCGACCAGGCCGCCGGCCAGCAGCAGCGAACGCAGGACGCGCCACTCCGGGGCAAGGATGGTCGCCGCCGCGCCGCCGATCAGGCAACAGGCGGCCAGCAGCGGCAACAGGCGGCGGGCGTTCATCGCGCCAGTCTGGACGAGGCGCCCGGAGCGGGCAAACCCGCCAGGGGCGCGCTCCGCGGCGCTGCGCCCGGGTTTGACACGCAACCCCGCGCCACGTAACATTTTCCGGCTTATGTCCGAGATGCCGAACAGCCGGGTGCCCGAGGAACTGGACGCCTGGCGGATGGTGGCGGCCCAGCGCGAGTTCGAAGGCCGGATCCCGCTTGCGGCGATGGCCCGCCTGCGCGATGGCCTGGTGCGGCCGGAAGGCGAGGCCCGCTTCGTGCTGGCCTTCGGCACCGACGCGCTGCGGGTGCCGTACGCCGACCTGCGGATCGAGGCCGAGTTGCCGCTGGAATGCCAGCGCAGCCTGCAGCGCTTCCTGCTGCCGGTGCGGCTGGAGCAGCGCCTGGGGCTGGTGCGCGACGAGGCCGACGAAGCGGCCCTGCCGCCCGGCTACGAGGCGTTGCTGGTGGAGGCCGACGGCATGCTGAAGCCGGCGGAGCTGGTGGAGGACGAATTGATCCTGGCGTTGCCGGTGGTGCCGGTCTCGCCCGAGGCCGAGGAGGTGGAGCGCGAGTTCGCGCCGACCGCCGAGGAAATCGCCCAGGCCAACCCGTTCGCGGCGTTGGCGGGGTGGAAGAAGGAATGAGCGCGATGCGTCGCGTGGTGTGACCGAACGTTTTTCTTTGGAGTTGTTCCCATGGCCGTCCAGAAGTCCCGTGTTTCCCCGTCCCGCCGCGGCATGCGCCGCGCCCACGACGCCCTGTCCGCCAAGCAGCTGGCCACCGACCCGACCAGCGGCGAGACCCACCTGCGCCACCACCTGACCGCCGACGGCTACTACCGCGGCAAGCAGGTCATCGCGCCGAAGACCAAGGTCGTCGACGAAGAGTGATCCGCGGCCGCAAGGTCGTGTGAGCGTCCCGCCCGGCCGCGCCTTTCGGTGCGGCCGTCGGCGTTTCTGCGTTCCGCGCTCCGCGGGGCGTTCGTCGCAAGGGTCGCGCCGCGCTAGGGTGGCGGACCCGCAAGGAGTCCGCGCATGAGCCAGCCCGAAGGCCGCCCCTACGCCCGCATCGCCGGCACCGGCAGCTACCTGCCGCAGAAGGTGCTGACCAACGACGACCTGTCGAAGCTGGTGGACACCAGCGACGAGTGGATCGCCGCGCGCACCGGCATCCGCCAGCGCCACGTGGCCGCGGAGGGGGAGACCACTTCGGACCTGGCCTACCACGCCTCGCTGCGCGCGCTGGAGGCGGCCGGCGTGCAGCCCTCGGAGCTCGACCTGATCGTGCTGGGCACCACCACGCCGGACCTGATCTTCCCGTCCTCGGCCTGCCTGCTGCAGCACAAGCTGGGCGCCAACGGCTGCCCGGCGTTCGACGTCAACGCCGCCTGCTCCGGCTTCATCTACGCGCTGACCATCGCCGACAAGTTCATCCGCTCGGGCAGCGCGAAGACCGCTTTGGTGGTGGGAGCGGAAACGCTCACGCGCATGCTGGACTGGAGCGACCGCGGTACCTGCGTGCTGTTCGGCGACGGCGCCGGCGCGGTGGTGCTCAAGGCCGACGACGAGACCGGCATCCTCAGCACCCACATGCACGCCGACGGCGGCAAGAAGGAACTGCTGTGGAACCCGGTGGGCGTATCCGCGGGGTTCAGGCCGGACGAACCCAATGCCGGGGTGCGCGTGATGATGACCGGCAACGAGGTCTTCAAGCACGCGGTCAAGGCGCTGGATTCGGTGGTGGAGGAAGCGCTGGAGGCCAATGGCCTGGACCGCCACGAGATCGACTGGCTGATCCCGCACCAGGCGAACCTGCGCATCATCGAGGCCACCGCCAAGCGCCTGGACATGCCGATGGAACGGGTGGTGGTCACCGTGGACCGGCACGGCAACACCTCGTCCGGCTCGGTGCCGCTGGCGCTGGACGAGGCGGTGCGCTCCGGGCGCGTGCAGCGCGGCCAGCTGTTGTTGCTGGAAGCGTTCGGCGGCGGCTTCACCTGGGGCTCGGCGCTGGTCCGCTACTGATTCCCGAATACGCACCCGGCTGTTTTCCGGCCCCATGGGTCAGGGGGCGATTCGCGCCGCAGGCGCAGGCCGGAAACGCCAATACGCCCCGGTACAGACGCACTAGAGCAATTGCTCGTATCATGCGCGTCCCTTGGATCCGCGGGCGAGCCACGCCCGAAGCCGCGTGAGCGAACGCCCCGCACAACTCGCCCTGGTCTTCCCCGGCCAGGGCTCGCAGTCCGTCGGCATGCTGGCCGAGCTGTCCGAACTGCATCCATCGGTGAAAGCCACGTTCGACGAAGCCTCCGAAGGCGCCGGCGTGGACCTGTGGGCGCTGTCGCAGGGCGGCCCGGAGGAGATGCTGAACCGCACCGAGTTCACCCAGCCCGCATTGCTGGCGGCGGGGGTGGCGGTGTGGCGCCTGTGGAACGCCAACGGCGGCGCCACGCCATCGATGCTCGCCGGACACAGCCTGGGCGAATACACCGCGCTGGTCGCTGCAGGGTCCCTGTCGCTGCGCGACGGCGCGCACCTGGTGCGCATCCGCGGCCAGCTGATGCAGGACGCGGCGCCCGCCGGCACCGGGGCGATGGCCGCCGTGCTGGGGGCGGAGGACGCACTGGTCGAGGCCGTGTGCGCCGAGGCTTCGGGCGCGACCGTCGTGGTGCCGGCCAATTACAACTCGCCCGGGCAGATCGTGATCGGCGGCGACGCCGAGGCGGTGGACCGCGCGCTGGCGCTGCTGGCCGACCGCGGCGTGCGCAAGGTGGTGCGGCTGGCGGTGAGCGTGCCGTCGCACACGCCGCTGATGCGCGAGGCCGCCAATCGCCTGGCCGACACCATGGCCGGCCTGGACTGGCGCGTGCCAACGCTGCCGGTGGTGCAGAACGTGGATGCGCGGGCCCACGACAGCGTGGACGCGATCCGCGACGCGCTGGTGCGCCAGCTGTATCTCCCGGTGCAGTGGACCGGCTGCGTGCAGGCGCTGGCCGCGCGCGGCGTTGCCCGTATCGGCGAATGCGGACCCGGCAAGGTGCTGGCCGGCCTGGTCAAGCGCATCGACAAGTCGCTGGACACCCGTGCCCTGGGCACGCCCGGCGAGTTCGCCGGCGCAATCGAGGAATGGACGAATCCATGAGCGAGCAACCATTGAAGGGTGAAGTCGCGCTGGTGACCGGCGCATCGCGCGGCATCGGCGCCGCCATCGCGGACGAGCTGGCCGCGCGCGGCGCGACGGTGATCGGCACCGCCACCACCGACGGCGGCGCGCTGGCGATCGGCGAGCGGCTGACGGCGTCGGGTGGGTACGGGCGCAAGCTCGATGTCACCCAGCCCGGCGGCATCGAGGCGCTGATCGACGCGCTGTCGTCGGAATTCGGCGGCATCTCGATCCTGGTCAACAACGCCGGCATCACCCGCGACAACCTGCTGATGCGGATGAAGGACGAGGACTGGCAGGCCATCCTCGACACCAACCTGACCAGCGTCTACCGCGCGTCGAAGGCGGTCATGCGCGGGATGATGAAGGCGCGCCGCGGGCGCATCGTCAACATCGCCTCGGTGATCGGCGTGACCGGCAACGCGGGCCAGGCCAACTACGCCGCGGCCAAGGCCGGCATCATCGCGTTCAGCAAGTCGCTGGCGAAGGAGATCGGCTCGCGCGGGATCACGGTGAACGTGGTCGCGCCCGGGTTCATCGCCACCGACATGACCGCGGACCTGCCCGACACCGCGAAGCAGGCGATGCTCGGCCAGATCGCGCTGGGTCGCCTGGGCGAGCCGGCCGACATCGCGCGCGCCGTTGCGTTCCTGGCCGGGCCCGAGGCGGGCTACATCACCGGCGAGACCCTGCACGTCAACGGCGGCATGTACATGGCCTGACGCTGGACGCGCCGCGCGCGCCGCTGCACGATTGCGCCCGTGCCCACGCGGGTCCGGCGGCAACAGGCACCAGGATTGACTTAAACTTCCACCCAATCACCGGATTCCCGGAGGAGCAACCGAATGAGCACCATCGAAGAACGCGTCAAGAAGATCGTCGTCGAACAACTGGGCGTCAAGGAAGAGGACGTCACCAACAGCGCGTCGTTCGTGGACGACCTGGGCGCCGACTCGCTGGACACCGTGGAACTGGTGATGGCGCTGGAAGAGGAGTTCGAGTGCGAGATCCCGGACGAGGAAGCCGAGAAGATCGGCACCGTGCAGGCCGCCATCGACTACATCAAGGCGCACGTCAAGGCGTGATGCCACGCGCCTGAGTCGCCACGCCGGGGCCGCTGACGCGGCCCCGCGCGTTTGCACCACCTCGAACCGGGAAGCAGTGAGGAACGCCAATGACCAAGCGTCGCGTCGTAGTCACCGGGATGGGCATCGTCTCGCCGCTGGGCAATGACCTTGCCAGCAACTGGGACGGCATCGTCAACGGCCGTTCCGGCATCGGGATGGTGGAGGGGTTCGACGCCAGCACCTACCCCACGCGCATCGCCGGCGAGATCCGCGGCTTCGACGTGACCCGCTGGGTGAACCCCAAGGACGCCAGGAAGATGGACCCGTTCATCCACTACGGGGTGGCGGCCTCGCTGATGGCGATGGAGGATGCCGGGTTGGAGGTCACCGAGGCCAACGCCGAGCGCATCGGCGCGCTGATCGGCTCCGGCATCGGCGGCATCTGGGGCATCGAGGAAACCTCGGTCAAGCTGCACGAGGGCGGCATCCGCAAGATCAGCCCCTTCTACGTGCCCAGCACCATCATCAACATGCTGCCGGGGCAGGTCTCGCTGCTGACCGGCATCAAGGGGCCGAACTTCTCCGCGGTCTCCGCCTGCGCCACGTCGAACCATTCGATCGGCATGGCGATGCGCATGATCCAGTACGGCGACGCCGACGTGATGATCGCCGGCGGCGCCGAGCGCGGCAGTTCGCCGACCTCGATGGGCGGCTTCTGCGCGATGAAGGCGATGAGCACCCGCAACGACGATCCCGCGCGCGCCTCGCGGCCGTGGGACAGCGAACGCGACGGCTTCGTGCTGGGCGACGGCGCCGGCATCCTGGTGCTGGAGGAATACGAACACGCCAAGGCCCGCGGCGCGCGCATCTACTGCGAGCTGGCGGGCTTCGGCGCCTCGTCCGATGCCTTCCACATGACCGCGCCCAGCGAGAACGGCGAGGGGCCCGCGCGCTGCATGGCGATGGCGTTCCGGGATGCCGGGGTGAACCCGGAGGACGTGGGCTACCTCAACGCGCACGGCACCAGCACGCCGCTGGGCGACGTGGCCGAGACCCTGGCGATCAAGCGCGCGCTGGGCGACCACGCGTACCGGACCATGGTCAGCTCCACCAAGTCGATGACCGGGCACCTCTTGGGCGCGGCCGGCGGCGCGGAGGCGATCTATTCGGTCAAGGCGCTGGAGACCGGGATCATCCCGCCCACGATCAACCTCGAATCGCCGGGCGAGGGCTGCGACCTGGACTACGTGCCGAACGTGGCGCGCGAGGCCAGGGTCGACGTGGTGGTCTCCAACGGCTTCGGCTTCGGTGGCACCAACGGCACCCTGGTGTTCCGTCGCATCTGATGCGGCGTTCTCCTTCCCCGGGTTGCCGGGGAAGGCGCCGGAGGCGGATGGGGGCGAGATGATCCTGACGCGCGCACTGCCCGCCGACATCGACCTGCTGGACCTGCACCGGCTGGATCCGGCGCGCTACCCGGTGCTGCTGGAGTCCAGCGCGCGCGGGCCGCACGGCACCTGGGACATGCTGCTGGTACACGCCGGCGATGCGTTCGCGCTGGATCCGGCCGGCGTGGTGCGCGACGCCGGCGGCAACGCGCGTGCCGGGGGCTTCCTGCAGGTCCTGGACGCCGCGTGGCAGGCGTGCCGCGCCGGCGCGCCCGCGCTGTCGCCCGGTGGCGATGATGCGCTTCCGTTCCGCGGCGGCTGGGCGCTGCTGCTCGGCTACGAGCTCGCCGGCGAGGTGGAGCCGGTGCTGCGCCTGCCGCGCGCGCCGGGTGCGCTGCCCGTCGCCTGCGCGCTGCGCAGCCCCGCCGCGGTGCTGCGCGACCGCCGCAGTGGCCGGTGCATCGCGGTGGCCGAAGCCGGGGCGCGGGAATGGCTGGAGCGCATCGAGTCGGACGTGGCGCGCGCCTGGCGCCTGCCCGCGGACCTTGAGCTGCCTGCGCCTGCGCGGGTGGGCGAGGACCCGTCGGAGCGCTACATGGAAGGCGTACGCCGGGTGCTGGACTACCTGGCGGCCGGCGACGTGTTCCAGGCCAACCTCTCGCGCGGCTGGCAGGTGGCCTTCGACCAGCCGCCGTCGGCGCCTGCGCTGTTCCGGCGCCTGCGCATGCACAATCCCGCGCCCTTCGCGGGGATCTTCGCGGGGTCCGGCTGGAGCGTGGTCAGCGCGTCGCCCGAGCGGCTGGTGTCCGTGCAGGGACGCAGCGTGCAGACGCGGCCCATCGCCGGCACCCGTCCGCGCGTCGCGGGCGACGACGACGGCGCGCGCATCCGCGAGCTGGTCGGACATCCCAAGGAGCGCGCCGAGCACGTGATGCTGATCGACCTGGAACGCAACGACCTGGGCCGCGTCTGCGAAGCCGGCAGCGTGGTGGTGGACGAATTGATGACGGTGGAGAGCTACGCCCACGTGCACCACATCGTCAGCAACGTGCGCGGCACGCTCAGGCCCGGTACCACGCCGGGGCAGGTGATCTCCGCGGTGTTCCCGGGCGGGACCATCACCGGCTGCCCCAAGGTGCGCTGCATGCAGGTGATCGCGGAGCTGGAAGGCGTCGGTCGCGGGGCGTATACCGGGGCGATGGGCTGGCTGGGCCACGACGGCGACATGGACCTCAACATCCTGATCCGCAGCGCGGAGCTGGAGGGCGCGAGGCTGCGCTTCCGCACCGGGGCCGGCATCGTGATCGACTCGGACCCGGCGCGCGAACTGGACGAGACGCGGGCCAAGGCGCGCGGCATGCTGCGCGCGCTGGGGGTGGAGTGCTGACGCTGGCGGCGCTGGTGTTCCGCGGTGCGGACGCGGTGGGCGGGATCGGGCCGCTGGACCGCGGCCTGGCCTATGGCGACGGGCTGTTCGAGACGATGCGCGTGCATGCCGGCGGCGTGCCCTGGTTCGACCGGCACTGGGCGCGGCTGGCGCACGGCGCGCAGCGCCTGGCGATCCCGCTGCCGCCGCGCGCCCTGGTCGAGGCCAGCGCGGGCACGGTGCTCTACAAGGGCGACTGGGCGCAGGGCCTGGCCGCCTGGAAGGCG
>CBFGMM010000068.1:0-10947 GCA_965649855.1 uncultured Thermomonas sp. | reverse complement strand
TCGCCCGGGATCAGCCCGAAGGCACCGGCCTCCCAGTCGGCCTTGGCCTGCTCGATGCGCTCCCTCGAGGAGGACACGAAGTTCCACCACACGTGGCGCGGCCCGTCCAGCGGCTCGCCTCCGAACAGCATCGCCTTGAGCGGCGTGGCGGCGCGCAGGCGGTGGCGCTGGCCGGGCTCGAGCAGGATCAGGTGGCGCTCCGGGATGTCGGCGCCGTCCAGCTGGGCCCGGCCGTCCAGGACGAACACGGCGCGCTCCGGGGCCTCGGCGGCGATCATGAGTTCCGCATCGGCCTGCAGGTCCACGGCGACGTTGAACGTGCCCGCGTACACCCGCACCGGTGACTCCATCCCGAAGCCGCGCCCGGCGATCACGCGCAGCCGGGCACCGGCATGCGCACGCGCGGGCAGGGTGTCCGCGGGGTGATGGTGGAACGACGGCGCCGCCTCCTCGTCGGCCTTGGGCAGCGCCACCCAAGTCTGCATGCCGTGCAGGGCGTGGCCGTCCGCGCGAGGTCCGGGCGGCGTGCGTTCCGAATGCGCGATGCCGCTGCCGGCGGTCATCCAGTTCACGTCGCCCGGCAGGATGTCCTGCACGCAGCCCAGGGTGTCGCGGTGGCGCAGCGCGCCGGCCCACAGGTAGGTCACGGTGGCCAGGCCGATGTGCGGATGCGGCCGCACGTCCACCCCGCGCCCGGGTTCGAACAGCGCCGGGCCCACGTGGTCCACGAACACGAACGGGCCCACGCTGCGCGCCTGCAGGCTGGGCACCGCGCGGCGCACCTGGAAACCGCCCAGGTCGTGCACGCGCGGGGCGATCACGGTGGTCATGGTGCGCCGTCCTCCTTCAACCCGTTGCCGGCCACAGGGGACCTCCAAGCCACAGCCAGCGCGCCATCCATGCGCTGACCAGGGCGATCAGCACGGTCAGCGGCAGGCCGATGCGCAGGAAGTCGCTGAAACGGTACTGCCCCGGCCCCAGGATCAGCAGGTTGCCGTGGTGGCCGATCGGCGTGAGGAAGGCCACCACCGCGCCCAGCGCCGTGCACACCACGTACGGCGTGGGCGGCTGGTCCAGCACCTGCGCCAGCGCGATCGCCACGGGCCCCAGCAGGGCGGTGGTGGCGGCATCGCTCATCACCTGGGTGAGCAGCGCGGCCACGGTGAACATGGTGAGCAGGATGGCCAGCGCCGGCCAGTCGGTCACCACCTGCGCCAGCCCGCGCGCCAGCAGGTCGGCGGTGCCGGTCTGCTCCATCGCGATGCCGAGCGGGATCACCCCGGCGATCATCACGAAGATCCGCACGTCGATGCCGCGGTAGGCCTGCTGGATGTCGATGCAGCGCGTGGCGACCAGCGCCACCGCGCCGAGCAGGAAGGCGAGCGCCGCGGGCAGCCACTCGGTGCCGGCGGCGACGATGGTGGCGGCCAGGATCGCCAGCGCCAGCGGCGCGCGCAGGCGGCGCTTGGCCTCGCCCGCGAACGGCGCCAGCAGCAGGAAGCCGTGGTGGGTGGCCAGCTCGGCGAATCGCGACGGCCGGCCCCACAGCACCAGCAGGTCGCCTTCGCGCAGCCGCGCGTCCGCCATGCGCTGGCCGTCGTCCGCATGGCCGCCGCGTTGCCACAGGCCGGCGATCACGGCGTGGAACTGGCGCGCGAAGTCGAGTTCGCGGATCGAACGGCCGATCAGTTCGGAGCCGGGCGCCACCACGGTCTGCACCAGCTGCGGCGCGCCGTCCCCGTCCAGGGCGCCGCCGAACCGGGCGATCGACAGCAGGTCCAGGCCCGGGTCGTCGTGCAAGGACAGCATTTCGTCGGCGCCCACCTCGATCTGCAGCACGTCGCCGCCCAGCAGCGGGCTGTGCGGGGTCAGGTCGTCGCGCGGCTGGCCGCCGCGTTGCCAGCCCAGCACGCGCACCGAGGCTCCCATCGCGCGCTGCATGTCGGCCAGCGGCCGGGTCGCCCACTGGCCGCCTGGCACCACCAGCAATTCGGTGCGGTACCGGCCAAGGCGCAGGTAGTCCTCGTCGCCGCGCTCGCCGCTGCGCTTGGGCAGCAGCCAGCGCGCCAGCAGCATGTACACGGTGCCCACCAGCACCAGGGCGAGGCCGATCGGAGTGATGGAGAAGATGCCCAGGCCTTCCCCCCCGGCGCGGCGCAGCATGTCGTTGGCCAGCAGGAAGGCCGGCGCGCTGAACAGCGTGAGGGTGGTGCCGATCGAGGCCGCCAGCGACATCGGCATCAGCAGCCGCGAGGCCGGCAGCTTGCGGTCGCGCGCGTGCCGCAGCAGCAGCGGCAGCATCATCGCGGTGACCATCACGTGGTGGCTGAAGGCCGCCAGCAGCGCCACCACCGGCATCACCACCGCAATCGTGCGCCACTCGCGCTGCCCGCCCGCGCGGCCGATCCAGGCGCCGATCCGCTCGCTGATCCCGGTCGCGGCCAGCGCCCCGGAGATGACGAAAACGGCGGCGACGATGATCGCCGGCTCGCTGGCGAATCCCGACAACGCCTGCTTGCCGTCCAGCACGCCGGTCACCGCCAGCGCCAGCAGGATCAGCATGGCGGTCACGTCGACCCGCAGCTTCTCGCTGATGAACAGGTACAGGCCGCCGGTCAGGATCAGCCCGAAGGCGACCTGCGACCACAGCAGCGGATGGGCCTCGAGCATGCCCGGGCATTGTGCACCCGGGGCGGCCCGCGGCCCGCGTGAACGTTGAATTCACGCGGCTGGGCGTTAGAGTCCTAGCCCCCCACGAGACAATGTCGATGTCCGCGCCGCTGCCAGAGCCAGACCACGCCGAGACCGCGCCGCCGGATCTGCGCGCGCGCTGCGACCAGCTTGAAGCGGCGTTGGCGCAACGCGACGCCGAGCTGGCCGAGGCCCAGCGGCGGATGGAGGCGTTCGCCTACGGGGTGTCGCACGACCTGCGCGCACCGCTGCGCACCATCGACGGCTTCGCCCAGCGGCTGGGCCGGCAGGCCGAGGCGCTGGGCGAGGAAGGCCGCGATTGCCTGGAGCGGATCCGCGGCGCCACCGCCCGCATGGGCGGCCTGATCGACAACCTGCTTGAGCTGGCCCGGATCAGCCGCGCCGAGTTGCGTCCCGCGCGCGTGGACCTCAGCCTGCTGGCCGAGTGGTCGGCCGCCGAGCTGCAGGACCTGCGCCGCGACCAGGTGGCCTCGGTGCAGGTCCAGCCCGGGCTGGAACTGGTCGGCGACGAGCGCCTGCTCAAGGTGCTGCTCTCGCAGCTGCTGCGCAATGCGTGGCAGTTCGCCCAGCCCGGCACCCCGGTGCGGGTGGAGGTCAGCGGCGAGCGCCGGGGGACCCACCTGCAGTTGCTGGTGCGCGACCATGGCATCGGTTTCGACATGGCCTACGCCGACAAGCTGTTCGAGCCCTTCCAGCGCCTGCATGGCGGCGAGCAGGGCGCGGGCGACGGGATCGGCCTGACCATCGCCCAGCAGGTGGCCCAGCGCCACCACGGGGGCATCACCGCGCGGTCCGTTCCAGGCGAGGGTGCGCGGTTCCAGGTGGACCTGAGGGATCTGGACACGGAGGCGGCGGCGGCATGAACCCTGCGGACACCACCACGGCGGGACGGGAGGAATCCGGCGGCTGGACGGCGGGTACGACCGCGCCCGGCAGGGCGGCGTCCAAGGAGATCCTGCTGGTGGAGGACAACCCGGACGACGTCGAGCTGACCCGGATCGCCTTCGACGAGGCCGACAGCCCGCACCGGCTCAGCGTGGTCACCGACGGCGCGGAAGCGCTCGACTTCCTGCTGGCGCGCGGCAGCCACGCCACGCGCGAGGGCATGGCGCTGCCCGCGCTGGTCCTGCTGGACCTCAACCTGCCGAAGCTGGATGGCCGCGAGGTATTGCAGGCGATCCGCCGGCATCCCGCCACCCGCAGCCTGCCGGTGGTGATGCTGACCACCAGCGCCGAACCGATGGACGTGGATGCCCTGTACGCGCTGGGCGCCAACAGCTACATCCAGAAGCCGGTGGAGTTCGAGCGCTTCGTGGACGTGGTGCGCCACGTCGGGCTGTACTGGCTGGCCCTCAACCAGGCGCCCGGCGGCGCCTGACGCCCCACCCCGCGCCGCTCAGCGCGCGGGGAACAGCTGCTCCGCGCGCTGGAACAGGATCCAGCTGGTGGCGATGAACTTGTCGCCGCCGGCCGGCCGGTTGCCGCGATGGGTGTGGGTGAACGCGGTGGGCGCGATCAGCAGGTCGCCGACGGCCGGCTTGACCTTGCGCTGCTGGAACAGGAACTCGGTCTCGCCATCGGCGAACTGGTCGTTCAGGTAGATCGTCCACAGCAGGTGGCGGTGCAGGGTGTCGCAGGCCGGGTCGCGCGGGTACAGCTCGCAATGCCAGTAGGGATACCCGCCCTGGTCGGCGTCGTACCACTGCAGGTTGATGTTGCCGGGGCGCAGGCAGGCCTGGGCCAGCCCGGACAGCGCGGCATCGTCCATCGCCGAGACGTCCTCCGCCGCCAGCCGCTTCGGCTGGCCGTCCGGCCCGCCCACCTGCAGCATCAGCGGCGCGATCAGCGCCTGCGGATAGCGCCGCAGGTAGCGCAGCAGGCCGGCGAACACCACCGCGTTGAGCCGCGCCTCCACATCCGCCCACTGCGGGCTGCCGCGGATCGAGAGGTCGCGGCTGCGCTTGAGCTCCGGGAACACCCCGCCGCCGATGCGCCCGGGCTGCAGGCCATCGCTGCCGCGCAGGCGCGCGACGATCGCCGCGCACTCCGCGGCCGGCAGCGCGCCGGGGGTGACCTCGATGAAATCGTCCGCGCTCACGCCGCGGCCCCGTCGTGCACCCGGTGGTAGCGCACCGCCGCCTCCACCTCGGCCCTGGAGCCCAGGAACACCGGCACCCGCATGTGCAGCCCGGTCGGCTGCACCTCCAGCATGCGCTGGCGGCCGGTGCTGGCGGCGCCGCCGGCCTGTTCGACCAGCAGGCTCATCGGGTTGGCCTCGTACATCAGCCGCAATTTGCCCCCTTTCCCCGCGCACTTGCTGTCCAGCGGGTAGCTGAAGATGCCGCCGCGGGTCAGGATGCGGTGCACGTCGGCCACCATGCTGGCCACCCAGCGCATGTTGAAGTCCTTGCCGCGCGGGCCTTCGGTGCCGGCCAGCAGGTCGCCGACGTAGGCCTGCATCGGCGGCTCCCAGAAGCGCTGGTTGGACATGTTGACCGCGAACTCCTTCGTTTCCTCCGGGATGCGCATGCCGCGCGTGGTCAGCACGAAGCTGCCGACCTCCCGGTCCAGGGTGAAGGCATGGGTGCCATGGCCCACGGTCAGCACCAGGGTGGTCTGCGGGCCGTAGACGCAGTAGCCCGCGGCCACCTGCGCGGTGCCCGGCTGCAGGTAGTGCGCATCGGCCGGCGTGGTCACGCCCTCGGGGCAGCGCAGCACCGAGAAGATGGTGCCCACCGACACGTTGACGTCGATGTTGGAACTGCCGTCCAGCGGATCGAACAGCAGCAGGTAGTTGCCGCGCGGGTAGGCGTCCGGGATCGGCTGGCTGTGGTCCATTTCCTCCGAGGCCAGCCCGGCCAGGTGGCCGCCCCAGGCGTTGGCTTCCAGCAGCACGTCGTTGGCGATCACGTCGAGCTTCTTCTGCGCCTCGCCCTGCACGTTGAACTGCGCGCTGCCGCCGCCGGCGTCGCCCAGCACCCCGCCCAGCGCACCCTTGCCCACCGCGATGGAGATCGACTTGCAGGCGCGCGCCACCACTTCCACCAGCAGGCGCAGGTCGGGGTTGATGCGCCCGGCGCGCTGCTCCTCGATCAGGAAGCGGGTCAGGGAGCAGGGGGTGCCGGTGCGCGGCGCGGCGGGGCTGGTGGTCATGGGCGGCGAATGGCGGTGGCGATGGCGCGCATTGTCGCCCAAGTCCGCGTTGGTGCCGGACCGCTCAGGGCTGCGGCAGCGCGAGCGCCAGCCGCGGCGCACCGGTGCGTTCGCGTTCCAGGCGGGCCAGTGCGATGCCGCGCGCGGCCAGTTGCGCGCGCAGGCGGGTTTCCCACGCCTGCGCCACCGCGTCGTCCGGCGTGGCCAGGCGCGCGTCGACCGCGGGTGTGCGCCAGCGTTGCAGGGCCCAGGCCTGCACGCCCAGCGCCTCGCGCGCGGCGGCGTCGTCGGTGTCCGGCTCGGCGGGCAGCGGGATCGGCGGCAGCGGCTGCAACGGCGGGTGCACCACCAGGGCGGCCTCGCCTTCGGCCAGGCCGGTGTTGGCCGCGGTTTCCATGCGCCACGCATCGGTGAGCGACAGGCCGCCGGTGGGAGACAGCCACAGGTCCCAGCGGCTGCCGTCCTCGCTGCGTTGCAGGCGGCCGAGGAAGGGCAGCAGGCGCTCCGCCAGGCGCGCGCGCTGCTCGGCGCGGGTGCGCCGCGCTTCGCCGCGCAGGCTCTCGGCGTCCTGCAGCGCGGCCACGCTGCGCCGCAGTTCGGCCAGCGTGCCTTGCTGGCGGGCGATGCTGGCCTCGTCGGCCACCAGCACTTCCTGCACGCGCAGGTCCACGGTGCGCCGCAGCCGGGTTTCCAGCGCGCGTTGCATGCGTGCCTCCAGCCCCGGCTGGTGGGCGGGCAGCATCAGCACGGCCTCCACCGCGACCTGGCGCGTGGAGGTGTCCACCCGCAGCACCGACAGGCGGCCAGATGCTGCGCGCGCCGCCGATTCGACCTCCGCGCGCACCAGCAGCTCGGTCTGCGACTGGGTGGCGATCCGCTTGAGCGCCACCCCCAGCGGGATCGACAGCAGGGCGAAGCTGGCCACGATCAGCGCGGCCTGCCAGGCGGTCTGCTTGGGGCTGTCGGAGCCGCCGAAGCCGTACAGCCGGGCCACGATGGTGACCGACAGCGCGATCGCCAGCAGGTTGGTCATGAACAGGAACGCCGCGCCGCCGGCGATGTGCCAGTTGCCCAGCGCGGTCCCGTAGCCGGCCACCGCCAGCGGCGGCATCAGCGCGGTGGCGATGGCCACGCCGACGATGGTCTCGCCCTTGCGGGTGACCGTGGCGTACGCGCCGGCCAGGCCGGAGAACACCGCCACCAGCAGGTCGAAGAAGGTGGGTTGGGTGCGCGCCAGGATCTCGCTGGTGGCCGCCTTCAGCGGCGAGGCGAGGACGATCAGGATGGCGATCGCCAGCGCCAGCGCCACGCCGGCCAGCAGGGTGCGCAGTGCCTCGCGGACGCCGCGCAGTTCGAACGTGGCCAGGCCCATGCCCAGCTGCACGATGGGTCCCATCAGCGGCGAGACCAGCATCGCGCCGATGATCACCGCCACCGAATTCTGCAGCAGGCCCAGCATCGCGATGCCGGAGGACATCACGGTCATGAAGGCATAGCGCGGCCCCAGCCGGCCGGCATCGTGCACGTGCTCCAGCACGGCGATGCGGTCGGTGGATTCGACCAGCTGTTCGCGCCGCCACTGCCGCGCCCATCGCCACCACGCTCCCGCCCGCGTCATCGGCCTCCTCCCCGTTGCCGCGCCAGCATAGCCGCGCTCAGATGATGCGCAGGGTGATGGCCTTGAGCACCGCGCGGGTGCGGTCGCGGGTGCCCAGCTTGTCGAGGATGTCGGAGACGTAGTTCTTCACCGTGCCCTCGGCCAGGAACAGGCTGCGCGCGATCTCCTTGTTGGAGTACCCGCCGGCCAGCAGGCGCAGGATGGCCACCTCGCGCGCGCCGAAGCGCTCCTGCGGCGGCGCGGTGTCGTGGTACTGCCAGCGCGCGCGCACCGGGTCGGTGGACACCGGCTGCAGCAGGCTCTGACCGCGCGCCACCTGCTCGATCGCCGCGCGCAGGTCGTCGGGCGCGGCGTCCTTGAGCAGGAAGCCCTGCGCGCCGGCCTCGGTGGCGCGCAGCAGCAGGTCGGCGTCGTCGAAGGTGGTGAGCAGCAGCACCGGGGTGGCGTCGCCGCGCGCGCGCAGGGCCTGCAAGGCCTCGATGCCGTCCATCCCCGGCATGCGGATATCGCTGAGCACCAGGTCGACCGGCTGCGTGGCCAGCGCATCCAGCAACGCCTGCCCGCTGTCGGCCTCCAGCACGATGGCGATGCCTTGCTGCTCCAGCAGCGCGCGCAACCCGGCGCGCACCAGCGCCTGGTCGTCGGCCAGGGCGACCCGCACGCGTCCGCTCATGCGGGCAACAGCGCCTGCAGCCGCAGACCGCCGCCGGCCGCGCGCTCCACGTCCAGGCGCCCACCCAGCGCGTCCAGGCGCTCGCGCATGCCGGTCAGGCCGTGGCCCTCGCGCAGCGGCCAGGCCACCTGGCCGTCGTCCTCGATGCGCAGGCGCAGGCCGCCGTCGGCGCAGTCCAGGCGCACGTCCAGCACCCGTGCCTGGCCGTGGCGCGCGGCGTTGGTGAGCGCTTCCTGCACGGTGCGCAGCACCGCCTCGGCGCGCTGCGGCTCGGTGATCGCCACCCCCGGCCCCAGCGCCAGGCGCAGCTGCGGGCGCGGGAACGGCGCCGCCAGCGCGCGCAGCGCGGTGTCGATGTCCAGGCCGTCGGTGTCGCGCAGCGCATGCACCACGCCGCGGATGTCGGCCAGCAGTTCCGCCGACAGGCGTTCGACCAGCGCCAGCTGCTCCGACGGGGCCTCGGCATGCATCGCGCGCAGGTTCAGGCGCAGCGCGGTGAGCTTGTGCCCGGCCACGTCGTGCAGTTCGCGCGCCACCCGCAGGCGCTCGCCGTCGCGCGCGGACTGCGCCAGCAGCGCGCGGGTGGCCAGCAGCTCGGCATTGGTCGCCGACAGCCGGTCGCGCGCGTCCTCCGCGCGTCGCGCGTAGTGGATGGTGAGCACCGCGAACAGCTGGAAGCAGGCGTACAGCAGCACCGACATCAGCGGCTGGCTGTAGCCGGCGCCGCGCAGGATCCACCAGCCGGCCAGGTTGGCCACCGCAAGCGCCGCGGCGACCCGCCACGCGGGCCAGGCGCCGGCCAGCATCGCCGCCCAGATCACGGTGAGGATCGGCAGCGCGCCGCCGCGCGGGTGGCGCCACAGCAATCCCAGCGCGATCGCGCCCATCGCCAGCAGGGCCAGGTCGTGCAGCCGCCGGTCGCGCCGTTCCAGGCGCGGCTGCAGGACCATCAGCGCGGCGAACGCCAGCAGCAGGCCGTACGCCAGCGGCCAGGCGGCGGCGGGCAGCCAGCGCAGGGTCAGGCCGATCACGGCGATGGTGACCAGCCCGGCGAGGGTCATCGGGTCGAGGCGGGATGCAAGCGGGGTGCCCATGCCGGCATGCTGCGCGCGCGCGCTGGCGCGGGCAACCGCCGCGGCGCAGAAAGTGACTTCCGGCACCGTGGATCGGTGACCGATGGGCATGCCGCGTGGCGTGCGCGCTGCCGACACTGGGCCTCCCGCTGCACGGAGTCCGGAACATGCCCGCCTATGCCGTCTTCCTCGCCTTGCACATCCTCGCCGGCACCATCGCGCTGCTGGCGTTCTGGGGCGCGGCCGCGTTGCGCAAGGGCTCGCCCCGCCATCGCCTGGTCGGCAGGGTGTTCCTGCTGGCGATGTGCGGGATCCTCGCCTCCGGGGTGGTGCTGGCCGCGCAGCGCTTCCTCGACGGCCGCACCCTGGCCGGGGTGTTCCTGGCCTACCTGCTGGTGATCACCGCGCAGGCGATGTGGACGGCCTGGCGCGCCGTCACCGACAAGCGCGACTGGCGCGCGATGGTGGCGCGACCGGGCTGGCGGGCGCTGATGCTGGCCTCGCTGGGTTCCGGGGTGGCGGTACTGGCGGTGGGCGTGGCCAACGGCGTGCCGCTGTTCATGGGTTTCTCGCTGGTGGGGATCGTCGCGGGCGTGCAGATGGCGGTGTTCGCGCGGCGCGGGCCGCGCCATGCGAACTGGCACGTGGTGCAGCACTACCAGGGCATCCTCGGCTGCGGCGTGGCCACCCACGTCGCGTTCCTGAGCATCGCCATGCGCCCGGTGTGGGCATGGCTGCAGGCGCACGCGGCGGTGCCCGCCGCCTTCGCCCAGCTGTTCCCCTGGTTCGCGCCGCTGGCGGTGGCGGTAGTCGCGGGGGTGTGGCTGGACCGCCGCTACGCACGGCCGCGCCGGGACGCATCGGCGCTTGCCGCCGGACTGCCGGCGCAGCGGGGCGTGTCGTGAGGGCCGCGGCGGCGATCGCCGCGGTGCTGCTGGCCATCGCCGGGCCTGCGCATGCGGCGGAGCTGACGGTGGACGTGTCCGGGCTGCAGCCCACGGGCAAGGGACGGCTGGCAGTGTGGGTGTATGCCTCCAGCGAACAATGGGACGCCGGGGCGCGACCGCCGCTGGCGCAGGGCGAGGTGGTGGCCGGGCGACGCCAGGCGCGCTTCGTGTTCCGGGACCTCGCGCCGGGCGATTACGCGGTGATGGTGCTGCACGACTTGGACGGAAACGGGCGTTTCGACCGCAACTCCCTGGGCATCCCGCGCGACGGCTACGGGTTCTCCAACAATCCGCTGGCGGTGGGCCGCCCCGGTTTCGCGCGGGTGCGCTTCATCGTCCCGGCGTCCGGGGCCGCGGTCAGCGTGCGGATGCGCTAGTCACCGGCGGACCAGGTCCAGCGCAGGCCGGCCTGCACCGCGCGCCCCGCGCCCGGTTCGAAGTGGCGGCCGTTGGCCTCGTTGACGATCACCGAGCCCACGTACGCGCGGTCCAGGACGTTGTCGAGCCGCACGAAGGCGTGCAGCGGTCCTGCGCCACCGGGCCAGCGCCGCGCCGCCTCCAGGTGCAGCAATCCGTGGCCGGCGGCGCGCGCGCGGCCGGCATCGTCCGCCAGCACGTCGCCGCTGGCCACGGCTTCGGCCGCCAGGGTCCACGCGCCCGGGCGCCACTGCAGGCGGGCGTAGGCGTGGCGGGCCGGGATGCCGGGCATGCGCGCGCCCGGCATGGCGCCGCCGGACCCGGTGCCGTCCAGCAAGCGCGCGTCCAGCCAGG
>CBFGMM010000067.1:0-11125 GCA_965649855.1 uncultured Thermomonas sp. | reverse complement strand
CTGCTGTTCCACGAGCACGTCACCCACGGCTCGGGAACGGGCGAGAACACGGCACGCCGCTTCTCCAACGTGGAGGGCAGCTACGCCACCAGCCTGGGCCTGTTCCGCACCGCGGAAACCTATATGGGCGGGAATGGCTATTCGCTGCGGATGGATGGCTTGGACCCCGGCTTCAACGACGCCGCGCGCCAGCGCGCCATCGTCATCCACGGCGCCTGGTACGCCAACCCGGACCTGATCGCCAAGCAAGGCCGCCTGGGTCGCAGCCAGGGCTGCCCGGCGCTGCGCGAAGGCGTTGCGCGCACGGTGATCGACACCCTCAAGCACCAGCAGCTGGTGTTCTCCTACGCCGACGACGCGCAGTTCCTGCAGCGCGGCCGCAGCTTCGCCTGCGATGGCCGCGATGCGCGGCAGATCCTGGCCAGCGCGCGGCAACGGGTCCCCGGCGGCGGCGCCCTGGCCGCGGCGGTGGCGGCGCCCTGACCACCACCCACCCGGCCGAACCGCGACCAACGAAAAAGCCCGCGCAAGCGGGCTTTTCCATGCGAGGCCAAGGGAGCGCCCGGCTCAGGCGGCCCGCACCATCCGCAGCGGGTTTCGCCATTCCCTGAGCAGTTCCGCCTCGCGCGCCTTGGCGGTGTGCAGGTGCGCTTCCTTGACGTGGCCGTAGCCGCGGATGTGCTCCGGGATGCTGGCGATGTCGGCGGCCAGGTCCACGTTGCCGGCATCCAGCGTGTCCAGCAGCTGCCCGACGGTGGCCTCGTACGCATCGATCAGCGCGCGCTCGCCGCGGCGCTCGGCGGTGTGGCCGAACACGTCCAGCGGCGTGCCGCGCAGGAAGCGCAGCTTCGCCAGCAGGCGGAACGCGGTGAACACCCAGCTGCCGTATTCCCGCTTCACCAGGTGGCCCTGCGCGTTCTTCCTGGCCAGCAGCGGCGGGGCCAGGTGGAAGCGCAGCGTGTAGTCGCCCTCGAACTGCTGCTCCAGCCGGCGCTTGAAGTCGCCGCTGGTGTACAGCCGCGCCACTTCGTACTCGTCCTTGTAGGCCATCAGCTTGAAGAAGTACCGGGCCACCGCTTCGGAGAGGTCGGTGGAGCCCGGCGCCCTGGCATCCTCCGCGGCGCGCACCCGGGCCACGAAGTCGCTGTAGCGCTTCGCGTAGCCGGCGTTCTGGTACTCGGTCAGGAAGGCCACGCGGCGCGCCACCAGCTCGTCCAGCGAACGCGACAGGCGCGCATCGTCCAGCGGCAGGAAGGCGATCTCGCCGCCATCGGAGGCCGGCACGTGGCGCAGTTCGTCCTCGCTGCGCAGGTCGGCCGCGAACGGGGTCAGGCCGGACTCGCCGGCGTCGTTGTTGGTGGCGCCCAGCATCGGCAATGGCAGCGCGGTGCGTTCGGCCCGGGTCTGGGCGTTGCGCACGATGCCGGCGGCGTCGACCACCGCCTCCGGGTCGACGACGGCCAGGCGCCCCCAGGCGAACGCGGTCCTGTTCATTTCCACCGCGGCGCCGTTGAGCTCGATCGCGCGCATCAGCGCCTCGAAGGAAATCGGCACCAGCCCCTGCTGCCAGGCATAGCCGAGCATGAACAGGTTGGCGGCGATCGCATCGCCCATCAGCGCGGTGGCGAGCTGCGTCGCGTCGATCTGCATCGGGGCTTCGCCGCCCAGCGCGGTGCTGACCGCCTTGACGATGTCGGCGGCCGGGAACTGCATGTCCGGCCGGGTGGTGAAGGTGCCCGGCATCGCTTCGTAGGTGTTCATCACCACGGTGCTGCGTTCGGGGCGGATCTTCGACAGCACCCAGTAGTCGTTGACCACCACCATGTCGCAGCCCAGCACCAGGTCGGCTTCGCCGGCGGCGATCCGCACGGCATGGATGTCGGCGGGCGACCTGGCGATGCGGATATGGGTGGTGACCGCGCCGCCCTTCTGCGCCAGGCCAGTCTGGTCCAGCACGGTGGAGCCCTTGCCCTCCAGGTGCCCGGCCATGCCCAGCAGCGCGCCGATGGTCACCACGCCGGTGCCGCCCACGCCGGTGATCAGGATGTTCCAGGGCTGCGACAGGTCGCTGCGGAACTCGGGCGCGGGCAGCGTGTGCAGCCGCTCGGCCGCGGTGGCCTTGCCCGCCGGCGACAGGTTGCCCTTGCGCGGCTTGCCGCCATGCACGGTGACGAAGCTGGGGCAGAAACCCTCCACGCAGCTGTAGTCCTTGTTGCAGTTGCTCTGGTCGATCTCGCGCTTGCGCCCGAACTCGGTGTCCTTGGGCAGCACGCTGACGCAGAAGCTCTTCTGGCCGCAGTCGCCGCAGCCCTCGCAGACCAGCGAATTCACCACCACGCGCTTGGCCGGGTCCGGCAGCTTGCCGCGCTTGCGCCGGCGGCGCTTCTCGGTGGCGCAGGTCTGGTCGAAGATGAGGATGGACGTGCCCTTGACCTCGCGCAGCCGCTTTTGCACGTCGTCCAGTTCGCGGCGGTCGTGGAACGTCACGCCGTCCGGGAAGATCGAACGATCGCTCCACTTCCCGATGTCGTCGGACACCAGCGCGATCACCTGCACGCCCTCGGCGCGCATCTGGTGCGCGATCTGCGGCACCGTCAGCACGCCGTCCACCGGCTGGCCGCCGGTCATCGCCACGGCGTCGTTGTAGAGGATCTTGTAGGTGATGTTGACGCCCGCGGCGATCGCCTGGCGGATCGCCAGCGAGCCGCTGTGGAAGTAGGTGCCGTCGCCCAGGTTCTGGAAGATGTGCGGGGTGTCGGTGAACGGCGCCTGGCCCGCCCAGGTCACGCCTTCGCCGCCCATGTGGGTGAAGGTGTCGGTGCTGCGGTCCATCCAGGTCACCATGTAATGGCAACCGATGCCGCCCTGCGCGCGCGAACCCTCCGGCACCCTGGTGCTGGTGTTGTGCGGGCAGCCGGAGCAGTAGTGCGGGACGCGCGGGAAGTTGGCGCGCGGCAGCGCCAGCTCGCCCTCCTTCGCTTCCATCCAGGCGAGCACCGCGTCGATGCGCTCGCTGCGGTGGAAGCGCTGCAGGCGCCGGCCGATCACCCGTGCGATCCGCGCCGGCGTGAGCTCGCCGGTGCTCGGCAGGATCCATTCGCCGGCCTCGTCGTACTTGCCGACGATGGAGGGGCGCTGGCCATCGAAGTTGTAGAACAGTTCCTTGATCTGCGACTCGATGAAGGAATGCTTCTCCTCGACCACCAGGATGTCCTCCAGCCCGCGCGCGAAGGCGCGGATGCCGGCGGGTTCCAGCGGCCAAGTCATGCCGAGCTTGTAGACGCGGATGCCCAGCTCGCGGCAGGCGGCGGCGTCCAGGCCCAGGTATTCCAGCGCCTGCAGCACGTCGAGGTAGGACTTGCCGGTGGTGGCGATGCCGAGCCGCGCGTTGGGCGAATCGACCACGATGCGGTCGATGCCGTTGGCGCGCGCGAAGGCCTGCGCCGCCTTCACCGCGTAGCGGTGCAGGCGCATCTCCTGTTCCAGCGGCGGGTCCGGCCAGCGGATGTTGAGGCCGCCCGGCGGCATCTCGAACGCGTCGTCCCCCGGCAGCACGATCTGCAGCGCGAACGGATCCACGTCGACCGACGCCGACGATTCCACGGTTTCCGCGATGGTCTTGAAGCCCACCCAGCGCCCGGTGAAGCGGCTCATCGCGAAGCCCAGCAGCCCCATGTCCAGGATGTCCTGCACGCCGGCCGGGTTGAGCACCGGCATCATCGCGCTGACGAATTCGTGTTCGCTGCCGTGCGGCAGCGTGGAGCTGCGGCAGTTGTGGTCGTCCGCGGCCAGCGCCAGCACGCCGCCATGCCGGCTGGTGCCGGCCGCGTTGGCGTGCTTGAACACGTCGCCGCAGCGGTCCACGCCCGGGCCCTTGCCGTACCACATGCCGAACACGCCATCGTGCCTGGCGCCGGGGAACAGGCCGGGCTGCTGGGTGCCCCAGACCATCGTGGCGCCCAGGTCCTCGTTGAGGCCCGGGACGAACTTCACCTTCGCGGATTCGAGGTGCCTCGATGCCCGCCACAGCTCCAGGTCGAAGCCGCCCAGCGGCGAGCCGCGGTAGCCGCTGACGAAGCCGGCGGTGTCCAGGCCGGCGCGCTCGTCGCGCAGCTTCTGCATGATCGGCAGGCGGACCAGCGCCTGCACGCCGCTGAGATAGATCCGCCCCTGCGTGCGGCGGTACTTGTCCTCCAGCGTGTAGTCGGCGTCCACCACCGAGTTGGTCAGGGCGGTGTTGGCCGAGGCCGGGGAGGACAGTTCGGCGGTGCTGGTCATGGCGGGGGTCCGGGACAGGCGAAGGCGCCGCGGCGGCGGCGCCGGAACAAGAACCCGACATTTTAGCAGCGGGGCGCACGCGCCCCTGCCCGCGCACCGCGCGCCTGGAGTAGGCTTGCCGCTCCGGTTGCCTGCGACAGGGGATGCCTGCATGAGCTGGTCGGAGTTGCAGGTGGTGGTGGTGGAGGACCACGGGTTCCAGCGCCGCATCGCGCTGCGCCTGCTGGCGGAGCTCGGGGTGCAGCGCGTGCTGGAGGGCGCCGACGGCCAGCATGCGCTGGACGTGCTGCGCCAGCAGCCGGTGCCACCCGACGTCGCCCTGGTGGACCTGGACATGCCGGGCATGGACGGCATCGAATGCATCGGCCACATCGCGCAGGAGCGCCTGGCGCGCGCGGTGGTGGTGGTCAGCGCGCTGGATCCGGCCCTGCTCAACACGGTGCAGACGATGGCGCGGGCCTATGGGCTTCGCGTGCTGGGCAGCGTGGAGAAGCCGCTGACCCGCGACAAGCTGCACGCGGTGCTGGCGCGCTTCGACGAGCACGCCAGCGAGGAGCAGGCGGACGCGGAGGGCGACTTCGACATCGCCGCCGTGGCCGGGGCGCTGGAACGTGGCGAGATCGTGCCGTGGTTCCAGCCGCAGGTCGAGTTCGGCAACGGCAAGGTGGTGGGGGTGGAGGCGCTGGCGCGCTGGGAACGCAGCGACGGCAGCGTGGTGCGGCCGCACCAGTTCGTGCCCCTGCTGGAGCGCGAGGGCATGGCGCACGCGCTGACCGACCGCATGCTGGACGAGGCCTGCCGCTGGAAGGCGCGCTGGCAGCAGGCCGGCCCGCGGCTGAAGGTCTCGGTCAACGTGTCCGCCATCGCGCTGGCCGACTCCTCCGCGGCGGACCGCTACCAGGACATCGTGGCCAGCCACGGCATCGCGCCGGACGAGGTGATCCTGGAGATCACCGAGAGCTCGGTGATGTCGGATGCCGCGCGCGGTCTGGGCCTGCTCGCCCGGCTGCGGCTGAAGGGGTTCGGCCTGTCGATCGACGACTTCGGCACCGGGTATTCATCGCTGGCGCAGCTCTCGCAGATCCCGTTCACCGAACTCAAGATCGACCGCGAGTTCGTCAATGACGCGCATGCGCAGCCGCGCAAGCGGGCGGTGGTGGAGGCCAGCCTGGACCTGGCCCGCAAGCTTGGCCTGACCACCGTCGCCGAGGGAGTGGAGACGATCGAGGACTGGCAGATGCTGGCCGAGCTGGGCTGCGACATCGCGCAGGGCTGGCTGATCGGGCGTCCGGTCCCGGGCAGCGAACTGCCGGCCGCGGTCGCCCGCTGGCGTCGGCCCGCCCACTGACCGCGCGATGCGTCTGGATCCCTCGAGGCTCGGCATCCGCCACCAGCTGCTGGGCCTGTTCGGCCTGTTCCTGTTCACCGGCGCGCTGGTGCTGGTCCTGGACGAGGTCGGCCAGCACTACGCGCAGCAGTCGCTGGTGCGCATGCGCGACGACGTGCTTGCCGGCATGCGCGGGATCCGCGGGCTGTCCGACGTCTACGGCCAGGACGTGGTCAACACCACCTTCCGCGCGCGCAACCACCTGATCGGCTGGGAACAGGGACTGGCGGAGGTGGACCGCGCGCGGGCCCGCGCCAGCGCCGGCTGGGAAGCCCTGCAGGCCGCGCCGCTGCAGGGCGAGGATCGCTCCCTGCTGGAACAGGCGCTGCAGGCGCGCCCGCGCGCCGACGCCGCGATCGCCCGGCTGCGCGCGGCGCTGGAGGCGAAGGACGTGCGTGCGCTGGGACGCTTCGCGGATGCCGAGCTGTACCCGGCGATGGACCCGCTGGTGGTGCGCCTGAAACGCATCGCCGACCATGCGCAGCGGCGCGCGGACGCGGTGGTGCAGGCGGAGATCGCGCGCGGCGAATGGCTGAGCCGGCTGCGCATCGCGCTGTCCCTGGCCTGCCTGGCGCTGGTGGTGCTGCTGGGCCGGCGCATCCTGCGCAACGGCTACCGCGGCGTGGAAAGCCTGACCGACCTGTCGCGGCGCATGGCGCAGCACGACTACGGCGCCGAGCCGCGCTACCGGCCGACCGGCGAGCTGGGCGAGGTGCTGGACAGCTTCCTGCGCATGCGCGCGCATGTTCAGCGGGTCGAGACCCAGCTGACCGACCAGCTGATGCACAACGACCGCGTGCGGGTGGCGCTGGAGCGCCGCGAACACTTCCAGCGCCTGCTGCTGGAGGCGGCGCAGGTCGCGATCTTCGCGGTGGACGCGGATGGCGGCTTCTCCCAGGTCAACCCGTTCGCCGAGCAGATGCTGGGCTGGCCGGTGGGATCGCTGGTGGGCCGCGAGCGGATGGACGCCATCCTCGAACCCGCCGCCGCGCAGGCGCTGGCGCGCCACCTGGGCGAGGCCTACGCGCAACCCATCGCCGCGGACTGGACCGCGCTGCGCGCCCTGGCCCAGCACCGCGAGCCGCCGCGCGAGTTCGTGCTGCGCCACCGCCGCGGCCGCGCGATCCCGGTACTGCTGGCGCTGTCGGCGGTGCGCGACGATACCGGCGCGATGGTGGGCCTGCTGGCGGTGGCCACCGACCTCACCGCGATCAAGCGGCTGGAACGTGCGCTGCGCGACAGCGAGGCGCGCGCGCGCGAGGCCAGCCAGGCGAAGAGCGCGTTCCTGGCCGCGATGAGCCACGAGATCCGCACCCCGATGATCGGGGTCACCGGCATGATCGAGGTGCTCGACCACACCGCCCTGGACCCCGAGCAGCGCCGCGCGCTGAACGTGATCCAGGCCTCGGCGCAGGCCCTGCTGCGGATCATCGGCGACATCCTGGATTTCTCGAAGATCGAGGCGGGCCGGCTGGAGCTGGATCCGGTGGCCACCGCGTTGCCGGCGCTGATGCGCAGCATCACGGCGAGCTACGCGGGCTCCGCGTCCAGCCGGGGGCTGACCCTGACCTGCGACATCGATGCGCGGGTGGGTCCCGCCCACTACGCCGACCCGCTGCGGCTGCGCCAGATCCTCGGCAACTTCCTGTCGAACGCGATCAAGTTCACCGAGCAGGGCGGGGTGCAGGCCGCGCTGGAACTGCGGCGCACGGAAGCCGCCGAGGGCACGCTCGGCGTGGACGAACTGGTATTCCGGGTGTCGGACACCGGCATCGGCATCAGCGAGCAGGCGCAGGCGCGCCTGTTCCAGCCGTTCTCGCAGGGCGAGGTGGATACCACCCGCCGTTTCGGCGGCACCGGGCTGGGCCTGGCCATCAGCCGCCGCCTGGCGGAACTGATGGGCGGCGACGTGGAGATGGAATCGGTGCCCGGGATGGGCACCACCCTGCGCCTGCGGGTCCGCCTGTCGCGCGCGCCGGTGGCCGAGCTGCCGGCGGTGGAGGGGCCGGGCAAGGCCACCCCCGGATACGTTCCGCGACGCCTGCCGGCGGTGGAGGAGGCCGAGCGCGAGCGCAGCCTGGTGCTGCTGGTCGACGACCACCCGACCAACCGCCAGGTGATCCAGCGCCAGCTGGCGCTGGCAGGCTATGCATCGGAAGTCGCCGAGGACGGCGTGGAAGGCCTTGAGCGCTGGCGCAGCGGCCGCTACGCGCTGGTCCTCAGTGACGTGCACATGCCGCGCATGGACGGTTACCTGCTGGCGGCCGCGATCCGCGAGGACGAGGCACGGCGCGGCCTGGCGCGCACGCCCATCGTCGCGCTCACCGCGTCGGCGCTGAAGGGCGAGGCGGAACGCTGCCTGGCCGCGGGCATGGACGACTACATGGCCAAGCCGGTCGGGATCGCCACGCTGGGCGCCTGCCTGCAGCGCTGGCTGCCGCACACCGTCGGCACGCCGCTGGACGCGGGCGGCATCGCCGCGCGGGAGTCCGACAACAACGCGCGCGCGGCGGCGGGGGAAGGCCTGCCGCAGCTCGCGCATCCGCCCACCCTGGACATGCGCGTACTGGACGAACTCACCGGCGGCGATGCCGCGGAGGCGCGCAGCCTGCTCGCCGATTTCCTCGCCAGCACCGGCGAGGACCTGCAGCGCATGCAGGCCCTGCGCGTGGCCGGCGACCTGCCCGGCCTCGCCCGCCAGGCGCACCGGATCAAGGGCGCCTCGCGCATCGTGGGCGCGCGCGAACTGGCGGAGGCCGCGGGCCGGCTGGAAGACGCCGGCCGCGCGGCGGACTGGTCCACCCTGTTGCCACTGGAGATCGACGTGGCCACCGCGGCGGAGCGGCTGCGGCTGGACGTGGCCGGGCGCTACCCGGCCTGAACGCCGCGCCCACGGCCTGCGTGTACGCTTGGGCCGGGCATACGCAGGGAGCAGCGGCATGAAGACCTGGCTGGTGGCATGCGCCAAGGGCGGCGTGGGCAAGACCACGATCGCCACCCACCTGGCCGCCTACTCCGCGCTGCGCGGCCTGCGCACCGTGCTGGTGGATGCCGACCCGCAGGCCTCCGCCACCCGCTGGTGCGAGCGGCGCGCCGGCCTGGCGAGTGCGGTGCTGCCGCTGGACGGCACCCGCAGGTCGTGGCGCAAGCACCTGCCGGACGATGCCCAGCGCGTGGTGGTGGATGCGCCGGCAGGCGCGATGCACGACGCGCTGGAACCCTTCCTGGATGCGGCCGATGCGGTGCTGGCGCCGATCCAGCCGTCGGTCCTGGACATGGAGGCCAGCGCGCGCTTCCTGGAGTCGCTGGCGCGTCACGCGCGGGTGCGCAAGGGCAAGCTGCGGGTCGGACTGGTGGGCAACCGCCTGAAGCCGCACACCACGGCATCGCAGCAGGCGATGGAACAACTGCGCGGCTGGCCATTCCCGCTGGTGGCGCAGGTGCGCGACAGCCAGGCCTACGTGGTGCTCACCGGCCTCGGCAAGAGCCTGTTCGACTACAGTTCCGCCCAGGTGCGCGACCACCAGGCGGACTGGCACCCCATGCTGCACTGGCTGGGCGAAGCCTGATCCGTCCTCCCTCCGACAAGGAACCCCGATGCGCGAACTGATCCTGGTGCGCCATGCGCACGCCGAAGCCCCCGCGGGCGACGCAGACGACCACGGCCGCCCGCTGTCCGCGATCGGCCGCGAGGAATCGTCGGCGGCCGGCGCCTGGCTGCGCGAACACGGCCTGCAGCCCGACCGCGTGCTGTGTTCCAGCGCCCTGCGCGCGCGGCAGACGCTGGACGGGCTGGGCGACCTCGGCGCCGCCGAGGTGCGGGAGGAGGCCACGATCTACGAGGCCAGCCCGGGCACGCTCGCCGCGCTGGCGGACGCCAACCGCGATGCGGGCCGGCTGATGCTGGTGGGCCACAACCCCGGCCTGGAGCAGCTGGCCGCGCTGATGCACAGCGGGCAGACCGGCGACTACCGCGGCATGCCGCCGGGCGGCATCGCGGTGTTGCGCCTGCCGGCGGATGCGGCCGTGGAGCCCGGCGTCGCCACCCTGATGCATTTCTGGTGGCCCTGACCTGTCGCGCTCCGCGCCCGGGGGCGCGCGCGTGAGTCCGTTGCGCAGCCTGGCGCTGCTGGCCGCCATCCTGCTGGGCGGCTGCGCCACGACCTCGCCGGCCCAGCGCGACGCCAACGCGCGCATCGCCCACGACGCGCGCAGCACCCAGGTGGAATGCGCGCGCGCCGACGCGTGCGCGCTGGACACCCCGTTGCGCGAACTGGATGCGGCCGCGTTCGCCGCCTCCAGCGCGCAGGCGCCGCGGCACCGCGCGCTGATCCTGGACGACGCGCCCGATTCCCTGCTCGCGCGCATCGCGCTGATCCGCAGCGCGCGGCGCAGCATCGACCTGCAGACCTACATCTTCGACGAGGACGATTCCGCCCACCTGGTGCTGGACGAGCTGCAGGCCGCCGCGTTCCGCGGGGTCCGGGTGCGGGTGCTGATGGACCAGCTGTCCGCGCTGGAAAAGGTGTCCACCCTGGCCGCGTTCGCGGGGGTGCACGCCAACTTCGAGATGCGCCTGTACAACCCGGTGCTGGGCCGCGCGCGGCTGGCGCTGCCGATGTACGCGGTGGCCGCGGCCTGCTGCTGGCGCACGCTCAACCGGCGCATGCACAACAAGCTGCTGCTGGTCGACGACGCGGTGGCGATCACCGGCGGGCGCAACTACCAGGACGACTACTACGACTGGAGCGAGTCCTACAACTTCCGCGACCGCGACCTGCTGGTGGCCGGCCCGGTGGCCAGGGAGATGGCCACGAACTTCGCCGCGTTCTGGAACTCGCCGCGCAGCGTGCCCGCCGAACGGCTGTCCGACGTGGGCGGTTACCTGCAGCGGCACGGGGTGCCGCCGCTGCCGCACCATCCCTACCGCAAGCCGGAACGGGTGCGCGCGCTGCTGGAGCGGGTGGTCGACGCGCAGTACGTGCGGGAGCGGCTGGTCGCGCCCGCGCTGGCGGTGGACGGCGTGGAGTTCATCGCGGACGGGCCGGCCAAGCACCGCGACGACGCGCGGGACAGCGAGGTGCTGGAAGCCACCAGCGGCCTGCGCGAACTGATCGCCGGCGCCGACCGCGAGATCCTGCTGCAGACGCCCTACCTGGTGCTGTCCAAGCCGGCGCAGCGGCTGTTCCGCGGCCTGCAGCGGCAGCCCGACCCGCCGCGCGTGCGGGTGTCCACCAACAGCCTGGCCGCCACCGACGCCTTCATCGCCTACGCGGTGTCGTACAAGTACAAGCGCCGCTACCTGCGCGACTTCGGCTTCGAGATCCACGAGTTCAAGCCGTTCCCGGAGGACGCGCCGTTCGAGACCGGGGAGACCGGCGCGGACCTGCCGGACACCGTCGCGGTGCCCGCGGCCGCGCCCGCGCCGCGCCGGCCCACGCTGCGCGACCGGCGCCTGGC